>CACZZB010000064.1 GCA_902785555.1 uncultured Ruminococcus sp.
ACAAGCAGCACACAGGCTTGTTACTGTGTGGATATGAACCCCGATCCGAAGTTTACGGAAATTGCTCGATGTATAACAACTCGTCAGGATTCGGGAATCAGTACTCACAAAGGTGAACACAGTGGAGTGTTTGTTGAGGAAATTCAGCCTTTGGACATGGACGATCCCGAAAAATTTGCTTTGATTTTCTTTGACGAAAACGGAGATTATCATATCGGGCGAATCAGAAAGCTGACACCTCGTGAATGCTGGAGATTGCAGGGATTCAAAGATTGGCAATTTGACAATGTTGCCGCAACAGGAATGTTCGACAGCAAGCTATACAAAATGACTGGCAACACCATTACGGTCAATGTGATTTCAGGGGTCGGGCAAATAATAAAAGATATTGAAGAAAGGAGCAGCGAAACTTGGAAGAATACAACAGAGAAAAAACAGTGATCGAGCTGATTGCGGAAAATACTCAATACGGCTTTCCCGAATTCTATACACAGATTGAACTTCAGGAGGATGACCTGACGCTCTATGATACGTTCGATAGTATTAATAATTGCAATTCTTGTAAAAATATTGTATGATATGAACAGAAAATATATGGAGGTTAACAATGATGAAAATGATATTTATAGAAGGTGTTTCGGGTGTTGGCAAGTCCACTATGGCAAAAAAGCTGTGTGATGATTTGCAATTGTCAGGTAAAAACGCAAAAGCCTTTGTGGAATTTGATTACACTAATTCTATTGATTTTTATTGCGTGGCATATTACACTGCAGAAGAATACGAAACACTTTGTGCAGAGTATCCGCAATATAAAAAGAAGATACAGGCAAATACAGTTGATGCCGGAAAAGCAAGATTAATTCATTACTTTGACGAGGATACACCCTTGTTTGAGGAACCACTTCTGTCCGAGTTTATGGAGAAAGAATTTTGCTATAATCCTCGAAATCCTGTGTCGTTTGAAGACTATTCCGAAACGTATGTTGCCGTATGGAAGAATTTTGTTGCAACATTCATTGATGATGTGGATTACATCATTTTTGACGGTTCATTATTTCACCACCCAATCAACGATATGATTCGCAATTATGGTGCGACAAAGGAGCAGGTACTTGCTCATATTCAAATGCTACTTTCAACACTTAGCGAAACAGAGTACAAAATTTATTATTTGCAGACTGTAAATATCGCTGCACAATTACAAGCTGCGTATCATAATCGTGGTCACAATTTGCCAAATGATTCTGCGATTGCTTTTTGGGAGAGACGTTATGCTTACGACTGCTTTGTTTTAGCTAATATAGACAGCAATTATTGTGTATTCAATGTAACAAACAAATGGAATAGTATAGAGAAAGAAATTTTAAAGGAGTTGCTTTATGACAAAATGGAATCCTGAACAGTATGAAAGATTTTTGAAATACAGAACACAGTTTGCAATAGATTTGGTGTCGATAACTCCGTTGAAATGCTTGAAAAAGCAAGAAAAGTATATTCTGATATAGAATTTATGAAAATGTCAATATTACTTGACATATTTTTACCGAAAAAATTCAAGCAGCCATATTCACTTGTTTATAGTAAAAACGTCTCTTGAGAGCCGGAGAGAACCCCGCGGATATAAAATAATTCTTCTTTCATTCTTGCCCACATACTTTCGCAGCGTGCATTGTCGTGACATCTTCCACCTGCACTGTTCATGCTTTGAATGATACCGTATTAATATACGTCAAAAACTTGACATCAGGATTGTATGGTGTTAATATTAATATAGATGTATAAAAGAATACCGAAAGTTATTAAAAATAAAATTGTTCTTGAAATAGCGACAGGTCCCGGACTTCTTGCAAAAAATGTTGCTTATGCCGCCAAAAAGATGATTGCGACAGATTATTCGGACGGTATGATAAAAGAGGCGAAAAAAGGTAATTATCCGAAAAATCTTGAATTTGAAAAAGCGGATGCAACAAATCTGCCGTATGCCGATAAAACATTTGATGCAGTAATTATATCGAATGCACTTCATGTCATGCCGAATCCCGAAAAGGCTTTGAGGGAAATTGACAGGGTTCTGAAAGATGACGGTATACTGATTGCACCCAATTTCACACACAGGGGACAAGGTTTTACAAGTAAATTATGGTCGCATATACTCAAAATTGCAGGCATTAAATTTGAACATCAGTGGACAAAGGAAGAATATATCAAATTTCTTTCCGAAAACGGCTGGAAAGTCGTTAAACAAAAAGAAATGCCTTCAAGGATAACTATGCTTTATACGGAGTGTGTCAGAAAATGATATATGTTTTACAGAATGTGATATATTGTATGCTGTTTATTTTGATGGTTAGAATAGGTGTCGGAAACAATGCTTTGAACGGACTGTATTTTTATCCGAAAGCTGTTCGTGAAAGAGTATATGAACTCGGTCTTACTGACAGGCAGACCGTTAAAAAGAAAAAAATCATATTTATGACAGCCTTTTATATTGTCATGCTGACGGCAATTTTATTGATAATAGGCTTGTGGAACGGTGTCAGGGATTTTTGGACAGGATACATACAGGCTCTTGTCATGCTTGAAGTGATGAATTGGTTTGACGGGATTGTGATAGACAAGATATGGGTTGCCAAAAGTAAATTCTGGGTGATAGCAGGCACGGAAGATATACCGTTTGTGCAGACATGGAAACAGGTTTTGAAAAAGAGAATTATTTTGTCGTTGATATGGATAGTCGGTGCAGCGGTCATTTCAGGACTTGTGTTATTAATTTTTTAAAGTGGTGATGTTATGTTTAAGATTATATCTGTCAGAAAAGGAAAGGTGAAAATTTATGAAAACGGAACAGCAGTATAAAGATTTGACTGTCAAAGAGTTTACAAAAGCGGCACAGGGGCTATAATTTCACTTCTTTATAAAAAATGCCTGGTAAAAATTATACAGGCATTGATATTACTCCGAAAATGATAGAGGCGGCAAAAGCCAAAAATCTTGAAAGATATGAGGAAAATAAATCCCGTAAAATTTCAGGATTTGCCGGGTATCATAATGCCGAGTTTAGGTCTTGCAATGGTTGGAGTGATAGGAATAACTGCATTGATTTGAAGTAAGGGTGTAAATTTATGTATAAAAGTATGCAAAAAATGCTTTTATGTATTTATTAAGATAAATCAGAATTTAGATGGATTCGTATATCTTTTTGTATGCTAATCCGGTCACTCCATTTTCTTGCATTACTTGCTTAAATCTGTCTGAAAGAAAAAGATGTGTTTCTCTTTTGTGTCCGGAGATGAACAACTTAAATATATCATGTTCATATATTTCTTTGGTAAATACATATTTGTCTACGGAACGTATTACTTCTTCACCCTTTAGATTTATCAGAGTATCATATTTGCTTTTTTTTACATCTAATAAATCTTGATAGTTATATGCGTTCAATATCCAAAAGTTCATTTCGGGATACTGTGAGCAGTGACAATGGAAAAACTGTATCTTTTGATTGGAAAAATTTTTTTCAAGGACGCTTTTGGCTTTTTCATTAACAATAAAAGTTCCATTAACTCCCCAATAATTTATCACATCAGAAAATCCATTTTTGCCAACTTCAATTCTAATACTCCTAATATGAGGGTTGGTCTGATAGTCCATAAAATCAGCTGGTCTTTCAAAAATTTGTTTTCCATTTTCGTTAATCAAGAATGCGTTATTATATCCTTCATTTACGATACGTTTCCAAACAATCATTTCAATGACTCCTAATATAAATTCTAATTTATCGCATTAACGATGATTTAATTATAACAAATATCCTTTGAAACGTCTATACCATTATTTGAAAATAGGAAACATATTTATGTCAGGCATATTGCTTTTAATTATAATATACGGGAGAGATAAAAATGTCAAGAAAAGACAGTGAATTTCAGTACAAAGTGATGTCATGGGGATACAGGGGCAAGGAAATTTTCAAGCCTTTGAATACAGGCTGGATTGATGAAAATGTGGCTTGTGTCAGAGAGTATGTGGCTAATATATTTTTTTACAGAAAAAATGGTCAGACTTTGATGATAGATGCAGGGTATAATTACGGAAGATTGGAAGAAAAAATGAAATGGCTCGGCATTTCCCCGTCTGATATAGAGCATATTCTCATCACGCATCAGGATACAGACCATGTCGGTGCATTGGAAACTGACAGTGAACTGCTGTTCAAAAATGCGGTAATTTATCTGAGTGAGATTGAAAATCGCTATTTAACAGGAGAAGTCAGGCGAAAAGTAATGTTTGGCTTTTATAAATTGCCTATGGTGAAAACGGATAATAAAAAAGTTTTGCTGAAAGACGGGCAGATATTGGATTTTAACGGAATAAAAGTGGAATGTCTGCTTGTACCCGGTCACACGTGGGGACACATGGTGTATCTGATAGATGACACATATCTTTTTACGGGAGATACGATTTGGTTTGGTGCAGACGGCGGTTACAGTTTCATAAACGGTCTTGCGGAGGATAATAAACTTGCTGTGCGTTCTTTGGAAAAACTGGAAAAGATTTTGCGTTCAAGAGATTTGTCGCTGAAAATCATTACGGGACACACAGGCTGGACAGATGATATAAATATGGCATTTGCACACAGAACAGAACTTTGCAATCCAATGAAGAAAATAAAGGTACATGATCCGAATGCACCGTATGATGCGTATGTTGAAGATGATGATACGGAACAGAATTCAAAAAGTGGATTTTTGTCAAAAGCGAAGTTTACCAAAATATAAAATTTGATAAAAAAGAAGATGGGAGAATGAAATTCCCTGTTACGCTATCCGATGGACAGTATCTGATACTCTGTGATAATCGTTCCTAAACGTCAGACAGCCGTATTTGTGGGATTATCACGTAAAATCGGTTTCGGATAAATGAATATATACAGAGAGCGGCATCTTTTTGTCTGTTATTATGTGAAAATCAGTTGTATGAAAACAGATAAAATTATAAGAAGATTTTATGAAACAGTTTGACATAGCTAACTGTGAGTGATATAATATAGTCAGTTCAATTTAACAAATTATGCTTTGAAAGGAATGTTTAAATTATGTTTGGTTTTTTGAGAAATGAAAAATTCTGGTTGGTGGCAGCAGGTGCAGTCGGAACGGTAATAGGCGGAAAAATATTGAAATCACCGACAACACGCAAACTTGCCGTACAGGGACTTGCAAAGGGCATGAAGATTCAGGGAGATGCAAAAGAGGCTTTGCAGAACATGAAAGATGAAGCGGAAGATATTTGCTATGAAGCCCGTCAGGAAGCAGAAAAAAGCAAATCAAAGGAAGATTCTGACGATGAAGTATAAAATCGTTTATGACAGCAAGGGAAGAATCCGTTTTCGCTGTGGTCGGTACGCCTTTACGGAACATGAAGAAAGCCGCATTGAAAAAGCTTTGACGGATATGGAATTTGTGAAATCTGCAAAAGTGTCCTGTGCAAACGGCGGTATTCTTGTAATATATGAAGAAACTCACCGTGAAGATGTGATAAAAGCCGTTGAAATGCTTGATGTAAAGCAGCTTTCCGATATAAAGGAAGATGAAAGCCTGTCTGTGCGTGCAATAGACAGGAAATTCAGAAAAGATATTAAGCGAATAGTTGTGAAAAGACTTGTGCATAAATTGCTTATCCCAAAACCATTAAGCACAGCAATTACGGTTTTTAAGGGCTGTAAGTATATAGCCAAAGGCATACAGGAACTGTTTTCATTTCGTCTTGATGTAGAAGTGCTTGATGCGGCATCAATTACAGCTTGTCTTGCACAGAGAGATTTCAAAACAGCCGGTTCGGTCATGTTTTTGCTGTCCGTATCGGCACTTCTTGAAGATTATACAAAGGCGAAAACAAAAGCTGCATTGACTGACAGTTTGATGATACACACAGACAAGTTATGGAAAGTTGATGACAGCGGAGAATATCAGGTATCCATGTCCGAACTGAATATCGGTGACAGGATAAGAGTGCAGACGGGAAGTGTGATAGCCGTTGACGGAGAGATTATTGACGGTCAGGCGGAAATCAATGAATCGTCCATGACAGGTGAAGCTTTGCCTGTTTCAAAAGCAAAAGGCAGTACGGTTTTTGCAGGAACGGTTATTGAAAACGGAAATATTGTGATAAAAATAAGAGCCTTGTCAGAAAATACCCGTATCAGTCAGATAGCGGAACTTATCAGCCGTTCGGATTCCCTTAAAGCACAAATGCAGGGAAAAGCCGAGCGATTGGCAGACAGTATCGTTCCATACAGCTTCTTAGGATTTTTAACAGCGTGGATTTTGACAAGAGATATAAAAAGAGCGGTTTCGCTTTTGATGGTAGACTATTCCTGTGCGATAAAACTGTCCGTACCGATAGCGGTAATTTCTGCCATAAAAGAAGCGGCTGACCATGATATGACAGTCAAGGGCGGAAAATATCTTGAAGCGTATGCAAATGCCGATACTATCGTATTTGACAAAACAGGTACTCTCACCAATGCAGAACCGAAATTGAAAGCTGTTGTGCCATTCGGAAGATATACTTCAAATGAAGTGCTGAAAATAGCCGCCTGCATTGAGGAACATTTTCCTCACAGTGTTGCAAGGGCGATAGTAAATGCCGCAAAAGAAAAAGGTATCGTTCATGCAGAGGAACACACGGAAGTTATCTATATCGTTGCACACGGAATCGCAACAAAATTATTCGGTGAAAGGGCAGTCATAGGCAGCCGTCACTTTATTGCAGAAGATGAGGGAATTTCAATATTGGAAGAACAGCAGAAAATAATAGACGATACGGCACAAGGCAGTTCTGTTGTATATCTTGCCATAGGCGGACAGCTTGCAGGGGCATTGTGCATCAACGATCCTCCGAGAAAAGAAGCGGCAAAAGTGATATCTGATTTGAAAAATGCCGATTTCAAGCACATAGTCATGCTTACGGGTGACAGTAAGGGTGCGGCAGAGTCCACCGCAAAAATGCTTGGCATAGATGAATATTATTGTCAGGTGCTCCCCGAAAACAAGCACAGTTATATCAGCAAGCTGAAAAGTCAGGGAAAATCCGTTGTCATGGTAGGTGACGGTATCAATGATTCACCGGCACTTGCAGAAGCAAATGTATCTGTTGCCATGAGTGATGCCTCGGATATTGCAAGGGAAACCGCAGATATTACTTTACGAAACTGTGATTTGAACCAACTTATACGTCTGAGAATTCTTAGCCGTCTTTTAATGAAACGCATTGAAAATAATTACAGATTTATTCTGGGCTTCAATTCGGCATTGATGGCACTGGGATTTTTCGGTATAATTACCCCCGGATTTTCGGCACTTTTGCATAATACATCAACAATGCTTATATGTCTGAAAAGCATGACACCGCTTTTGCACGATTCGGAAATAATTTCAGAGGAGAACAGCTATGATAAAAACGACATTAAAGATTGACGGAATGATGTGTTCCATGTGCGAGAGCCATGTCAATGATACTGTCCGTCAGAATTTCAAAGTAAAAAAAGTGAGTTCATCACATTCAAAAGGTGTGACGGAGATTATAAGCGAAGATATGCTTGATGAAAATACATTGCGTGATGCGATAGGAAAAACAGGTTACAAGGTGCTTGATATAACAGCCGAGCCTTATGAGAAAAAGCGTTTTTCACTTTTCGGGAGGTAACTATGGCTATCGTAAAATTTGATAATGTTACCAAAACATATAAAACAGGCGAACATGAACTGAAAGCACTTGATAATGTCAGTTTCACGCTTGACGAGGGAAAATTTGTTGTTATTCTTGGACCTTCGGGTGCAGGCAAAAGTACACTTCTGAATTTGCTTGGCGGTCTTGACAGTCCGAGTGCAGGCACTATCACGGTAAACGGAAAGGATATTTCAAAGCTGACCGACAATGAACTTGCCGATTATCGTGCGGCAACGGTGGGATTTGTGTTTCAGTTTTACAATCTGATACCAACTTTGACTGTATATGAGAATGTGGAGCTTGTATCGGAAATATCGAAAAATTCCCTTGATGCCAAAAAGATGATAGAGGAAGTCGGACTTTCCGACCATCTGCATAACTTTCCTTCGGAACTTTCGGGAGGTGAACAGCAGAGAGTATCTATTGCGAGGGCTTTGGCGAAAAATCCTCAGATACTTCTTTGTGACGAGCCGACAGGTGCATTAGATTCCGAAACGGGTGTGATGATACTGAAACTTCTTCTCGGTATGGCGAAAAGCTACGGCAAAACGATAGTGATTGTCACGCATAATCAGAGTATCGCAAAAATGGCGGATACGATTATCCGTGTAAAAAACGGTAAAATACGCTCTGTTGAAGAACAGGATAAGCCTATGAGTGCAGACGAGGTGGAATGGTAATGCTGATAAGAAAATTATTCCGCACCGCATGGAGCTACAAGGCACAATTCATATCCATGATAATCATGATAACACTCGGCATGGGAATATTCCTCGGTTTCAATATGGAGTGGTACACGATTGAATATGATACTTCAAGATTCTTTTCCGATACGAATTATGCGGATTATCGTTTATACTCCACAGACGGTTTTACATCTGAAGATTTGAATAAAATCAGCAGCATTGACGGAGTGAAAGCAGCTACTCGCTATATAAGCGTAAATCTTGATATAAAAGACAGTCAGAATAAATCGCTTGCCCTTGATGTCAGCGAAAACTACACGGTTTCAACTTTTATCGTGACAGACGGAGAACAATATGATAAAAATGGTGACGGTTTCTGGTTGTCCGATAAGTTTGCAGCGGCAAATAATATTTCTGTCGGTGACGATTTAACGCTTGAATTTCAGGGAACTGAAATATCGGGAAAGATAATCGGACTGATAAAGTCAGGAGAACACATGATATGTGTTGCCGATAACAATCAGCTTATGCCGGATTACAATACTTTCGGATATGCGTATATTTCGCCAGAAAAATTCAAATCCGTCATCAAAGAAAAAGCTGAAAAAACTTATGCCGAAGAAATGAGAAAGGCAAATATTCCCGAAAGTATGATTGAAGAAAAGCTGAAAGATTTGCAATATGATGAAATGCTTGACAAAGCTTATGTGCAGATAAATCTGATTTCGGATATGGAAAAGGAAAAATTGGAAGATGCCGTAAAAGAGCAGCTTGGACGGACAATCATGGTAACTTCAAAAAATGAACACCTCGTTTATAAAGAAGCTATGGGAGAGGCTGACGAGGGAAAAACAATGGGTTCTGTTCTGCCTGTGCTTTTTCTTGCGATAGCTGTTCTGACAATGGTTACAACTATGCACCGTATTGCCGCAAAGGAAAAATTGCAGATAGGCACTCTGAAAGCATTGGGCTTTAAAAACCGCAGGATATTAAGACATTACACCTCTTACGGCTTGTTTATAGGAATTGTCGGAACAGCTTTGGGAACGGTACTCGGCTTTATTGTATGCGGTGCGATAATGAGTGAGGACGGCATGATGGGAACTTATTTTGATATGCCCGACTGGACTTCCGTGATACCTGTATTTTGTTATCCCGTCATGGCAGGCACAATTATTTTTCTTACGCTGATAAGTTTTCTTTCCGTCCATAAGCAGCTTAAAGGAACAGCCGCAGATACTTTACGCCCGTACACTCCCAAGAAAATGCGGAAAACGCTTTTTGAGCGTACAAAAATATGGGATAAACTGCATTTCGGAACAAAGTGGAATATCCGTGATTTAAGCCGTCACAAAAGCCGTTCGGCAATGACATTGTTTGGCATAGTGGGCTGTATGGTACTGATGGTAGGCGGACTTGGTATGCGTGATACAATGGCAGGATTCCTTGAACTGCTTGACAAGGATATTTCCAATTATTCTGTGAAAGTCAATCTTGTCGACAATGCCGATACTGTCAGGGCGAAATCCCTTGCAGACGAACTTCAGGGAGATTGGGAAAGTCTTAGCGGAATAAGCCTTGACGGTGAAACGGTTTCGCTGGATATTATCCATAATTCCAATGCTTTGATGAATGTAATTGATGAAAATAATAATCGAATTGCATTGAGTGATGAAGGTGTTTACTTGTGCCTGAGATTGAAAGACAAGGCACAAATCGGAGAAAATATTTCATTTTCGCCTTATGGTTCATCAAAGACATATACAGTGAAAGTAATAGGCTATAACCGTTCAGTTATGACGGAGAGCGTGACAATGAGTGATACATTGGCGGACAAGCTTGGCATAGATTATCATATTACTTCTGTTTATACCGATAAAAATATCGGTGATATACCGTCATCTGACATTATTTCGGGAAAGCAGAATCAAAAACAGTTAATGGATACATTTAACAGCTTTGTCAGTATCATGGACAGTATGGTGTTCATTCTTGTCATAGCGGCAGTAATACTCGGAATAGTGGTGCTGTATAATCTTGGGATAATGAGTTATGTAGAGCGTTCAAGGGAACTCGCCACATTGAAAGTGCTTGGTTTCAGGAATAAAAATATAGGCAGACTGCTGATTTCACAGAATATATGGTTGACGGTGGTAGGTGTTATAATAGGACTTCCGGCAGGAGTAGGCGTACTTGAATGGCTGCTTGCGGCACTTGCAGGCGAATATGAATTAAAGCTCATGCTCGGACCGATGACTTACTGTGTACACGGAAATCAATTTTGAAAAATGGAGAAAGTATGGTATAATAGGAGTTATGAAAAATAACGGAATAACAGAATACTTTGAAGAGGTAGAGATTACC
>CACZZB010000065.1 GCA_902785555.1 uncultured Ruminococcus sp.
TGAAACTCCTAAGATAAAGATAAGTGAAAATGTTGCCAAGATAACAAATCCATGTTTCAAGAATCTCTACCGTCTTTATGACAATGAAACAAACAAAGCAATTGCAGATGTTATAACACTCTTTGACGAGGAAATCGACGATACAAAGCCGTATACGATATTCGACCCCGAACATACATGGAAACGCAAGACCCTTACAAACTTCAAGGCTGTTAAGATTCGCAAGCAGATTTTCGATAAAGGCGAACTTTGCTATGAACTCCCCGACATACAGACTATCAAAAACCGCTGTCAGCAACAGCTTGACACTCTCTGGGACGAAGTAAAGAGATTCGAGAATCCTCACACATACTATGTAGACCTGTCCGAAAAGCTCTGGAATGAAAAACAGGCTCTTTTAAGACAAAATTCGGTTTTATGATTTGTTGCACTGCATTTGTAATGACATAGAGCAATTTGTTTTGTCGTTTACTGTAAAACCATAGACTATTTAACTTACGGGTAAAAAACAGGACTGCCTTATGACAGTCCTTGTTTGTTATTTATTTTCCAGCCATTCTATTATTTTTGGAATATCTTCTTCATGAAATCCGTGCATATCGTCATTATATGTGATAAAAGTGCAGTCAGTGTGTTCTTTGAGCAGTTCATTCATTTTTTCAGCTTGTTCAAATGGCACTTTTGTATCTCCCTTGCTGTGAATGATAAGTACAGGGATTTTTATTTCATCAGCCCAATATACAGCCGACCTTTTTTCATATTCTTCGGGCATTTCTTCGGGACTTCCGCCTATGCAGTCACAGAGTACCTGTTTCATTCCGTCTTCACGTTCTTCATAACTCTGAAACAAATCTGCTATGCCCGAGCAGACGATAATTTTTTTGATTCTCTTATCCTGACGTGCTGTCATATATTCGGTTACACCGCCCCTTGACACGCCCATTGTACAAAAATCGTCCATATCAACAAATGTAAAATGATTTTCGCACAAATCTATCAGTTTGATAACATCATGCAGTTCATCACCGCCAAATTGGTCTTGACCTTCCGAACCATTGTCACCTCTTATCTCACAGGCAACAACTATACGTTTGGTATAAGCACAAATAGTGGAAAGTTGTTCATAATCCAATGAACCGTAATTATAATGTCCTCCCCTGTTGTACAGTAAACATTTACAGGGCTTTTGAGTTTCAATGCCTTCATTTGGAATTGCAATATATGCCTTTATCTGATAGCCGTCAGAAAGAAAACTAAATTCGTAAGTTGTACATACAGCCGATAATTTGTCATTCAAATCCATTTTTTCGACATAGAAAACTTCATCATTTTCGTAATCGTACAAATTATATATATCATTCTCAACGGAGTTTTCAACGACAGATGATGTACTGACATTTGAATTTACAGATGTATCTCCCGAACTGCCGCAACTTGCTAATGACAGTGCCATGACAGCCGAAAGGCTCAAAGCCAATAATTTTTTCATTTCCATATTCTCCACTTTAACCAATAATGCCCTTATCGTCATAGTAATTCTGGTCGGAAAAATCAAGATTTTTTTCTTCAAGATTTGCTTCACTATTTTTGAACATATGTTTGCCTGCGGTATACTTGCCGTTCATATTGTATTTTTTGGCAACCGCACCTATTAAGATAACAATAACTCCGCACAAAATAATTTCCCAGCCCATAGTAAATCCTCCTTGTCATTTACAAAAAAATTATGTTTATGTTTTGACTTTATATTTGAACTGCAATTATAATACCATAAAATCATAAAAAGCAAAGTGGAATATTTCCGATTTTTTGAAAACAAAAATAGAAAAAACCATATTAAAATAATCTGTAAAAGTTTAACGCTATTATAACAAAGAGCCGAGTACCTGTACACTTGTCGAAATGAAATTGTCAAGTTCTTCTGCTGTGAGCTTACGCTGGCTTATAAGTGCCAAGTCATAAATGTGCTTGCAAAGAAGTTTTTGTTTTTCCTCGTCAAGTGACGGTACTTTTTTGATAATATCATTCTGTGTATTGATGATAAGCGTTTCGGAAACAGGTCCTGCCGAACCGAACATATTTCCGTATATCCTGCTTATATCGCTCATTCTTCTTTCATACTCGTTTATCGTGATAATTGCCGGTGTATCTGCTGTTTTGAGTGCCTGAGCATTTATCGTCAGTTTATCGATTCCCAAAGCATTTTTGAAGATATTTATTATCTCGTCATTATTTTCCTGAACATCACCGTTTTCGGATTTGAGTGCATCGCCTATTTCAGAGTCTATTCTGATAAACTTTGTACCTGACTCTTTATACTCCAAAAAGCTGACAAAATGTGCGTCTATATTATGCTCAAGAATCACAGCATCAAGACCGTTATCCTTGAACATCTTTATATACTGTGCCTGTTCGTCGGTGCTTGATACATAGTAAACTTTATCATCCTGTTTTGGAAGCTCGGCAAATGTCTTGTAATCTCCGTTTATGCTCTTGTAAAGCATTATATCCTTTACTCTGTCATAGAATTTTTCATCTTTTATACAGCCGAATTTGATGAACGGTGAAATGTCATCCCAATAGCTTTCAAAAGACTTTCTTTCATTCTTGAATATAGATGTCAACTTATCTGCAACTTTTTTGGTGATATGCTTTGATATCTTCTCGACTTCACCGTCATTTTGCAAAAATGACCTTGATACATTCAAAGGCAGGTCGGGACAGTCTATAACACCTTTGAGAAGCATGAGGAATTCTGGCACTACTTCCTTGATATTATCGGCTATATATACCTGATTGGAGAATAATTTTATCTCTCCGGGCATTACCTGCAATTTATCCGTCTGTTTCGGGAAATAAAGTATTCCTTTAAGTCTGAACGGATAATCAACATTGAGGTGTATCCAGAACAGCGGAAGATTCATATCAGTGAATGTTTCCCTGTAAAAATCTTCATATTCCTCTGTCGTGCAGTCCTTCGGGGCTTTCAGCCAAAGCGGATTCGTGTCATTTATGCACTTTTCCTCTTTATTATCTTTCTTATCGCCTGCCGTTGAAAGATATATCTCATACGGCATGAATTTGCAGTATTTCTTTAATATAGTACGGACTTTGTATTCGTCAAGGAAATCCTTTTCATCTTCCGATACATGAAGGATAACACTTGTACCTTTTTCGGTGCGTGTTCCGTCAGATATCTCATAGGTATGACTTCCGTCACTCTCCCAATGTACAGGCAATTCGTCTTTCTTATATGAAAGTGTTTCTATCTCAACGGTATCTGCAACCATATAAGCCGAATAGAATCCCAAGCCGAAATGTCCTATGATACCCGAATCGGCATCTGTTTTATCTTTGTACTTCTCAAGAAATTCCTGTGCACCCGAAAAAGCTATCTGTGCAATGTACTTTTCAACTTCTTCATCTGTCATGCCGATACCATTATCGGAAAATGTAAGGGTTTTCTTGTCCTTGTCGATGATAACGTCGATTCTCGGTTTTATCCCGTCATCTTCCGCTTCGCCTATCATGCAAAGGCTCTGATATTTTTTTACTGCATCACAGCCGTTTGCAACAAGCTCACGAACAAAGATATCCTTGTCCGAATAAAGCCATTTTTTGATTATCGGAAAAAGGTTTTCCGAATCTACTTTGATTTGTCCTTCTCTTTTCATTCAAAAAGACCTCCATAATTAATAAAAAAATATATTGCCAAAAACAGAAAAACATTCTGTCTTGAACTGCTTTTTTCAGAAGCGGAATATAAATCCTCACTTTTTAAGATTCCTTTCAAGCAACTGCTGACGGGTCATCAGAACATCTCTCGGTTTAGCTCCCTGATGAGGTCCTACTATGCCCATTTTTTCCATGTCATCAATGAGTCGTCCCGCCCTTGCATAGCCTACTCTTAATCTTCTCTGCAAAAGTGATGTTGATGCCTGTCCTGCTTCTACGACACATTCTATTGCTTCTTCAAGCATGATATCCGTTTCACCATCACCCGAATCGGCATTATTCTTGTCCTTGCTGTCGGCAATGGCATTTTTTTCTATTTCATCAATGACTTTTTTATCATACTCGACTACTTTATTATTTTTGATGAAATTAATGACATTTTCTATTTCGGTATCATCAACAAATCCGCCCTGAACTCTCACGGGCTTTGTAACACCTATCGGTGAAAACAGCATATCGCCTTTGCCGAGAAGTTTTTCGGCTCCGCCCGAATCAAGTATGGTTCTTGAATCTATCTGTGATTTTACGGCAAAAGCTATTCTGCTCGGAACATTCGCCTTGATAAGTCCCGTGATAACGTCAACAGACGGTCTTTGAGTTGCAATTACAAGATGCATACCTGCGGCTCTCGCCATCTGTGCAAGTCGGCATATAGACTCCTCGACTTCATTCGGGGCAGCCATCATCAAATCTGCCAATTCGTCTATCACTATGACTATCTGTGCCATTTTTTCCAGCTTGTGAACTTCTTTTTTGGGATTATCTCCATTGTTTACCTCGGCTTGTGCCTGTGCAAGCATTTCATCTTCTTCAAAGCTGCGTTCAGGTTCTTCAACAGTTTCATTGTCTTCGACTTCTTTGTTCTGCTTGTCAACGAGCCTGTTATAGCTGTGCATATCCCTGACATTGTATGCTGCAAAGGTCTTGTATCTTTCGAGCATCTCATTGACAGCCCAATTCAATGCTCCTGCCGCTTTTCGGGGGTCCGTGACAACGGGCACGAGCAAATGCGGTATACCGTTGTATACGCCCAGTTCAACTACTTTCGGGTCAATAAGCATGAGCTTCACTTCATCGGGACTCGCTTTATACAAAAGACTTATCAGCATTGAATTTATACAAACAGATTTACCTGAACCTGTCGAGCCTGCTATCAGCAAATGCGGCATTCTGCTCAGGTCTGCAAGGGTTATCTTGCCTGTGATGTCAACTCCGAGCACAACCGTCAGCCTGCTTTTTGCATTCTGAAATTCCTTTGACTCCAGAAGTGAACGCATTTTTACTATACTTACATTTTTATTCGGCACTTCGATACCGACAGCGGATTTTCCGGGGATAGGTGCTTCTATCCTGACACCCGTTGCCGCAAGATTCATTGCTATATCATCCGAAAGATTTGTTATCTTGCTTATCTTTACACCTGCTGCCGGCTGTAATTCATATCTTGTTACGGAAGGTCCTCTGCTTATGTGGGATATACTTGTCTGTACACCGAAACTTTTGAGGGTATCAACAAGTTTTTCGGCACTGTGATTAAGTTCATTGGATATACTATCATCATTTTCTTCGGGCTGAGGGTCAAGAAGTGTAAACGGCGGAAGAAGATAATTATTTTCAACAAGCCTCATCTGTTCTCCGCTGAGTTCTCTTTTTACATCTTCAAGGGATATTCTTATCTTCTTTTCAACCGGCTTTGCATTTTCTTCCTTATTCTTGGCAATATTTTTCATCTTCTTAGGTTTTTCGTATACAGGCGAAAAATATTCTCCGTTGATGTATTTATCACTCTCAGCCGTATTTTTTTCATTTTTCTTTTCTTCGCTGTTTATCTTCTTGTAATCGACATTTACCTTTTCGGAAAATTCCGGTATATCTTCACCTATATGCTCCATATTGACATAATTATCCTTTTTATTTTCCTTAACAGGCTTATGCTCGGTTTTATTTTCTTCCTCTTTTATATCTTCTTCATCATCGTCTTCCTGCTTTGCACCGAATACAGCCGTGAAATTCTTTATGATATTTTCTTTTATATTCTTCTTTTTCTTTGGAATTTCCTCTAACTTGCCCGGGCGATATATTACTTCCTTGTCAAGCCGTACAAAACCGTCATTCGGCTTGGACTTTGTTTCTTCAACGGTTTCGGGACTTTTTTTATTCTCCTCAACGACAGCCTTTTGTTCTTCGGTTTTATGCTTATCCTCGGAAACAGCCTTTTTTTCAGACATTTTATTTTTGACTTCTTCTTTAAAGAGCTTTCGCTGTTCTTCTTTTATCTTTCTTTCTTCATCACGGACAAGGCTTCTTATCTCCATTGTCTGAACGACTTTGTTTGCCAGCGGTTCACTTATCTGCTCAATCAATTTCCCATACAACACTTTCAGACAGTTATACAATAATACAAGAAACAGCAGGAATGAAATTATACCTCCTCCTGTTGCACCGAATATCCTGGCAAAAGGTATTCCGAATATTCCTCCGAGCATACCTGTACCTATATGCTGACTGCCACGGCGGTAACATTCTATCATCTCCGTACCGTAATCAGCCAATTCTATCCCCATTGAAGAAAATGAAAATATAGTTGTGGCAAACATAATTATCGTACCGCAAAATAATATAAGCCTGAAGATAAGACGATAACTCGATTTTTTCTTCAGCATATAATTAACTGCATATACATTCAAAACAGGTATCATAAATCCCAAAAAGCCGAATAATCCCCAATAGTTCTCATGAAGGACAAGCCAGAATTTTTCTCCCCGTACAATATAGAATAATGAAAATATCAGTGATAAAAAAAGCAGGATAATTATTTTTTTTCTTTTTTTATCTATTATGTATTTTTGTACTTCGCTTTTTCTTCGTGTATCGGCATTTTTATTCGGTATCGGCTTCTTATTTGAAGCAGCGGTATTTTGTTTTGTATTTTTATTTGATGAATTGCCTTTTGCCTGATGTTTTGGTTTGGATCTTGATTTCTGTTTTTGTTTTTCTGCCAAAAATAATGCACCTCCGATATTAATTTCACGAATTAATCGGGCAACACTTATTTTCAAATGCTGCCCGATATTTTTTTAAAATACAAGAGCCCTTTGCGTAAATATATTCACACCGAGTGCGAGTTCAACTATACTTATTACAAGCACTATTGCACCTGCTATCGCCGTATATATTATAAATATATACATTTTATCGGTTTTCAGCAGCCACTTGAACATCTTTATCGCAAAAAATCCCACAACTCCTGCAACTACCATTCCGACAACTATGCAGATATAATCTCCGAAACTCAATGTAACTGCATTTTCCGAAAATAAGGCGTCTTTACATTCAAGCAATGCTGCTGCAATTATTGCCGGCGTTCCGAGAAGGAACGAATAATCCAATGCCACCTGTTTGTTCATTCCACGAAGCTGACTTGCCGCAAGTGTCGAGCCTGAACGTGAAAGTCCCGGAAACAGTGCCGCAAAGCATTGTGTTACGCCAACCGTCAACGCATCGGCAATCTTATAGCGTTTTCTTGCTTTCTTCTGACCGTCTGCATATTTTTTGTTGCACTTGTCGCCTATGTAAAGCAATGCACTCGTTGCAAGCAATGACAATCCTACTACTATGAAAAATCCGTCATTTGCAAACTTGTCTGCAAGGTCTTTCAGCTTCATTCCGTTTCCTATCGGCAAAAACATTACAAACAACGGCAGCAAGCCTATTATTATCATAAATGCAAGATTTTCTTCGCCTGTCAGCTCTTTCAGCTTGAATTGCCTTGCAAATATCTTCTTCACAATACTGACAAGAGATTTGCACAATTTTATTACGAGTTTGAAATATACTGCAAGAACCGCTGCAAGTGTACCTATGTGCAGCATTACCGAAAAGAAAAGATTATTTTCGCTCATTCCGAATATATGCTGACATATCGTAAGGTGTCCGCTGCTCGATACAGGCAAGAATTCAGTCAAGCCCTGTATTATGCCCTGAAAAATCGCTTCAAATATGTTCACGTTATGTACCTCCGAACTTTGTCCGACAGAAAAATGTTTTTCTGTCGTTTTATGATTTTTGAGTCCTGCGTTTTTTGCCCTTCCTCTTGTCTATCATCTTATACAACGCACTCACTGCATCATTCAAATCGCCTATGCTGTCGATAAGTCCTTCCTCGACTGCATCACGCCCGTCAAGTATCGTTCCTATGTCCATTACAAGCTCATCCGTATTCATTGCAAGCTGATTGTATCTTTCGGCAGATATACCCGAATGTTCCGTTACAAAAGCTGTTATTCTCTGCTGCATACGCTGAAAATACTCGAATGCCTGCGGCACTCCCAACATCAAGCCGTTCATTCTGACAGGGTGTATCGTCATTGTAGCCGATTTTGCTATAAAAGATTTTTTTGCTGCGACCGCTATCGGTACTCCTATCGAATGTCCTCCGCCAAGTACGAGTGATACAACAGGCTTTTTCATACCTGCCATAAGCTCCGCTATTGCAAGACCCGCTTCAACATCTCCGCCTACCGTGTTCAGTATTATCAGAAGACCGTCTATTTTATCATTCTGTTCAACGGCTACCAGCATTGGTATGATATGCTCATATTTTGTAGTTTTATTCTGAGGTGAAAGGATATAATGCCCCTCTATCTGTCCGATAATAGTCATGCACTGTACTACATATTCTCCGTTATCCGATATTATCGAACCTGTTTCAAGCATACTTCCGACTTGTCTTTCACTGCCCTGACAGCTTTCTTCCTCGGTATTCTCGGGAATATCCGTGATTTCCAAAGAGGATATCTTCTTTTTGCTCATTCATTCCGCCCCCCGAATCTTATTATATCCATCTGAGGGGAACAGCATACATAAAAGTATATCATTTTTTTTTTTAATCTTCAAGTATTCACAGAGATTTTTTTAAATATATATATGCCCGTGATGTCCCAAATATTACAGATTCAGTTCACGGCTTATAAAACCACATATTGCAAGTATCGGGATAGTCAGTATTCCCCACAAAAAGCTGTATAAAGGGCATATCTGTCCACGAAAATTCAAAGGCTGTTTGGAATAGTCCCATACTTTCATCTTCATCTTGATATTAAAAATATATCCCGACAAAAATTCTATCAAGGTTATGACCGAACTTCCTACTACGCATTTTATCCAGGTCGAACATAATTCTATTTTCTTGAATATCCTGTATAATACCGCAAAACAGGTTCCGCCCGTCAGCACCATTGACCAGTGTGTATAATTCCGCCAGAGTATTTCCACTATCCCGTACAGTGCACCGCCCAATGTCATGAGAAAAATATTGCACCTAAAAAATTTTTTCATACAAAACCACCTTCTTATGAAAGTAGTATTTGTATGAAAAAATAAAATTATTTATCGGGATTTTTTTCCCAAAGCCATCAGCTCAGGAATCCGTCTATGATAGTTGCCTCCGCTTCTTCTTCTGTCATTCCCAATGTTCTCAGCTTCAGTATCTGTTCACCTGCAATTTTTCCGATAGCCGCTTCATGTATCAATGCCGCATCTGTATCACGTGCATGAAGTTCCGGGGCAGCATCAACTTTTCCGTTTTCGGATATTATCGCATCACATTCCGAATGTCCCGTACATGGAGCATTTCCGACTATAACGGAATGATATTCCTGATGTGAATTTCCTCTTGCAACAGAACGTGAAATCAAGTCAACTCCTGAATCATTGCCGTTGAGTTCGACAAAAAATTCCGTTTTAGCTGTCTGTTCCTTTTCGGTGAGTATTCTTTCTCTTATAAGCAGCTTTGCACCTGCACTAAGTTTTGCAGCTGTTTTTCTGAGTGTCCTGTCAACTCCGCCTATCTGTGCCGTGTCCATCTCCAGAACAGAATTTTCATCAAGTTCAGCCTCTGTTACAGGGTCTATTGAACGCAGTCCCGTTCCGTGACCTGTGCCTATGTGCTTTTCAAGATATTTTACTTTGGAATTCTTTCCTAAAATAAATCTGTGTATACCGTTATGTCTTGCAGGCTCACCTGTTTCAGTATGTATTCCGCAGCCTGCTACTATAATGACATCTGCATTTTCTCCTACATAAAAATCATTATATACCAAGTCATCAACATCACCGTGTGTGACACAAGCCGGTATTGATACCGTTTCACCCTTTGTATTCGCTGCTATGAATATTTCAAGTCCCGGTTGGTCTTTTTTACTCTCTATTCTTATATTCTTGCTCGATACTCGTCCCACACAAGCTCCGTCTTCTCTTATATTATAAGCTCCTTTAAATTCTCCGTTCCATTCGGAAATTTCCCTGAGCAAATCTTTTGTTATCTCTTTCATTTCAGAACAATGCCTCCTGCTTTGAACATCTGCCGATCATACTCCTGTTTTCAGCGAGATTTTTCATCATCTCATCAGCCGAACCAGACATTTTTATCCTGCCGTCAGCTACTATTGCTATTTCATCGGCTATTTTAAGTATCCTCTCCTGATGTGATATTATTATTATAGTACCGTTTATATTTTTACGCATTTCTTCAAATGTATGTATAAGATTCGTAAAGCTCCATAAATCAATACCTGCTTCCGGCTCGTCAAATACAGTCAGCTTTGAATGTCTTGCAAGAACCGTGGCTATTTCTATTCTCTTTATCTCACCGCCCGAAAGAGTTGCATTGACTTCCCTGTTGACATACTCTCCTGCACACAAGCCGACTTTACTGAGTATATCACAGGTCACATCTCTTTCAAGTTTCTTTCCTGCCGCAAGCTCCATCAATTTCTGTACGGTTATTCCCTTGAATCTCACAGGCTGCTGAAACGCAAAACTGATTCCCATTTTTGCACGCTCGGTTATATCAACATCTGTAATATCATTGCCGTCAAGATATATTTTTCCGCTGTCCTGTTTGTATATACCGGCTATTATCTTGGCAAGAGTCGTTTTTCCTCCTCCGTTAGGTCCTGTCAGCACAACTAATTTTCCGTCGGGCACATCAAGATTCAGGTCTTTAAGAACCGGTGTTCCGTCAGGTGTACTCCATGAAATATTTTCCAATCTCAGCAATTTATATCCTTCCTTTTCACATAAAAAATTTTCTATGTCATTATATCACAGTTGCACATATAAAAACAATATACTTTTTAATTTTTTTGTATTAATCACATAAAACAATATCTTGCATAAACCTCATTTTATGATATAATAACAATATTACTAAATGAAAAGGACTTTTTTATAATGCGACAAATCGAAATAACAAAAAATGACAGCGGACAGCGTCTGGATAAATTCCTTACAAAAAGATTCAGAAATATGCCCCAATCCCTTATGTACAAATATATCCGTACAAAATATATCAAGCTAAACGGCAAAAAATGCGATATTTCAAGCCGTCTTAATGAAGGTGATATCCTTACTCTTTATATCAAAGACGAATTCTTTGAAGAACAGCCCGATGAATATGATTTCCTCAAAGCTCCCGTGAAACTTGATATCATCTATGAAGATGAAAATATCATTCTGCTCAATAAAAAGCCTGGTCTTATCGTTCATCCCGATGAAAATTATCACTTTGACAGCCTTATCGCACGAGTTCAGCATTATCTCTATGATAAAAAGGAATACGACCCCAAAAATGAAAATTCCTTTGCACCCGCCCTTATCAACCGTATTGACAGAAATACAGGCGGTATTGTCATTGCCGCCAAAAATGCCGAAACTCTCCGTATCATGAATCAAAAACTCAAAGACCGTGAACTGCAAAAATTCTACCTCTGTATAGCTGTCGGAATATTCAAACAAAAATCCGCTTTACTCACCGACTACCTCGAAAAAAACGAAAAGCAAAACCGTGTATACATATCCAAAAAGCCCACTCCCGATTCCAAGACCATCAAGACAAAATACAAAGTCCTTGCCGAAAAAAATAATTTCAGTCTTGTTGAGGTGGACTTGCTGACAGGTCGTACTCATCAGATAAGGGCACATCTTGCATATATCGGACACCCTCTGTTGGGTGACGGAAAGTACGGCAAAAATGAAATAAACCGTAAAATGGGCTATAAATGGCAGGCTCTCTATTCCTATAAATTATCATTAAATTTCACGACTGACGGCGGTATATTGGAATATCTCAACGGTAAAACTTTCACTGCACCTAATGTATGGTTCACTGATTATTTTGAAAAAAGCGATTATCTGAAATGAGGAGATTTTTAAATGTGTTTTATATGCGAAAGAATTGATATGATAAAAAGTAACACTAATCCATATTTTGTCAAAGAGCTTGAAACAGGTTATGTAGTTATTGGTGACAATCAGCACTTTAAAGGCTATACACTTTTTCTGTGTAAACAGCATAAAACTGAACTTTTTTATCTCGAAAAAGATTTCAGAACAAAATTTCTTGAAGAAATGAGTATCACTGCACAGGCTGTTGAAAATGCCTTTCATGCTGAAAAAATGAATTACGAATGTCTCGGAAACGGTGAAACTCATTTGCATTGGCACTTGTTTCCACGTGTCAGCGGAGATATCGAAACCTACGGCAATAACGGAAAAGGTCCTGTATGGTGGTATCCTATGGAAAAAATGTACAGTGATGAAAACCGTCCGTCTGATACGGAATTGAATAAAATGAAATCACAACTTTTATATGAATTGGAAAAACTTTTATAAGAGCCTGTTTAAAATCTTGAAAAAGGCTCTAGAAAAGAATATAATGAAGAAAAAACAGCAAAGAGGGAACGTAAATGCATAACTATCCAAGTGAT
>CACZZB010000066.1 GCA_902785555.1 uncultured Ruminococcus sp.
TTATGGAAAAACTGTGAAAGAAAACTCGCTATTTCTTTACAGATGACTGTTCTTACTTTTGTATCTTTACTTATCAGAAGATTTTAAACAGGCTCTTAGGCAAGAACATCGGCAGTCCCTTTCCAATCAGGTCATCTGTCATAAACAGTTTCATTTCTCTGCCGATTTTGCGGTGATCTCTGGCTTTTGCCTCACTAACCTGTGTTTCATAGGCATCAAGTTCTTCCTGTGTGCGGAATGCGACACCGTTAAGTCTTGTAAGCATTTTATTTTTCTGATCATTCTTCCAGTATGCACCTGAAACAGCCGTAAGTTTGAATGATTTTAATGCTTTGGTATATGTCAGGTGAGGACCAACGCACATATCAATATAATCCCCCTGCTGATAGAAAGTAATTCTTGCATCATCGGGCAGATCGCCTATATGTTCAGCCTTATAAAGCTCACCACGCTCCTGCATAAGTTTAACAGCTTCTTCTCTCGGAAGCTCGAACACACGAAACGGCAGATTTTCTTTTACGATCTTCCGCATTTCTTTTTCAATGTCTGTCAAAGCTTCATCTGTTATAACAGTTTCTCCGAAGTCTATGTCATAATGAAAGCCTTTTTCCGTAGCGGGACCATAACCGAAATGTGCCTGCGGATATAATCTTTTTACAGCCTGAGCCATAATATGTGCTGCAGAATGGCGCAGCACTTCAACTTCTTTTTCAGCCGGACATTCTCCGGTATGTCCATCATTAAACAGTATTTTCATATTCTGATATCTCTTTTCGTTATTTTACAAAACGACCGACATATCCCATACAAAAGAGGTACGCCGGTCAGTTTATTATTTGTCAGCAGGTTCCCACTTGCAGCGGACAGGCGATACAATCGAACCATCTTTTTTCATAGCAGTCATTGTTTTGTCAACGACCTTGCGGTCAAGACCGGTAAGCTCTGCTATCTTTCCGGCGTTCAGCGGTTCGCCGGCATTTCTCATTGCTTCAAGGATCTGTTCTTTTTCACTCATGATCGTTACTCCTTAAAAATTGATTGTTTCTGGTACATCAGTAAATGAACTAAAGGTAGCTGCTGCGTTCTTGAAATACAGCATCTGCATATTGCCGTCATCGGGATCGTACATTGCTTTCAGGCTCGGCATCTTTTCCAGCATAGCAACCTTTACATCACGGTCATCATCATCCACAAGCTCGCCTGTGATCCTCAGCCATTTTCCGTCTTTGAATGCACAGATCTCAACCCTTGGATTAGCACTGATCTGCTTTGAAACATCCTTAACCCTGCCTGTCTGGATATAAAGCCTATCGTTATACAGGAGAGCTGTTCCAAATGCACGCACTCTCGGCTGATTACCTTCTACAGTAGCAAGATAATAGGTATGTACCTCGTCAAGGAAACTGCATACTCTTTCAATATCTTTCATTTGTTATTCTCCTTTAGTCACCCAGCATCTCGATCATGTAGTTTTCCATACCGATCTGCTCAATAAGGCAGAGATGACCCTTTACCCAGTTGTAATGCTCCTGCTCGTCAAGGATAAATTCCTCGATCATGTGTTTTGTAACATAGTCGTCATCAAACATAGCAAGAGACTTTGACATCATAGGCAGAGCCTCGGCAGCATCCTTGCAGTCATACTCAAGCATTTCCTTGATATCGGTGATAACAGGATAAGGTTCAATCTCAACAACAGGTGTTTCTCCAAGCTCGATAAGTCTTGCATTGACCTTTTTAGCTTCTTCCCATTCCTCATCTGATTCAGCCATGATCTTGTCGCCGAGCTTATTAAGTCCACGAGCTTTCAGAAGCTGAGCATGGATAGAATGTTGCTGGGAGTTGCCGAACCAGCCCTTTGCGAATGCTTTCAACAGTTCAATTTTTGTCATAGTGTGATCCTCCTAAAATAATAATATTGTGTGCACTTAGATTGTGCACAATCTCTAATAATATTATATGTTATTTTTCGGTTATTTCAATGGTTGATTTTTAATATCACTATACTTTTACAGCAATTTAAAAAATCCTGTACTTTTTTACAGTAAATATAGTTTGAGTTTTTCGGGAATACATTCCACACAGTAACGAATAAACTCATCCTCCGTGAGCTTATTATCACCGAAATTATAGTCAAAAAAGCTGCTTGCAAGACCATTCGCATAAAATCTTTCTGCAAAGACAATATCGTCAGGTATTTCTGTCAGACCATTCTTCTTCTGTATGAAATCAAGCAGGGAACGACAAGCTTCCTCGACGTGCATTTTTGCATAGGAATCCGCACCCTGCGTGTTTTCAAAAGCATTTGAAAGAAAATGTTTGATTTTCCGATAGTATTCTATACCCTCTCTCAAATATTCCTGAAAGGTCAAATCACCATCTGACAGCTTTTCATGCAGTCGATTGCTCTCTACCTGCTCAATATACAGCATCAGCGAATATTTGTCAGGGAAGTGGTTATAAAAGGTTTTCAGAGACAGTCCGCTTTCTTCGACGATTTTCTTGACAGTGATTTTGTCTATCGGCAGTTCACGGCTCAACTCCAGAAAAGTTTCCGCAAAAATCTGTTTGGATGTTCGTTTCTTCATAATGGTTCCCTCATAGTTATATCTGATTTATTATAATATATGATAACAAAAAAAGGTGTTTTTGTCTATAATAAAAAACAGGACTCCCGACTTTGATGCCGGAAGTCCTGAAATTTTCGTTTGTTCTCTTTAATTAGTCGCAATTTGGTCGCAAATTCTGTGTTTGATAGCCTGAAACCCGCATAAATACTGAATTTATTTATCCAAACTTTTAATTATCGGGAAAAGAATGTATGGTCTTTCATAGTTTCCCAAATGTTCTCAAAACCTGATATTTACTGTATTTTCTGAATTTGCCTTCTGTCATATCTTATTATATGTTCATATATTTTTTGCCCTTGGGCGTAAGTTGGGCGTAAACCGGGCGTAAGATGGGCGTAGGAATTTTCACTCATTACACAAAGGCTTCTATCAGAGTTTTATCCTGTATTGTTTTCTTAGTCAGGGTGGTGCTTTTGTTTTTGTTAAAGCTATAGGTCAGCATATAGCCCTTATCAAGATGATAGTAGTCAAGGTAATTAGCAAGCTGCTGCTCTCCCTTTTCGTGATATGCCTCTCCACGCCATATTTTCAATTCCACCACAAAACGCTCTCCCAGGTAGTCTATAACTATATCCATGCGTTCATTGTTGCGTGTCCGGCTTTCAACATAGTAATTGCCCGTTCCGTTTATGATAGGACGGATGAATAGCAAAAATCTTCTTCGTCCTTCCTCTTCACTGAACGAGTCGGCTTTACCTTCGTAAATATCATCAAAGACTGTAACATAATGTTCAAGCAGTCTGTCCATATTCAAGTGACCGTTTTCAATTATCATTTCTTTGCTTTCAGAGCCTGAAACTGAGATAGGGCTGTTTTTTAGTTCCGTCTGAGTAAGAAAATAATTGTAGATGCGTGTTTCAAAAATCCTGTTTGAAATTGTAAGACCATTGTTTACAGTTTTTAACAAGCTGTACATCTCACCATCCATTATTGAGATGCTGTCGGGATTATAAGCTATTCGCTCACCGCTGAACAGAATACTCTGCAAAATATCACTGAGAGGTTTGTTATCGTAAATTTTTCCCATCAGAGAATCAAATAAGGTGTTTTTCTCCTGTAAAATATGCTTGACAGCTTCGCTGATTCCACTGACTGACCATGTATTAAGTTCAGTATCAATTATCTGACAAATACGGCTGACAAGAAATGGATAACCGCTTGTGTAATCATAAATTTCTTGTGCTATTTTTGCTGTATCCATGCCTGTATGATGGTCGTTTTCATATTCATCAAGCATTCCAGTGATACCCTCAACAGGCAAACTCATATCAATATTGAAATCTGTGGCTATATTCCAAGGGCTATTGAATTTGTGGGCTTCATCGGGACGAATCTTACGCTTTAGGCTTTTAATATCGGTAACTCCTGCAAGAATAACTGAACGGAAGGCGGGTGCTCCTTTGGAAGTTCTTGCAAGAAATCCCTCTCTCAGCATTGCAAGAAAATCAAGAAATACCTGATTATTGGTCGCACTGTCCACCTCATCAATCATCAGAACGATTGGTTTATCAGAATCTCTGCACCATCTTTTGTAAATGCGAAAAATCTCCGCCATTCTGACTTTAGCAGTTTCCTTCTGACAAAGTTCCTCAAACGCATCTATATAAATTTTGGGAATCTCTGCACCGCCGAATTCATACTCATCTATCATCAGTTGTGATAATGCTTGCGTAAAAATACTGCCATTTTCAAAGGAGCCGTCATCTAAATTCTGAAAATCAAGGCTGATTACAACATACTCATTTTTCAGAAATTTTGCCAAAGCCGTCAGCGTTGTTGTTTTTCCGTACTGTCTGCCACGAGTAACGGTAAAATAATTGCCGGCATCTACCATTGCTTTCATCTTTACGATGCGGTCTGTAATATCCACCATATAGTTATTTTCTTTCGTACAAACTCCGGTGGTTGTAAAGGTTTTCATATTTCAGTTCACCGTCCTAAATATATATGACTGTTCATATTTTAATAGAATTTTCCTTACACAAAAGCTTCTATAAGAGTTTTGTCCTGTATGGTTTTCGTGGTCAGACTGGTGTTTTTACTTTTATTGAAGCTGTAGGTCAGCATATAGCCCTTATCAAGATGATAATAGTCAAGATAATTTGCTAACTGCTGTTCTCCCTTTTCGTGATAGGCTTCTCCACGCCATATCTTCAATTCAACCACAAAACGCTCTCCAAGATAGTCTATAACAATATCCATACGTTCATTGTTGCGTGTTCGGCTTTCAACATAATAATTGCCTGTTCCGTTTATGACAGGACGAATGAAAAGAAGAAATCTCCTTCTGCCTTCTTCTTCACTGAATGACTCTGCCTTACCTTCATAAATATCATCAAAGACCGTAATATAATGTTCAAGCAGTCTATTCATATTTAAGCAACCACCTTCAATGAACATTTCTTTGCTGTCACTGGCTGAACGTGAGATAGGGCTGTTCTTCATCTCGTTAAGGCTGAGATAGTAATTATACAGCATCACTTCAAAAATTCTGTTTGAGATTACAGTTGCACCGTCTTTATTAGTAAGAAAGCCGTACATTTCACCGTCCATTGCAGCAACATTGTATATGTTATAAGCTATACGCTCGCCACTGAACAGAATACTCTGTAAAATATCGCTGAGTGGCTTGTTATCATAAACCTTACCCATCAAGGAATCAAACAGAGGATTTTTCTCTAAAAGAATACGCTTAACCGCTTCACTTATTCCGCTGACCGTCCAAATATTAAGTTCGGTATCAATTATCTGACAAATACGGCTGACAAGAAATGGATAACCGCTTGTATAGTCATAAATCTCTTGAGCTATTTTTGCTGTATCCATGCCTGTATGATGGTCATTTTCATATTCGTCAAGCATTCCGGTAATACCCTCAACAGGCAAACTCATATCAATATTGAAATCTGCGGCTATATTCCACGGACTATTGAATTTTCGGGCTTCATCCGGGCGGATTTTCCGTTTCAGGCTTTTAATATCGGTAACTCCTGCAAGGATAACGGATTTGAATGTAGGAATACCTCTTGACTGTCTTCTGAGATAGCCGTCCCTGAGCTGAGCAAGAAAATCCAAAAACACCTGATTGTTCGTAGCACTATCGACTTCATCAATAAATAAAACTATTTCCTTCTCAGATTCGTAGCACCAATCATACAGTGTATCGAATAATTCATCAAGCTGAGC
This sequence comes from uncultured Ruminococcus sp., assembly GCA_902785555.1. Taxonomy (GTDB): domain Bacteria; phylum Bacillota; class Clostridia; order Oscillospirales; family Acutalibacteraceae; genus UBA1213. The sequence goes on from CACZZB010000066.1 coordinate 5,817, forward strand.
CTGCTCTTCTGTTCGGGAGAGGAAATCGTCTATCTGAATTTTTATGTTGTCGGGAATGACCAGTCCTGCACGGGTTTCTCTTTTCAGCTTTCTGCAAAAAGCTTTGACAAAAGTCTGCTCTGAACTGAATCCGGCATCACCGATACCTTCAAAGCTAAGATTGATTACTATATAATCATCCTGCAAATAATGATAAAGGGCATTCAGTGTTGTCGTTTTTCCGTATTGACGGGCACGGGTGACAGTGAAATAATTGCCGGCATCTACCATAGCTTTCATTTTTACAAGCCTGTCTGTAATATCGACCATATAGTTATTTTCTTTCGTACACACTCCTGTAGTTGTAAAGGTTTTCATATCGCATCTCACCATCTCTATTTAAAACAAAATTAAAAATTGCACAAATATTAACATAATCTGAATACAAGAGAATATAAATATCATAAGTATATCGCACTGTTAAAAAGTTCTGTATTTTCCGTTATTTTTGTATGTTTAATATATTGCTTAATGTGATCAGAATACGATTTATCAATATCTGAATAGGGTAAATGATAGATTTGATGTAAAATATGAAGAAAATACGGAAATTCTTTTGGATATCCATTTGTGCCTGCTGAACGAATCATAGTGTTGTCATATATAAAATCTAAACTCCACATAGTTCCGTCACAAAACCAAGAATTACAATATTCCATGTTGTTCCATTTTTTAAGAATGTCATCTTATCAATGAAGGTATGTTCTTTATCTGTGAGTATGACATCGAATGGTTTCGTATTAACGAGAAATTTCAAAATAACATCTCCATTGTCAGATGTTTCTAAAATAGAATCATATCCTTCATCAATATTTTTCCATGCATCAGACCATTGAAATCTGAACGCCTTTATTCTGCTCATGAACATCACCTCAACATTTTGTAATTCAATTTACAGCTCGATTCAATACCATTTTAACATAACTTTATCTGAATATCAACCATAAGAAATTTCATCACTCAAAGACAAAAAATATATCAGTTATAAAAAATAAAAACACATATATTGCAATTTTATCGGTTATAAAAAACAAAAACAGCGTTGCAGAACATTTTATCGTCTGCAACGCTGATTGTTATTCGTCTTCTTAATCTTCCTGCTCGTCCTTTTTCAGAAACTCATCAAGTTCACTGATTTCGGACTCTTTCAATTCCTCGGTTGCATCAGTGTAAATATTCATTGTTGTAGTATAATCAGCGTGACCAAGAATATCCTGCATGGCTTTCAGATTCACACCTGCTTCACACATTCTTGTTGCAAAGGTATGACGCAGGCTGTGACAGCTGAAATTTGGAAGGAGAAGAACATTTTTATTTGCACCTTCATTGTCAAGTATTTCCTGATTGCAGTCACGGATAATACGTTTGATAGCCCTGTTCAAAGTACCCTGATTATGGACATTTCCGAAACGATTGACGAATATGAAATCGGTATAGCCGTCGATAGTGACCTGACAGCTTATTTCTGCCGACTCCTGAAATTCCTTTTCTTTTTCAAAAGCCTCTTTAACAACTGAAAGCATAGGAATCGTCCTGATACCGGATTTAGTTTTGGGCGTATGTACATTGTAGTAACATCCGTTCTGACGGTGCTTATAATAGATAAGTGTATGATTGACATCGATCATGCCTTTCTTCATATCTATGTCACACCATCTCAATCCTGTAATTTCACTGACACGCATACCTGTATATGTCATAATTGTAAATATGGGATACCAATGCTAATATTGCACGGATTTCTTCAGATAGCTGATGAATAAATCCTGCTCCGGCTTTGTAAGAGCTTTTTTCTTTCCGTTGTCTTGATTATGCATGAGTTTCAACTCCTTCAACGCATTGTCTGAAATGTTGTTACGCAAATAGTTGTCCTGTACCGCCAATTCCAAAACCTGGTGCAGTACATTATGGATAACATCTATTGTGGATATTTTGATGCCTCTCACTTCATAGAGGGTATTGTAGAATCTGCGGATGTCGGAATGCCTAAGTATACAAAGCTTGATCGTTCCGAGTTCATCCCTGACAAACATATCATACATATAAATGTAGTTCTGCAGGGTGTTGTCCTTCAAGCCACGTTTCAGTTTCAGCCATACATCAAACATTTCATTTACTGTTATCTGCCTTGCTTCTGAACGGATTCCATCTCTCTGATCCTGTAAAATATCGTCTTCCTTTTCACGAAGTTCTTCAAGAGTTCTGCCATAGATAGAATGACGTTTACCTTTTCTGTCCCTCCAGCGGTAATCATAGGAACCGTCTTTTCTCTGACTTTCACCGTCTTTAAGAATTCTGCCTTTGTTGTCCCGTCTTCTCTGAGCCATATTGAAAACCTCCTCTTGTAGTCAATAATGCTGACAGTCTGTCATATCAGGCTGTCAGCATATATTGTCAGATTGAAAACTGCTTTTCGATGTATTCATCGAACATTTTGCGTTTTATCAGCCTTTTTTTGCCAACCCATATAACGAAGCGACAGTTATCGTTGTCGGTCATTTCACGGAGTTTACCCTGACCTATATTGGAATACACCGCTGCCTCTTCAATGGTAAGGTTGTGCTTCTGGTAAATAGGTATCTCGATTGGTTTATTCATGAATTTCACCTCCTCATAGTCTATATAAGTATAATGTATAATCAATGTTTTTTACTTTGCCTTATAAGTTTTTTCTCTTCTTCCTCATAAGTTTTTCTCCTTTTTTACGAGCGTCATTTATTATCCTTTGGTAGTTGGATACATGATCATCTTGTTGGCCAGTCATTTTTGCTTCGATTTCTGAAACATCACTATTATTCAGTTCCGACCCTGTGTAGTTGGAGTAGTTTTTAGGAACATCCATTATAGACTTATGATTATAACGCCTATCAGTTTGGATATCAGGCGGTAAGAACTCGTTTTCCATACCAAGATAATCTGCAAGAGCTTTTTGCCTTATGCAAAGAAATTTAGCATTTGATTTACCTTTAAAAACAGCAGTCGTTCTGTCTTTTTTTACATCAAGCAATCCAAATTGGTCCATCTTATCTGTTATGGTACGATATCCTATTTTACCACCAAGATACCGTTGAGCATCTTTGAATCTCAGACAGAAACGATGTTTGCCTTTTTGGTAAATGACAAAATGTTTAGGCAAACTGTCTGGATTATTATTAATGCTACACAGGAAAGAGTCCTCATCAGTTGTTACGATTTCTGATTCGGAATCCCAAATATCGTAAAGTAATTGGGTGACAATAACTTCTTCTTTGTCTTTTGACTGTTCCTTAAGCAAATCTATTGTGTAACCGATACATTCATCGATGGATTGTTTAAAAGTATCAACATAAGATGGAAAATAAGATAGGTTATCATCTGAAACACCTAAAAACCACTTCAAAATATCCAATGTTATTTCAAGAATCAATTTTATATTGACTACTCTTGTCAAACCAGAAATGCCCTTGCCTTTTTTCGTATGGTATTTTACTGAGGAAAGACAATTGTTGACATAATCATGCAGTATTTGAAAATTTTCACATATAACTGCTATGAACGAATTTATGAAAGAAATATATATGTCATGGTTTTCCTGAAGCCAGGTCAATGATTTAGGATCGAACGGCTCATCGATATTTACTATTAGACATCTATTGGTAAATCCTTCTCTTTTCAAAGGGTATTCAGCGGTGATAAACGGAAATGCGTTTATCTTTGTATTTTTGCCATCTTTAACTGATTTCCCTACACTTTGCTTGGTTTCAACTATGGAAGCTACCTTTCTTTCCTTTTGCTTTTTAATGTCATATGAATCGGAAGCATTCAAATCATCGAACAGCACAGAGCAGTCATTAAAGGCTGACATTTCGTTAATAGCATCATTGTCACTTGAGAGAGAGAGCATATTGCAGTTATCATTAAATGGTGTGACAAGTAACTTTGCAATTTCCGTTTTGCCGCATCCGCTTTTTCCAACAATATATCCTACAAATTCATAATGTACCATTTTGTTTTCATCAATCAGCGGAAATATATACGGTACCAGTGCTGCTATCAAAAGTACAGGCGGATAATTAAAAGATTTCAAAAACTCTGATATCCACTTTTTATATGTTTCTTTAGATTTTGGTTCACCGTATTTTATTCTGAAATCTGATTCGGAAATCCACTTCTTTAATTCAGGAGCATTAATCACTCTGTCACCAGTATTGTATACCACCTTACCTTCAATATGGTTATAGCCAAGGGATAAACAATAATATTTTTCAACAGATAAACCCAAAATGCTTCTAAGAATGGATTTACAAAAGAATTTTTCTGTTTTTTTATCGATTGTTGTTAACACATGGAAATCGGGCGGACGATATTTCAGAAACTCGCCACTTTCCAGCTCCACAAACGGTACATCAACCTCTGTGATTTTTTCATCGGTAATAAAAACAACTTGGATATACATCTTCGTAGTGTTATTTTCTGAACGGTACTCTCGGAGTCCCAAATTCCGTATGGTTCCAATTGTCAGCTGCTCTCCATTATAATAGATATTTCCATTTTTTTCCTCACCTCCTTTAGCAAACGATAATACAATTCCAATTTTTTCTGTATTCATTTTTTCCTCCTTTCGCTGGACCAATTAGATCATATCACATCCATTTCGGAAAATGTATGGAAATATGGATAATTTTATGATAATATACACCAGTTTCCAAGTTTTTAAAAAGTAAAAGTGCTTATAGAGCAAAAGAAGCAAAAGAGAATACATTTTTTGAGGATATACAGTTAGTCTCGAAAG
>CACZZB010000067.1 GCA_902785555.1 uncultured Ruminococcus sp.
ATATCTTACCGAAAACGGTTTCAAGGTTTATATCAACAGCGGTGCAGAGGTCAATATGCTGCGTGAATTGTCAAGTGATGTTTTGGGTGAGTATATTCCGTCCTATCAGGTGATAGGCACAAGATTCGGCATTACGTCAGAAAACAGAGGGGACGATGTCAAGGCTCGTGATTATACACCCTCGGAAGATGAAAAAATCATATTTGACGGCACAGTGAAATTCAAGAATCTGAAACTTAATAAAGTTGTCAGTATCATCAATGATATAGGAATATCTCCGCTTTTGGCATTCGGCAACAGTTCGGGAGATTTGGCTATGGGGCAGTATGTCATGCAGCACGGTGGCAAAGCTTATATGCTGCTTTGTGATGACACCGACAGAGATCACGGTGATACAGAGGTCGCCGCCTCTTTCAAAGAAGATTGTGACAAGATGGGAATGGAAACGGTTTCCATGAAGAATGAGTTTGCAACGATATACGGCGATTTCAAGCTCACGGCTTACAGTGATACAGTGGCAGAAGAATCCCTTGCACCGGCAGCGTAAATAAAAGCAGGAGTAATGATAGTATGAAATCGGAATATATCATTTTGATTCCGCTTTTATTTCAGATAGTCGGATTGGGAATCGCAGTGAGCGTAGATCCGTATATCGAAAAACATCATAAAAAAATCATGCTGTTGATTGTACTGTTGGTGTTGAGTCTGACGGTACAGAATGTGTCGGAATATACGCTTGCCAAGCATATTGCAATGCCGTATGTCAGAACGATCGTTTCCGTATACGGATACTGTGTAAGACCGCTTATTATACTGATGTTTTTCTACATTTTGGATTACGGGAAACGGCATACTGTTTTATGGATACTGACGGGTATCAATGCGGTGATTTATCTTGCGGCATTGTTTACGGATAAAATCAGTTTTTATATCACCGGTGACAATCATTTCGGACGTGGACCGCTTAGTTTTACCTGTCATAATGTAAGTATCGTCATGCTTGGATTTCTTGCGTATTTAACGGTGAGAGAGTGCATAAAAAAGGCGAAAAAGTCGGAATCATTGATTCTGGTTTTCAGTGTTCTGATTATTGTCGGTTCTACTGTCTGTGACGGGATTTTTGAGGCTGACATTGTTTGTGTTACCTATCTGACAATGGCGGTTGTCAGCAGTACGGTACTGTATTATATATGGCTTCATATAAAATTTGTCCGTGAGCATGAAAATGCACTGATGGCGGAACAGCGAATACAAATCATGATGTCGCAGATACAGCCCCATTTTTTGTATAATACGCTGTTCACGATTCAGGCATTGTGCCGTACCGATCCCGAAAAGGCATCGGTTGTAACGGAGCGTTTCGGGACATATCTCCGACAAAATCTTGAATTGCTCAGTCAGACGGAATTGATTCCTGTTTCAAAGGAGCTGGAGCATACAAAGATATATTCCGAGATAGAAAATATCCGTTTTGATAATATCCGTGTGGAGTATGATACACCCGAAACGGATTTTATGATACCTGTATTGAGTATTCAGCCGTTGGTTGAAAATGCGATCCGTCACGGTGTCAGAATTCGTGAAAACGGCATAGTGAAGGTCAGTACGGTTAAAGTGTCAAACGGCTATGAAATTATCGTAGAGGATAACGGCAGGGGCTTTGATACTTCCGCCATAGAAACGGCTGATAATACGCATATAGGCTTGCGGAATGTCAGGGAACGTATTGAGAAAATGTGTGGAGGAACTTTCCGAATCGAAAGTATGGAAAATGTCGGAACAAAAATTACACTTCATATCCCGAACCCAAAAGCAAAATGAAATGTTTTTGGATTGAGGTGTAAGTTAATTTACATTTTGCATGGGAAATGTAAGTTACTTTACATTTCAGAACGATATTGCAAATTGTTTTTGACGAAAATTTATGTTATGATATATTCAATGAAGTGTAAAAACATAAATTATATTATGTTAAATTGCACAAGTTGGATATGGTATGTAAAAAGCAATAAAAAAATTATTTCGGGAGGTTTTTGAAATGAAAAGTTCAAAAAGGTTTATGGTAAGAATGCTGACAGCGGCACTTGCATTGTCAATGGTTGGCGGTACAGCTATCAGTGCGGCGGCAGTTGATACGGCAGATACGGATTATGAGATGGTTGATACCGTGATGAATGAAGATATTGCAGTTTCTGACGGCGGAGATGTTCAGATACCCAATGCAATTAAGGGCTTAATATCAAATCTTCTTTCTAATCGTCGTCTGCCGAAAATACTCAGTGATGAAATCAAAGCGGAATTGGTTCAGAAAGTCAGAGAGATATCCAAAGATAGTTTGAATGCAGCCAGAAATGTATTGTCTTTGGTGAAAAGTTACAGGGCAAATGCTGACAAATTCGCTGTCGAAGAAGATGGCGTTTACTTTGAGGCAGATGATTTTAAATTCAAAGTTCATGCAAGCCTTGTTGACGGTTTGACGGCAGAGGTTGTCGGCTATACGGGCGACAGCGAGTCTTTTACCATTCCCGATGAAGTGAATGGTCTTACCGTTACGGCAATCGGAAATATAGCGAAAAATACAAACGGGGAAATACTTGGTCTTGTTAATGAAATAACCATTCCCCAAACGATTACTTCCATCGATGTAAAGGCAATGAGTGCTTTCAGTGCTGTTGAGAGTTTCTATGTTTATAGCAGCAACCCATCTTTTATGGATATAAACGGTGTTGTTTTCGACAAAACGGGTAAAAAGCTTGTTCTTTTCCCGAGTGCAAGGACAGAATACGATCTTCCGAAATATACCGCTGCAATCGGTGACTATGCTTTTTACGGTTCACAGATTCAGACGCTCAATATGGCTGAACCCGAGTCGGAATTTGAAATACTGACCTCTGTAGGTGCATACGCTTTTGCAGAATGTAAAAACCTTGAAGGAATCGAATTGCCCGATGCGGAAACATTGGGTGAGGGTGCTTTTGCAGGCTGTGAGAACATGAAAAGATTCTATGCTACATCATCTTTGCGTGAAGTAGGCAAAAATGCCTTTGATGGTGTTTCGGAGGATTTTGTGATCGAATGTGCCGGTGCAGGGGATTATATCGCACAATACGCCGAGGAAAACGGTATCAGATATACTGCTCCGCTTGAAGTAGAGATTGATTTTGAATTTGAAGGCGACTTTTTCATGTCATTGGCACTGGGTTCAAAATTTGTTATTAAAGGCACCGGCAGAGGCGGTGAGGGTGACTATCTCTATGCTTTCTACTACAAAAGACCGGGAGAAAACAAATGGCTTGTCAAGCAGAGTTTTTCGGAAAATAATGCCGTAGAATTTACTCCGGGATATGTCGGAGTTTATGAATTCTGTGTAAAAGTAAAGGATGCGAGCGGTGAAATTTACAAGACATATTCGGAAATGGAAGTGGAAGAAGCCTTTGTTAATGAATCGTACATTTCCGCCGATACTATCACAAAAGGTGAAACCGTAACCGTTACAGGTGTTCCCCAGGAAAGTGTGAAAGAATATACATATGCTTTCTATTACAAGAAATCCACCCAGAAGAAATGGACAGTAAAGCAGGATTTTGATACAAACAATTCGGTAGAGATAAAGCCTGCCAATACGGGTGACTATCAGATATGTGTAAAAATCAAGGACAAAAACGGCTGGATTTCCAAAAAATACTTTGACCTTAAAGTGAATCCGGCAGAATAAAATATGTATCAATAATAAGAAGCGGCTGAAACTGTTTTCAGTCGCTTCTTGATAAGGTATCGAAAAAATGTCGGAACAAAAATTACACTTCATATCCCGAACCCAAAAGCAAAATCTTAGAATTTTTGATTGCAGTGTAAGTTAATTTACGTTTTGCATGGAAACTGTAAGTTACTTTACATTTCGGAACGATATTGCAAATTGTTTTTGACGAAGATTTATATTATGATATAGTCAGCGAAAAAACATAATACTTGCCTTTGTCCGCAGCGGTGCAAGCAATGACAAGGGCGGTAGCCGCAGAATGTTGTTCAACAGTATATAAAAAGAAAGGAAAATTATTATGGATATCTTGACTTATGTGATTATCGGAGTGGTTGTTATTGCTGTCGTTATCGGAATTGTTTTCATGATAATGCGTACCAATGCCATTAAAAAGAACGGTATTGAGGCAGATGCTGTTGTATCCCGTATCAAAGAACAGGAAAATACAGACAGTGAGGGAAATATCGATACAACATATATCTACTATGTGACTTTCACAACACAGGACGGTCAGAATGTTGAAGCGAAACTTGGCAATCCGTCACGCAAGATTAAAGTCGGTGATCCACTGACGATAAAGTATCTGCCGAATAAGCCCAAGCTTGTAATAGCGGTGAAATAATCATAAAGATGAACTTATACCCATGACCTAAAACATTGAGCGAATGGAAATTCCTTTATATCTGAGGTTTATCAGGCTGTTATAAAATCCAAGCCTACTCAATGCACGCAAATCCATTTTGTGTTTTTAATGGTTGATTGTACCAAATTTGCATTATTTAAAAAATGGATTTCCGTTTGCTCAATGTTTTTACATTCAAGTATAAATGAAAATCTTCCCCACTGTCAAACAGCAGGGGAGATTTTTTATGATATATTTCCGGCAAGAGATTTGCCATTATCATTGACGAAGCCCATCAGGGACAAAGCGGAAATAGTGCAAAAACACTCCGTCGCAGTCTGATAGATATAGGTGTCGCTGTCAAAGAGTATGCGGAAGAAGAAGGCATTGAAGAAGATGCTGTTGACCTTACTGAAAAAGCTGTCAGTGCAATAGTAGGACAGGGACGGCATAAAAATCAATCATTTTTTGCCTTCACCGCTACGCCGATAGAAGAAACGCTAAGCACCTTCGGTACACCTACCGGAGAATACACTACTGATAATAAAGGCGAACGAAAACCCATTACAAAACCTTTCCATGTATATTCAATGAAACAGGCAATCGAAGAAGGCTTTATACTTGATGTACTTTCCAACTATACGACCATCAAAGAAGCATTCAGGCTTGTAAAAATCTCAAAGGATAATCCTGAACTGATCGAGGGTGCTGCATCAAGGGCATTGTTCAAGTATTATAAAGAACACGGATATACTATTGCCCAAAAGACAGAAATGATAATGTCAAACTTCCTGTCAAACGGCAGATACCAGATAAACGGCAAAGGCAAATGTATGGTAGTAGCTGACAGCCGAGCCAATGCAGTACGATATTATCTTGCCATCAAGGAATATATGAAGGCTCATCCCGAAGAATCAGCCGGTTGTGGTGTAATGGTTGCCTTTTCGGGTGAAATAACCCTTGATGAAGTGCCGCTGGAAAAACCGTTTACCGAAGCGGCAATGAATGTTGACGAAAACGGGAACTACATCACCACAGACGCAAAATTCCGTGAAGCGTTCCACAGCAGTCAGTATAATATACTTGTTGTTGCAAACAAGTATCAGACAGGCTTTGACGAACCGCTTCTGCACTCAATGTATGTGGATAAAAAGCTGAGAGATGTAAATGCCGTACAGACGCTTTCCCGATTGAACAGAACAGCTTTCGGAAAGCAGAGTACATTTGTACTTGATTTTGAAAACACAGAAGATGATATTAAAAAGGCATTCCTGCCGTTTTATCAGACTACTATCCTTGAGGGCGAAACGGATATTAACCGTGTATATGATCTACGCAGCAAGATAGCTGACTTTATGCTGTACAGCTTTGACGAAGTTCAGGCTTTCGTTGACTTTATGGCAAAGCAGTCTGGCAAAGGACAGGAAGCAACGGCTCTCGGAAAACTCTCGTCAATGTTCCGTCCGGTTATCATAAGGTATATAGATCTGAGCGAAGATGACCGTTTTACCGTCCGTGATTTCATTTGGAAATTCAACCGTACTTATTCTTATGTCACGCAGCTCATTCGCCTGCACGACAAGGACTTGTTCAACGAGTTCCTTTTTACCTCTCATCTTGTCAGACTTTTGCCGGGAAACAAGATTGATATGATCGACATAGACGAGAAAATAAAATTGGAATACGCTTCTCTGAAAGAAACACATACAGGAGCTATTCTTCTTGACGAAAAACCGCCTGTGATTGTTCCTGCCGGAAGCACAGTTCCGAAAACACCGAACAAAAAGAAAGATACCCTGCAAAGTATCATCGACAAGGTAAACGAGCGTTTTGACGGACAGTTTACCGAATCGGACAGAGTTATCGTTGAGGGTATTTACAGAATGTTTATGGACGATGACGATGTAAAGAAGTTCAAAAAATACGCACAGGATAACAGCGTAGAAATGTTTGTGCAGTCGCTGTTCCCTGACAAGTTCAAGGATATTGTTACCCGTTGTTTCCTTGAAAGCAGCGAATCCTTTGAGAAGCTGTTCAACGATCTCGATTTCTACAAAAAAGTTCAGGATGCTATGGCAAACGAATTATACAAATCCCTGAGAGATAAGACAACAAAAAGCTGAATAGCAAAAAAGGCAGCTCCCGACATTTAGCCGAGAACTGTCTTTGTTTATATAGTTCCTGAATACTTGAAACTCGATTGTTGGAGATTGCTGGAAACCCACATAAAATCAAGTGTTTATCAGTCTTTAAGCTTTATCTTACATTTTGAATTTCACGGATTCAGATGTTATATATACCCCCCTATAATAACACTTGCATCATCAACAGAACCTTGTTGGCGAGCAACATCAATCAATTTTTCACAAGTCTGTAGTGAAATACCATATTCATCTACAATATCCTCTAAACTATCAGTACTAAGGTAATCATGTATGCCGTCAGATGTCAGCAGGATTGGTGATGTAATAGAAACAGTAGACAATGTTACTTTGAATAATGTTGGTATGCCGCCACCGAAACATGCAATAATTTCATTCTTTCTATCAAAATTTTCTGCTTCGTCAGAAGATAGCCTTCCACTGGCAATAAGATAGTTAATGGTGGTATCATCAAAGGTTAACTGTTTAAGATATTTACCGCCCTGTAAAGTATATATGCGTGTATTGCCGACATGAAAAATAAAGATTCTGTCTTTATCAAAATGAATACCTGATAATGTAGTTGCCATCTTGCTATATTGGGGTTCTGTATTAGAAAGTTCGATTAAATCCGTATTGATTTTCGATAACTGTTCCAGGCTAATATTATCGGTAACAGTCAATCTGGTAGCTACAAAATGTGATGCAACTGCTCCGGCATTGTTTCCACCTACACCGTCAGCAATGGCTATAGTGCCAGTATCAATGTTTGTAATAAATGATCCCTCAGCTATCACAGATTTTCCAAGTATCATTCGATCTTCATTTTCTTTCTTGCTGATTCCCATTTGAGAACATGCGTAAAATTTCATACAAAGCTCCTTTCGCAAATCAATTCTGGAAGATTACCAGATGTGTTGATTTCTTGAATAGTTACTGTAGCGTTTTCAAATATTTCATTGTCAAATAAATATCTTGACAATGGATTTATCAAAAGGTCTTCAACTACATTCCCTATACCACGTCCACCATTAACAAGATTATTATTTGATGCTTCTACCAGTGTATTGATAACACTATCTGCAAGTGAAAGCGTAATATGTTTCTCTATTGCCAAATTTTTTATAATTTTATCAATCTGTGCTTTCAATATCATTCGGGCAATATCAGGGTGAATAAAATCAAATACAACAATATTTTCACCGATACGATTAAGAATTTCCGGTCTGCCTAACTGGAGTTTAAAATAATCTTCGACAGCATTTCTCACTTTTTCCCTTACTTCTTCATATGACATATCATTTGTTACATTGCTGTGCCTATTTCCATATTCGTCCAATGTATAGATACCGAGATTACTGGTAAATATAATGATGGATTCTGAAAAATATACTGTGTTACCCTGTCCGTCTGTCATTCTGCCATCTTCTAAGATTTGAAGAAACTTATCCAAAACAGACGGATGTGCTTTTTCTATTTCGTCAAATAACAGAATACAAAACGGATTTTTTTTGACAGCATTTGTCAGCTGACCGCCAGCTTCATAGCCTACATATCCCGGAGGTGCTCCAAGCAGCTTTTGGTCACTGTGACTTTGACCATATTCGCTCATATCAAAACGAATACAGCAACTTTCATCACCGAATAAAATCTCTGCAAGTGTTTTTGCAGTTTCGGTTTTACCTGTACCAGTCGGACCTGCAAAAAACAATACACCTTTTGGTCTAGTATGTGAAGAACCTTGCAAACCAGACAGACCTATAATTGCTCTTTTAATGACATCAAGAGTTTTTTCTACTGCATAGTTTTGTCCCTTTACACGCAGTTCAAAATGAGCTTTTGCATCTTTCAGTTTTGTATGGAGAGCTTTCCACGGATTTTCTTTCACACCATATTTATATAAATCAACAACATCACATAAATTCTTGATACGAATTTTTTCGTTTTTACAAAGCATTCTCAACCCATTTAATTCTGTAAAGCTAAAGCCGTCTGTCAAAGCTACAAATCTGTCCTGTATTTTTTTTAATTCATCATTGTGTTCATTGTAATACTCCATATCCTCACAGTATATGTCATTAACAAAAAAAGTCCTAAAATTGATACCTTTTATCAATATCTCACGTTCTTCTTTAGAGGGAGCAGAAATATTAACGATTTTCACATTTGGATTCTGCAAATAAAACCATACAGGAATATCATTTGACTTGTTGGTAATCAATATCAAAAGATTTTTCAATGTACCATGTTCGTTTGTTCTGACATTTTTTGCTTCAAGTGATGCCTGAATCAGTGACGTAAAGCTGTCAACTTCTGCTTGTGTTATATTATCGGGACTGATGATATATCTTGAAGCAAAATCCATCACAATCACACTTGCCTCTTTATTCTGCGACAAAATACGCCTTGTAAGTGCTGCTACAGAATTATCTCTGGTACTTCTGAAATCAGCACGGATATAACCATTCTCTGATGATGTGCCACTCAGTTTGGCGAAATTTTCAAGGTAACCTTTCTCGTAGTTATTATAAAATCCCTGTATACTGTCATAAAATATGATGTTCTGATACCCTGTATCTTTGAAGAAATAGTGCAAATATTCAGGAAGACGTAATATAGAACCTTTCGGTGTACTGCCATCCACAGGATACTGATAAGAATCCAGAACATTCCCATCTAAAAGTATAAGGGGCTTTATTTTGCAAAATATTGCAAGTTCCCTGTGCCATTTTGATATATAGTCAAACATAATTATCTCTCCAATCTTATTAATTGTTGTAATTCCATAACAAAGCAATTTATTAGCTTTTGGCGGTAAATTAATTGTTCTAATTCTAAAACGAAATATACTCGAATATAGAAACATTGAGCAAACTTGCAGCAGTGTCGGATTTTATAACAGCCCGATAATCCAACATCAGATATAAGGGAAATTCTATCTGCTCAATGTTTTAGGTTATGGGTATAACTCATTAGTTTTTGGTGGGGATTTAATGTATAATTTGATTTTTTATCGATTAGACGATGCTTTTCTAGCCATAGTTCTCCTATGCCATGTGACCGCATAATTTGTTTTAATTCATTTATTCTTAAATTGTTTTGTTCGTATTTCGCTATCATTTCATTAAAATCTGAATACCCAAGTATGGAAATTAGTTTTATAAATGCAAATATATGTTCATTCTTTTTATTATCCTCATTTACTCTATAAAATTCGTCAAATATTTCAATCAGTTCTAAATTTAAGTAAAGTGTTTCTAACTTTTCTATAGTCGTTATTATCTCTTTTGTATATCCTAAATGGTAACGCTCCTTGATAAAGTCATTAAAAGTTTCTGCCCCTTTTGAATTATTTACCTGTAATGACAAAAAATATTCTTTTATTGTACTCAGTTGTTCAGATATATTATTAGTCATATTATTTTTGTATTCCATAAGTATAGCATTTTCGTTTTTTACCTTATGTAATTCATTTTCTTGTTTTTTAATAATTTCTTCAAATTCTCCAATCTTTGCTTCTAAATCATATATCCTTTTTTGAGATTGTGCATTTTGTAACTGTAATATGTTTTTCTTATTTTCAAAATCAGATTGTACAGCAGAATTATGATTTGTCATATCCTTTATTTGTGCTTCAAGGGTTTTGACTTTCTCTTGAAGTAATAAAAATTCTTTTCTTTTTACAAGCATAATGATACCTCAAAATTTAAAATCTTTATTGTGTATGCCGACAGATATATAACCATCAACGGTTGCAAAGTTTTGTATCTGATTTTGAGCCGTTGACAAATAGTTTTCATACTTTTCTTTCAGGCTGTTATTCAGAATATAAATCTGCTGATTGTCCGAGCCACGCAATATACAGCCGTTGTTGCGTTCCTCAATATACGTTCCGTCAATCAATACTGCTATATTATCGAGATTTTTTCCTGTCAATTCCGACATTGTATAACCGGTATATACTAAGAACCTGTTTAGTATCTATTTAAAATCAAACGGATAAAAGCCAAAGTAACCATTTGAAAAGAAGTTTGCAAGTTGCGTTCGCAGTTTTTCCAAAG
>CACZZB010000068.1 GCA_902785555.1 uncultured Ruminococcus sp.
AATATATATGCAACGCACGGTTTGAAAAATAATTTGATTTTACAGGAGAGTGAATCGTAATGGATAACAACAGAACAAATTATTCTGTCATCCAAAACAAGGCAAAAACAAAGAAAATTCATGCAGTGAACATTATCAGGGCTGTCATTCAGATTATTTCTTTTATCATCATGCCCGGACTTTTTATCAGCATATTTTCATCTTTAGGAGCTATATATACTTCGATAATACAAGGTACTTTCAATATTTCCGAGCAATCCTGGCATATCGTTCTTGTATCAGCTGTTTTTATCATCACTTTCATCTGGGGCAGATTTTTCTGCGGATTTATATGTTCATTCGGAGCAATGCAAGACCTTTTATGGTTTGGCGGCAAGCATATGCCGAAAAAAATCAAAGTATCCCAAAAAGCCGATAGAATACTTAAACTTCTCAAATATGCCGTTTTGCTGTTTATTGTGGTCGGGATATGGACATTTTCGGCAACAGGCACGACTTTATGGAGTCCGTGGACTATCTTCGGTATGTATGCCACTTTCAGGGGTTTTCCTTCGGCAGAATATCTCCTTTCCATAGGCGGTGCACTTATGCTCGTTATAATAATAGGCTCGCTCTTTATCGAAAGATTTTTCTGCAAATACCTTTGTCCTTTGGGAGCGTTATTCTCACCTGTATCAAAATTCAGGATATTCCGTATCAAAAAGCCGTCAACATCCTGCGGCAACTGCAAACTTTGTTCAGGCAAATGCACAATGTCCGTACCTATGAGCAAATATGACAGTATCAGTGACGGTGAATGTATCAATTGTATGAGATGTACAACAGTCTGTCACCGTGACAATATCAAAGCCGATGTAATACCTGCCGTTTCGGGAACAGTTGCTGCAACAGCTTTGATGGGTGTATACTTTGTCGGCAATATAAGTTCGGACTTTCAGGCAAATAACAGTTTACTCACATCACAAATATCCGATACCGAAAGTACGGGAAAATTCAAAGACGGCACATACAACGGCACGGGCAGTGGTTTCAGGGGAGATATTTCTCTTACCGTGACCGTAAGCGGAGGAAATATTACAGATATTACCGTAAATGAAAGCCGTGATGACAATGAATTTTTCTCAAAGGCACAAAGTAAGATAATACCGTCAATTATCTCATCACAAAGCATAAATGTCGATACCGTGAGTGGTGCGACTTTCAGCAGCAGAGGTATTATCGAAGCTGTAAAAAATGCCCTCGGCAATCAAATCATGCAATATGAAATTTCACAGCCGTCTGTCAGCGAAAACAGCACTTCAAACAATTTCACTAAGAAAAACAAAAAGAAAAATAATACAGATATTGAAGAAAGTTCTTTGAACGACATTTCACAGGAAAGTTCGGAAGAAAGCAAAAATTCGGAAATTTTCAAAGAAAATGATGAAAGCAGTTATCAAATAATTGAAGAAAATGAAGAAGAAGTCATACCTGTGCAAGAGGAAAGCGAAAATAATACATCCACTCTTTCGGACGGTGTATACACAGGTACAGGAACGGGTTACAGAGGGGCTACCAATGTAAGCGTGACGGTATCAGGCGGAAGAATTGTTGATATTACGATAAATTCCTATCAGGATGACGGACAGTTCTTCAACCGTGCATCAGGCAGTATTATTTCTTTGGTAATTGAAAGTCAGTCAACAAATGTTGATACAGTAAGCGGTGCTACTTTCAGCAGCAACGGACTTATAGAAGCTATATCAAATGCTCTCGGAATAGAATTCATCAATCCAAACAGTACAATAAGCCGCAAGCATGGCAGATAATTATGAAAAGGGTATCTGAAATCATTTCGGATACCTATTTTTTTCCGAAAATAAAATTCCACACAAATTCCTAAAACATTCCTTACAGAATCCTAAATGGGATTTTATAATACAGACATACAAACAAAACAAATAAAAACTTCAAGGAGGCTCTCAATATGAAAAAGAAAATGGCAATAATACTTGCGGCTCTTGTGCTTGGTTCATTTGCAGCGTGCAGTACACAGGAAAATCAGATTTCAACGGACATTGCTGAAACCGTAAGTGTTCAGGATGTGAAAAATACAGATGATGATACGGAATATTATTCCAATGATGTATCAGAAAATAATTTTTCTCAGGTGAGCAAAGATAAAAAATCAAGAGAATTATCACCCGAAAGCAGTACAGAAAAATCTGCCGTATCAGAAAACTCTAAGGAATATATTTCTGAGAATGAAAGCACTTCACCCACAGCGGATATAAATTCCAATACGGAAGAAACAGTTGTATCTGAAAGCGAAAGCTCTCAGAAATACAGTAAAAAGAGCGAAAATACTTCATCTACCGTGAATATAGATTCCAAGACCGAAGAAACGGTTGTATCTGAAAATGAAAGTTCTCGGGAATACAGCCAAAAGAGCGAAAATACAAATATTCAGACAGAGGAGAACAGTGTAAAGTCTGCCGAAAGTTCAAAAACTTCCGTATATACTGCAAATACATCAGGAAAACTTGATACGACCGATATTTTCTCCAACAGAGACCTTGCACAGACAGCAGATACAAGCGGTGCAGTTACCATAACCGCACAGGATAACAAAACTGAAACTATCACAGAAGAAGGAGTTTATGTCCTTACAGGTTCGGCAAGCAATTTTACGGTAAAAGTTGAAGCCGACAAGCAGGCGAAAATTCAGCTTGTTCTTGACGGTCTTAATGTTACAAACACTGATTTCCCTGTGATATATGTAATATCGGCAGATAAATGCTTTATCACGACCACAAGTACATCAAACTCTCTTTCCGTTACGGGTACATTCAAAGCTGACGGTGATACAAACACAGATGCAGTTATCTACTCAAAGGACGACATTGTATTCAACGGAACGGGCTCTCTTGATATAGTTTCATCAAAAGGAAACGGCATATCAGGCAAGGACGATATAAAATTCACCGGCGGAACTTATAATATACAAAGTGAAAAAGACAGCATTGAAGCGAATGATTCTATCTTGATATATGACGGTACTTTCAATATTACAAGTGCAAAAGACGGTCTTCACAGTGAAAACAGTGATGATGACAGTGTAGGTTATATTTATATACAGAACGGGACTTTTACTGTAAAAGCATCAAGTGATGCGATACAGGCAACGACTGTATGTCAGATAGACGGCGGTACATTTTCTCTGACAGCGGCAGAGGGCATTGAAGCAACTTATATACAGATAAATGACAGTACTTTTGATATATACGCTACTGATGACGGCATAAACGGTGCTCAGAAAAGCAGGAGCTTTGGTACACCGACTATTGAATTCAACGGAGGATATATAAAAGTTGCAGTAGGTCAGGGCGATACGGATGCTATCGACTGCAACGGAAATATTATCGTAAACGGCGGTACGATAGACGTTACTGCACAGATGTCTTCATTCGACTATGACGGTACAGCTCAGTATAACGGCGGTACGATAATCGTAAACGGTACACAGGTCGATTCAATTCCACAGTCCATGATGGGCGGCGGCAGAGGCGGTATGAGAGGCAATTTCGGAAGATGGTAACATTTCCTGAAATAAATAAAAAATATCGGAAAGGATATGGTAAGAATGAAAGTAGGAAAAAAAGCGGTCGTATGTGTATTGGCGGCTTTAATGATGGCAGGCAGTGCAGTGACAGTCCTTGCGGCTGAACCTTCACAGACTCCTGCGGAAAGCTCACAGTCTGTTACTCAACAGGACAACGGACAGTCAGCGGAAACTTCCAAGCCAGAGAAGAAAGCCAAGAAAAACAAAGCAACTATTGACGGTGAAAGCGGTACAGAGGGCGGCACTAAAATCAAAAAGGACAGAAAAAGTATGAATTTTGCCGACGGTTCGGAAGATGGTACAGGTGAAATAACCAAAAGACCTGAAAGAGTAAAGAAATCAGATACAGCCGAAGAAAATACGGACGGTACAACAGAAGTTAAAAAGCCGAAGCGTCACGGCAAACACAAATCAACTGATGATGTACAGACATCTGAGGATGGCACGGAAACTTCAAAGCGTCAGCTTCACAAAAAAAGCAAGTCAGCGAATGATGAAAGCAAAGAAGATACTGTAAACGCATAATGAAAAAAATCTGCGGAGTTCGATAATGAATTTCGCAGATTTGTTATTTAAAAAAATAAAAAATTGTTGTATAATCAAATCAGAGGAGATGATTTTTATGCCAAGAATATTGATAGCAGATGATGAAAAGGATATAAGTACACTTATAAAAAGATATGCGGAGCGTGACGGATTTGAAGTTGTGGCAGTTGAGGACGGAAGTGAAGCTGTTGAGATATGCAGGAAAGAGGATTTTGACATTATCATCATGGATGTAATGATGCCCGATACAGACGGCTTTACAGCCTGCCGTAAAATAAAGGAATTCAAGGATATTCCTGTTTTGATGTTATCGGCAAGGGGTACTGAATATGATAAATTATTCGGTTTTGAAGTAGGTGTAGATGACTATGTGACAAAGCCGTTTTCTCCGAAGGAACTTATGGCAAGGGTGAATGTCATTATCAAAAGACACAGCCTTTCACAGCCGAAAAAAGACACGAATGTCATTACTTTAAAGGGCATTGAACTTGATATGCTCGGACATACGGTGAAAGTAGACGGAGAAAATACGGAACTTACATCAAAAGAATACGGAATCCTTCTATATCTCATGGAGAATAAAGGTATTGTTCTGACAAGAGATCAGATATTGAATGAAGTATGGGGTTACGATTATTTCGGGGATGACCGCACGGTTGACTGGCAGATAAAGCTGTTGAGAAACAAGCTGGGAAAATATCGTGAATATATCCATACGATACGAGGGGTGGGATATAAATTTGAGGCTTAAGACAAAATCTTTCGGATTCAGACTGTGGAGTTATTTTGCTTTATTCACGGCTTTGATTTTTATGGTCTTATGGCTTTTGCAGACGGTTTTTCTGCAAAGCTTCTATGACAGCATGATAATTAAGAATACAAAATCGGTTGCCGAAAATATCATTGTAAACGGAAAGAATGAAAATATCAATGATGAGATAGACGAACTTGCAAATAAAAATTCCGTTCTGATTTTCATAACAGACACTGACGGCAATATTTTTTACAGTTCGGATGAATTCAAAAATATGCGTAAAAAGGGATTTTCGGCTGACGGCAATATACTGAGCGGTAAAAAATCCGATAAACATTCGGGCGGTTATCGTTCCCTGCCTGACGGATACGATAATTTTCTTGGAGAACTGCAAACAAGTGATGACGGAACATTTGAATTTCATTCGGATAATTATTATGTTTATAGTTCATATATAGACTATTATGATGCAGAAGAAAAAGCGGTTTTATATGTGGGAGCAACTATAAATGCAGTCGGTTCATCTGTCACGGTAATAAGTATGCAGCTTGTCTGGGTAACGATATTATCTGTAGTGGTGGGATTTGTACTATCATGGTTTATTGCAAGACGATTTTCTGTACCTGTTGCACTTCTCGCTGAAAAAGCAAAATTGTTGGGGGAAAAGGATTATTCAGCCGAATTCAGAAAAGGCTTCTGTACAGAGCTTGACAATTTGAGTGACACTCTTGACAGAACAAACCAAAAATTGAATGAATCCCGTGATTTTCAGATGGAGCTGCTTGAAAATGTATCACATGATTTAAGAACTCCTTTGACGATGATAAAAGGTTATGCCGAGATGATAAGGGATATTTCATGGGAAGACGAAAAGCAATGCGGTGAAGATGTAGCAGTTATAATAAAAGAAACTGACAGGCTCACGGCTCTTGTCAATGAGATAATGGAATATTCCGAACTTAAATCGGAGGGCAGGGCAGAGGACTTTATGAAAATCAATCTTAGTCAGCTTGTAAACAGAGCGGCACTTTCATTTGAAAATCTTAAAAAGCCTGACGGGATAATTGTCGAAAAAAATATAAAAGAAAATATTTTTGTCAACGGAAATGAAAGCCGACTTGAAAGAGCATTGTATAATCTGATGGATAATGCTGCACGTCATACAGGTGACAGCAGGAAAATAAAAATTTCACTTGTTTCCGAAAACGACAAAGCTGTAATATCGGTCACAGATTACGGTAACGGTATACCCGAAAATGAACTTGATAATATCTGGGACAGGTATTATACAACACGCATGAGGAAAGGCAAGGGAGTTTCGGGACTCGGACTTGCAATAGTCAAACAGGTTGCCGAACTTCATGGCGGAACTTGTCATGCACATTCCGAAACGGGCAAAGGCAGTACATTTATGATACAATTGCCTATATCGTGACTTAAAAATCAAAAAAATGGAAATCCATAAAGCATAGAAATTCGGCTTTATGGATTTTTATTTTTTGAGATAGGTTCTTATATATTGTTTGTTATGCACATAAATTGATTATTTATTTGTGAGTTTACACAAAGTTGTAATAATTGTATTGACAACTTTGTTTTTGGGTGTTATACTGTACTTGTAAGTTGAAATAATAAATGTTACAACTTCGCACATTTAACTATATTACAATTTTGGAGGTATTTATTATGAAAATCGCAGTAGTTGCAGCTAACGGCAGAACAGCAAACAAGGTTATTGATGAAGCAGTGGAAAGAGGTTTTGAAGTAACGGCTTTCGGCAGAGGTGAAAATAATACAAAGGCTCAGACTTATGTACAGAAAGACCTGTTTGACCTTACTGCAGATGATTTGAAAAACTTTGATGCAGTGGTTGATGCTTTCGGTGCATGGACGGAAGAAACTTTTCCTCAGCATACAACTTCACTTATGTACCTTTGCAATTTGATATCGGGTACTAATGTAAGACTTCTTGTTGTGGGCGGTGCAGGCAGCCTTTATGTAAATACCGAACACACTATGCAGGTTCAGGATACACCCGATTTTCCCGACTCTTTCAAGCCTTTGGCAGCGGCTATGGGAAAAGCACTTGATGAACTCCGCAAACGCAGTGATGTAAAATGGACATACATTTCACCTGCCGGCGACTATCAGGCTGACGGTGAGAGAACAGGCAAATATATCCTTGCCGGTGAAGAACTTACTCTCAACTCAAAGGGTGAAAGCATTATCAGCTATGCTGACTATGCCATTGCAATGGTTGACGAGATTGAAAAAGGAAATCATATTCAGCAGAGAATAAGTGTTGTAAGAGAGTGATTATTTTATTATCTGCATTGACATTTCAGTGTGAAATGTTTTATTATAAATAACAAGGAGATGTTTTACAATGCAGATAACAAGCAGATTTACAATAGCAGTACATATACTTTGCTGCATAGAGATTTTTAAGAAAGATTATACTGTTACAAGCAATTTTCTTGCGGGAAGTATCGGTGCAAATCCC
This sequence comes from uncultured Ruminococcus sp., assembly GCA_902785555.1. Lineage (GTDB taxonomy): Bacteria > Bacillota > Clostridia > Oscillospirales > Acutalibacteraceae > UBA1213. Next base: position 7,405 of record CACZZB010000068.1, read on the forward strand.
GTAATAATCAGAAATGTCATGGGAAAACTCAAAGACAGCGGAATTATAGATATAAGTCGTGGCAAAAGCGGTATATCACTTGCAAGACCCCTTGATAAGATAACGCTGTATGACATTTACAAAGCAGTTGAATGTACAGATGACAGCGGATTGTTTCGTTTTCACGAAAATCCGAATTTGGAATGTCCCGTAGGACGAAATATCCACAAGGTTATGGACAGCAGACTGGAAGCCGCCCAGACGGCTTTGGAAAATGAACTGAAAGGCACATCACTTGCGGAAATTGTTGCCGATACACAAAAAATCATTTCGGAAGAATAAAAAACAGGAGTGTGCTGACAATATCGGCACACTCTTTCTATAAAAGGGATATAAGGTGATTGTATGACAAGTAAAGTTGATTTTTTGATAAACTATCTTCTTGCCGAAAGAAACGATATTGATGATATAAATATTCCCGAAAATGACTACGATAAATTCAGGCTTTACCGAAGTCTTGTCAATATCCGTCCTGCTGTGAAAGCAGACGAGAGCTTTCTTCAGGCAGAGGACGAGTATCTGCAAAATCTGACGGCAGGCAAGGGCATTACAGATATTGCGGATTTAGTTCCGGCAGAAGATGGGATATATCTTTGGAAAGGCGATATTACAACACTTAAATGCGGAGCTGTTGTCAACGCTGCCAATTCGGGAATGACCGGGTGTTGGCAGCCGTGTCACAGTTGTATTGACAATTGCATACATACATTTGCAGGAGTGCGTTTGAGATATGTATGTAATGAGATAATGCAGTTACAAGGATATGAAGAACCTACGGGCAAGGCAAAAATCACACCTGCATACAATCTTCCGTGTGACTATGTGATACATACGGTTGGTCCCATTGTACGAACAAGGCTTAACGATGAACATTGCAGACTTCTGGCAGATTCTTACAGAAGCTGTCTTGAAGCAGCTGTACAGAATGGTATTGAAAGCATTGCTTTTTGCTGTATATCAACGGGAGTATTTGGTTTCCCTCAGAAGGAAGCCGGAAAAATAGCCGTTCATACGGTGAAAGAGTTTCGTAAAATGAACGATATAAAGGTCATTTTCAATGTGTTTAAGGAGGAAGACTATGAGATATACAAAAAATTACTCGGCAGAAATTGAACGCCTGCAAAGTGAAATAAATACTGCAGATGCCATTGTGATAGGTGCAGGAGCGGGACTTTCCACCGCCGCAGGCTTTACATACAGCGGTGAAAGATTTGAAAAATACTTTTCGGATTTCGCTGAAAAATACGGCTTTAAAGATATGTATTCGGGTGGTTTCTATCCTTTCCCAACACTTGAAGAACAATGGGCATACTGGTCAAGATATGTTTTCATAAATCGTTATACAGATGTTGACAACGGTACATACAAAATGCTGTTTGAGCTTGTAAGAGATAAGGATTATTTTGTTATAACAACTAATGTTGACCATCAGTTCCAAAAAGCAGGCTTTGATAAAAACAGGCTTTTCTATACACAGGGCGATTACGGACTCTGGCAGTGCAGTGAGCCATGTCACCAAAAGACATACGATAATGAAAAAACGGTCAGGGCAATGTTTGAACAACAAAGGAATATGTGTGTTCCGACAGAACTGATACCGCATTGTCCTGTTTGCGGCAAGCCTATGAGCATGAATCTTCGTGCAGATGATACATTTGTCGAGGACGAAGGCTGGCACAATGCAGCCCAATGTTATCAGGATTTTATTGATAAGCACACCGGACAGCATATACTTTTTCTTGAACTTGGAGTTGGCATGAACACCCCCGGTATAATCAAATATCCGTTTTGGAAGATGACATTCCTGAATCCGAAAGCTGCTTATGTCTGTATCAATTTCGGAGAAGCGTATGTTCCTGACGAGATAAAGGGACAGAGTATTTGTATCAATGGAGATATAAAGGAAGTATTGAAAAAATTGCAGCCTTAAACGGTGGTTTAAGGCTGACAAAAGTATATTTTTTGGATATAATAACATTTATGGTAAAGACAGTTCAGCCTGTCAACCATTTTACTTAACAAGGCAGCAGCAGAAAATATTATAAGGAAATTCAGGTTGATTTTTATAACAACTCATTATTATTTTTTCACGATAACTTTGATGATTCTGTTTTTGCAGAACTGACATATATAATCTTCATTGACAGCTCCCGTAACAGATGCTCCGCATGACGGGCAGCTGTCTTTTACTATTTTCTTTGCAAGAGCTATTTTCATTGTACCATCATGATTTTCTATTGTACAATGTCTGATATATCCGTTCTGAATCGTTTTCCGCAAAGATGCTGCAGGCTTTTTTGTTTTGAGAACACTGAAATTCAAAAGCGGTCTGTTTGAATGTGCAAAAATATAAGCAAAATTTTTTGATTTTTTCATCAGTGAAAGCCTTTGGATACAGATAAATATTATCGGCAAAAAAACCAATGCAAAGAATATATCAAATACTATAAAATTAAGTATCTCCTTTTGATTCAGCTCTATCGTTGAATAACCTTTTCCCGATAGTATCAGATTCAGAAGATATTCATGGTCGTTATACTTTGATATTTCATCTGTCATTGCCGCAATCAAAATCAAGAATGCGGTCAGCGTAAATATTAATGCAGTTCCATACCATACCATTTTTGACGAAAAATGTTTTTTCAGATAATATCTGACATCATTTTTATTTTTAGACGTATCATTTGTAATGCTGTATACTTTGTTATCCGTTATGACCGAAGCGAATACATCCGATGTTTTGCAATAAGGGCATATACCCGCAAAATATATTTTCTTATCTATGACTGCACCGCAGTTTTTGCAGCTGCACTCGACAGTTTTGCTGTACAGTTCAACGTGTTCTCCGTTATCATCCTGCACAAACGAAAAGCGCTTCATGTATAATTTTCTCAGGATATGCAAATCAAGTTTTACTTTATCTTCTGTATAACCCGTAACTTGCGACAGTTCATCATATCCTACATCACTGTAAAGTTTTGTTTCAAAGTAGCTTGAATAGAAATTAGCTTTTCTTA
>CACZZB010000069.1 GCA_902785555.1 uncultured Ruminococcus sp.
TCAAACAGCTTGCGTTTAATCAGTCTTTTGTTTCCTACCCACAGAACAAAGGTACATTTGTCGCTGTCAGATATTTCTCTGATTTTGTTAATGCCGATATTAAAATACGCTGCTGCTTCTTCCAGTGTGAGATTTGACTTTTCGTAAATTGGTACTTCGTACTTCATGTGATTTTCACCTTTCTAAGTATGACCATCCTCAATGGTCATTACTGTTTTTATTATTTTGAACATAAGTGTGATCTCCTTAGGTGAAATTATCTTCTGAACTTTGGTTTGTTGGTACTGCTCAGAATCGTGTCTATCTTCTGTTCATCATCTTCCTTAAATGCTACTTTGTTTTTTCTTTCTGTTAGTGTCAATAAGGCTTTTTGCTTCCAATGCTGTCAACACTTTTCGTCAGTTTTTCGATTTTCTTTTCAAGTGTGATAAGCGTATGCTCCTCGTCGCTGAACATTGCCCTGAGAATTTTTCTTTGCAGATCTTCGATTTGTTTCAGAAGTTCCGATACAACTTTTAGCTGTGTTCTGTTAAAAAACTTCTGATAGTTCCCGATGTATGCGATCTGATTTATGTTTCTCCCTATCCTCGATATTTCGACAGTAAGCTTTGCAATATCATCTTTCAGGATTACTCTTTTGGTCTGAGAGAGATGGATAATGTATTTTGAAACTGTCATGTGTGCTTCGGCTGCTTTGCGTTTCAGATTTTCTTTTTCTTCCGGTGTCATTCTTACTTCAACTCTTGATAGTTTTGTCTTTGGCATTTTCTGATCAACTCCTTTACTTGATTTTCAAAAAGCTGTAATATTTGTGATAAATAAATACATTACTGAAATGAATTTTTCGGGAGTACGCAAGCAGAGATTTTGTACGCCCTAATACCGTACAAATCAGCTTGTTGGTGAAATCCCCACACCCCATTTTCATTTTGCCAATCTGCAAAATCCTGAAATCGCTTTGCTCACCATAAATAAAAAATCAGAAATTCTCGTTCTTCTGTTTCTGAACTTTTTCGATTTTTAACGAAGTCGGGCAGAAATAGCTTTTGCAAAAAGTTCAAAAATCCAGATTTCAGGCATTCTTTGTATTAAGCAATTTCTGAATATACCATCAGAAGAAGAAAATGTAAAAAGGCTTCATTAACTGAATAGGCTAATCCGGATTTTATTCAAGGTTGCAAGATTGTATGTATAGGGATTTTTTGCAATGTTGCAAGGTTGCAAAATTTCCTAATACATACAATCTTGCAATGTTAATTTGGAAGCTGCCAAAACCAAGTTTTCTTTTTGAATGATTTGATATTCAGATTCTTTTTAGCATCATTTAATGTTCTATTGCCAATATTCCTGTAACTTGCCTGTTGCTGAATTATCTTTTGCTGTTTTGGAGTTCCATCGGAAAGAAACTCCATTAAAAACTTTTCCGCTTGTTCCACTTTTGAAACACTGCCAGTACCATTAAGAAGATCATCAATAGAAATATTGTATTTTCCAATAAATCGAAAACCTGTTTCCTTGTTAAGTTCAAAAGCAATAGGCTCTCCCTCCGGTGCAAGGCTGCTCTTAACTTGTGCCATTACTCTGACAGTGGGATTATCCTTTATCCTGCCTACAAGCAATACACTTCTTGCGGATGCAGGAATATCTATTGAGCCAAGACCTCTATAAGAAGATTTCATTCCAATCGCTTTGTTAAGGTGACCAATAAGAACGACAGCACACTGTTGTCTTTGTGCGACTTCCGCTAAGTGTTTCATGATAGGTCTTATCTCATTGGCTCGGTGCATATCAACACTTGCTCCTATGTACGCCTGTAATGGATCAAGTATAACCAGTTTTGCTTTTGTTTCAATAATTGCCTGTTCAAGTCTTTCATCAGTGAATGATAATTCGCTTGTGCTTTCGTCAATAACCGTTATTCTCTTATAATCTGCATCAGCTGCAATCAATCTTGGTTTTACGGTATCAGCGAGTCCATCTTCTGCTGTCTGATAGATTATGTTGATCGGCTCAGTTTTAATTTCGCTTTCAGGCAGTTTATCACCTTTTGACAACATAGCAGCGAGATTGAGTATAAGAGTAGTTTTGCCCTCGCCCGGATCACCCTGAATAATTGTTATCTTGCCGTAGGGGATATACGGATACCAAAGCCATTCCACCTCTGTTGCTTCTACATCAGCCATGTTTATCAGTTTTAATTCCGGTTTGCTACTCATTCGTTTTGTGCCTCCGTTTTCTTACCGACATCAGAATCAGCCTGTAAGTCAATCCATTCCATCAGCTTGTCAGTTGCAATGAGCCACTTCTTACCGACACGAAAGCTCGGAAAACCCTTTGTGCGTATGAGCTTATAACAGAATGGCAACGAGATACCCATTGCTTCTGCTAATTCATGCGGTGTGAGCAACTGCGGCAGATTTTTGATTTCTTCCCTGTTAAGCATAAAAACACTCCTTTATCTTTCGATTGTCTAAATCATAATATAATTAGTTTTATATTCTGATTTAATAACAGTTTATCATAAGTGATGTCATTTGTCAATCAAAATTTTAATATTTTATTCTTTTGATTTTAATTTTATTGAAATTTGCTTTTTTATCCTGTATAATAAGAGTAATCAATACTTTAGGAGTATCGAAATGAATAAGTATAAGTTTTACATCAGAGATAATAAAGAATATTTTGAAATATGGAAAGACGGCTGTTTATCAGAACAAAGGGAAAGTTATGTGACATATTCCCTGTGTGATTTTATTACTAATCACGAAACAGATTTTACCGATATTTTCTATTGGATAAAGCAAAACTGTGACTATATTAAGAGCTTGGTTGAACACAAAGGTGATCCGCAGTATGAACCCCATCCATGTCCTCACAGTCTGATGACCTTCGGCAATATCTTTTGGTTTTACTATAATTCGATAGATTGTCTTTTTGAAAACGGCTCTCTTGACAGCTATGACGAAAATTCGTGGATAACATACGGTTATGCTGAAATAGAGAAATCAGGAACTATTGCCGAGATAGAGAATATGTTTGCCCTTGCACACAAATATATCTATAATTCAATAGAGGGAAAAGAGGAGAGTATTGATACTCCTGTTATCGACCGGACGCTTGACACCGGAATCGAAAACATTGACGGTGTGTTGTGTAAAGTCCTGTATCCGAAGAATATAGGCGATATTCTTTTCTTTCTGATGTACTATCTGATCGGCAAGGATATTTCATACAAGGTCTGTAAACGCTGTGAAAAGCCGTTCCCATGCTTTATTAACAAGCATACAAAATTCTGTGACAGGTACGACTCTGTATTGAAGCAAACCTGTCGTGAAATGGGACTCAATTATTCTGAGCATGACACATACATTGATAAAACTACCGCAAAAACAAGAGATTCTTTGCTGAAAATCTTTGACTCCGCATATTCAAAACAGCGTAGAAAACTGAAAGCAAAGCTGATTGACAAAAACGACTTCAAAATATGGTCGGCAAAAGCAAGAAAAATGCGGGATAGGTGTATCAACTTTGAGGTTTCCTTTGATGATTTTGTCCAATGGTTGGAAGAAAACGAGGATAACTATCAGGAAGGGGATTGATATTCTTTTTCTTTTATCTGCAACTGGGACTTCAAGTCCCACATAACCACAAAAAGCCGTGTCGCCCAAACACCGAAACGGGAAACACGGCTGAAATTTTTATTATGTATTTACAGAGAATGTGCAAATTACGATTTAGTAAATCATGATTATATTACCGGCAGAAGAAAAATATTTTTTCTCTGCTGGAAAACACATAAATTACAAATTTGTGTAAACAGCCGTGCAGATTAGGACACTGCACGGCTGTGATTTGAAATAGTACTTTGCAAACCGCTCACTCAAAACGGTAAAATAAGGCTGTTAAGAAACATAAAAAGCCGGTTGATATGTGCTTTTTGCCTCGTAGATATTGTTATCTAGTTAATTAAAACGAAAACTTTTGACTAATTATTGCATTTAATTTTTGTATTACATCATTTTTACACGAATTCATGAGTACATATTTCTGCGATATTTTTTCTTGAAGAGAAATACTAATTTCTCCATCATCGTTGACTGGAATAGGAATTAGTAAGTCTTTTATCATAAATGGTGGGAGAGAAGTATATTCATTTTGCCCATTATCACCTAATCTGCCTTTTTTAGCCTCCCTAAAGATAGGTTCTATAACATAGTGAATGTAACTTAAATCAATCATATCAACTATTTCGTTTTTTGGAATTAAGATGCCTCTGTGATTTGTAGCTGAAAACGGTGTACTATGTTGCATAACATACCCTGCCAATCCATCAATAGCCCAAGTTAAGCAATAAGTGTCATAATCATAACTATTGATATTGGCAAATGCTCCGAAGGTATTACCTGAAAAAACAGGATATGCCCCAAAGTGATTCACCGTGTAAGATTTAGTGTATGTACCGCTTCCACGATAAATATCAAATATTTCAGACACCTTTTTCTGCACTGTTTGATGCTCGTGCGGTATAGTAACACTTAATTTTTGAATAAAGTCTCTACGTAATACTAATTCCGTTTTGGCTTCTTCGTAAGTCAAAAACAGCGTAGCTATGTGTTTTTGTGCTGATAAACAGAAATTCATATCTTGATCAATTGGTATCTGAATTTTCAATTCGCCAAGTCTAGTTTTTCCGCCTTTATTTGTATAAGTAAAAGGATTCTGTTGAACTTTAGCAAGAATTATGAATCGTAAATATTCCAAATCTAAAACATCTTTGAATTCAGGACGCACTATCAAAGGAATTACTTTTTCGGATAAAGAAAAACGTCCCCCACGATTAAATAAGCCAATTGAACCATCTATATTCCATGTAAGGCAATCCGTAAAGTATTTAATGTCTTCAAGATTATCAGCGACATATCCATAACTAACTTCTGTAGCGGATTTTGTTGCTCCAAAAACCGGAATATTTCCTGGATTCTTTGCAACAAATGACTTTGTGAAATGTGAATTATTTGTAGTAATCGTTAAATCAAAGATTTCTTTTATAGCTATGGTACGATATTTGAATTCATCTGTTTTTTTTTTCAGTTCTTGAAGAGGTTCTTCTAATTCTGTTAACATAGCTGCTGTATCAGAAATCAAAGAAATAAAATCTTCAATACTAATAATGTCTCTTTCATCTTCAATACCAAGGTCTATTCTCTCTTCTCGTGTCCACCAACGATCAATAGACCAATGAGTTCCATCATAAAAAGCATCAATAGAAACAATTTTACAACGTTTATCCTCAGATTTGAATTTGCTTTTTGCACCTTTGAACATATTGAACAAATCTGATGCAACTTCCAAATCGTTCTGTTCGATATCGAAACGATATACATCACGAGTTTCGCCAATTTCAGAACACAGATAGGTAAATACAGGGGTAGTCTGTTTCTCCAAAGTTGGTATTCCGTTTACGCTGATAGATTCTTTCTTCGTAAGTGCCAGAATATAGGTTTTCTTATTAGTAGTAAAGAATGTATTCAGCGGCAAAGAGATTACAGCATCTATTATACAATTCTCTAAAATAAAATCCCTGAGTTTTTTATCGTTGCTACGGTTCATTATACCATCAGGAACAACAATAAATGCTTTACCGTTAGGTTTGAGAGCACGAACAATCCATTCCATGAACAGACCTTCTATACCCATAGCACTAACAGCATAGTGGGCTTTTAATTCGTCTTGCTTTGCTATTTCTTCTTTCAAATTACTGCTGCCGCTCATAACATAGGGCGGATTGGTGAGAATCAAGTCGTATTCTTCCTTAATGGGTTGAGCCAATGTTCCGAGAATTGTATTTGTCTGTAAAAAGAAGGTTTTGTTAAATAACTCAGAAAACTGCTCTGTGATGCCTGGATTCTCTTTAATCATACTCGACATATAAATAAGCATATTAGCCTTTGCAAGTATAATTGTTTTCTGTTCTTCCTTATCAAAACCTTTGTCAAATCCCGACAAAGAAATCTGGGGAGTAAGTTTGCCGTTCTCAACCTTAAAATATTTATGCAGATCGTGAAGAATCGGTTCAAGCAGGAATTTTCCAACGCCACAAGCAGGGTCGCACACTTTCATTCCAGCTGAAAGCTCTACCATGTTAACAATAGCACGAACAACTTTTAAAGGTGTAAAATATTGTCCCCAGTTTTTCTTGCTTATAGATTCCTTAAGGAACGTTTCAAACAGTTTGCTTTTGAAGTCATAGTCAATGTTTTCAAGCGTACCGAAATCATTAAAGCGATTCAGTATGCGCCTAAATACTGTTGCATATCCAGAGACAGCCTTATCATCTTTTGAAACAAAAATAGTACCATTGATAATGGTTGTTTTATCTTTAGGATTCCACGGGAACAGCTGCTTTATTTTCACTCGAATAGTTTGAGCATAGAAATCGAGAACATCATCATCGGTGTTACTACCATACTGAGATATTAGGCTGTAAAAAGAGTGAACTCCCTGAAGAACACCCAAATCACTAAGATATTTAAAAATAAATATCTCAACAAAAGTATACAAACAATTTTCAGGTGTTGCACCGGAAACAGCCCATAAATCCTGCCAAACTTTCTGTGCTAATGGCAGCGGATCAACAGCAGAAGGAGGTTTGATCTGATCATTGTCTGATGAAATGGACGCAGTTATCTTATTGATCAAGTTGATACAATCTGTGCTACTTTTATCAAAATTTAAAGTGATCTTGTTTCCATCTTCTTGTATAATCTCGTTGCCTGTCTTAGGATTTATCCAAAAAGATTTTTTTCCGTCTGTTATGATGTATATTTTGGCATTCAATGCTCTTGCCGTACCAAGTTCCTGAGCAATAGCCTTTTCAATCTGCTTCGGTGTGCGTAATTGCTGAGGGGTTTTATATTCAATAGCTGCTATTACAATTGGCTTTTTTACTATCAAAGCATCAGGTTTTTTTGTTTCATACTCATCATAGTCATGATCAGGGATGATTTTGGCACTTTTGAGAGCCTTTAGTGTTGTAGCTCCAATATTGTAAAAATTCCAATCTCCCATTTTTTCAGGAGAATCAATAAGATTGCGTTGTATCAATTCTTCGCTCACCATTATCACCTCTATCGTTACTATTTGCAGTGTTATTTATATATTTGTCAATGTCAGATTTTTTTATACGCCATCTATTTCCGACTTTAAATGCAGTTATCTTTTTGTATTTTATCAATCGCAAAATGGTTTTATTGCAAACTTGCAAATAATCAGCCGTTTGAGACACGGTCAATAGTTCATCTGACATAAATACACCCCATTGTATAACACTATTACAATAATATCATTGATTTTAAAAAAATGCAAGGAATTTTTAATAATTTTTAAGGATTATTAAGACATTAGAGGTAATATAATGGACAATTAGAGAATATTAGGAACTAAAAAAGACTATTGAGGAGTCATATCAAGAATCGATTATTAGTCACCACCATAATTTGTGGTAGACTTTTTGTGCTTTAGAAAATCAGAAATATATAAATGAAAAAATCAGGACTCACATTTCACTCTGGAAGTCCTGATTTTATTTGCTTGTTCTCTTTATTTGGTCGCAATTTGGTCGCAAATTCTATGTTTAATAGGCTGAAACCCGCATGAATACTGGCTTTATTTATCCAAACTTTTCATTGTCGGGAAAAGAAGTACATCTCTTATAGCGGCAGAATCTGTAAGGAGCATACACATTCTGTCTATACCAAATCCTATACCACCTGTGGGAGGCATACCTATTTCAAGGGCATTGAGAAAATCTTCATCAGTGTGATTAGCTTCTTCATCACCCTGTGCAAGGAGTTCTTCCTGTGCCTTGAAACGTTCACGTTGGTCTATCGGGTCATTAAGCTCTGAATAAGCATTGGCCATTTCCCAACCGTTCATAAAGAATTCAAAACGTTCTACATATTCCGGATCACTTGGCTTTCTCTTGGTGAGAGGGGAAATCTCAACAGGGTGATCCATTAAGAAAGTCGGTTGGATGAGATGCTCCTCAACGAATGTTTCAAAGAACAGGTTAAGGATATCACCTTTTTTATGCCTTTCTTCGTATTCAACACCTTTTTCATCAGCAATCTTTCTTGCTTCTTCAAGAGTGTGTATCTCGTTGAAATCAACTCCTGAATATTTTTTAACAGCGTCAACCATTGTGATTCTTTCAAAAGGCTTACCAAGATCCATTTCGATTCCATTATAGGTGATTTTGGTTGTACCGAGAACTTCCTGTGCAACGTATCTGTAAAGATTTTCCGTCAAGTCCATCATGCCGTTATAATCGGTATATGCCTGATATATTTCCATAAGGGTAAATTCGGGATTGTGTCTTGTATCAAGACCTTCGTTTCTGAATACCCTGCCTATTTCATAAACTCTTTCAAGACCGCCTACGATAAGTCTTTTGAGATAGAGTTCAAGGGATATGCGGAGTTTGAGGTCTTCGTCAAGAGCATTGAAATGTGTTTCAAAAGGTCTTGCGGAAGCACCGCCGGCATTTGAAACAAGCATGGGAGTTTCGACTTCCATAAAGCCCTGACCGTCAAGGTATCTTCTTACAGCACTGATTATCTTGGAACGCTTGATAAAAGTATCTTTGACTTCCTCGTTCATGATAAGGTCAATGTATCTCTGACGGTAACGGGTATCTGTATTTGTAAGACCGTGATATTTTTCGGGAAGTATCTGCAAGCTCTTTGAAAGCAGAGTTATTTCGGATGCGTGAATTGAAATCTCGCCCTTCATTGTCTTGAAAACGTCACCTTTTACGCCGACAATGTCACCGATATCCATTTTTTTGAAAAGCTTGTATTCATCTTCACCGATATTATCTCTTGCAACGTATGCCTGTATAGTACCCTGCAAGTCTTGTATGTGACAGAAAGATGCCTTTCCCATTACACGCTTTGACATGATACGTCCTGCAATGCTTACGTTCTTGCCTTCAAGCTCATCAAAGTTATTTTTTATTTCCATGCTGTGATGTGTCACATCATATTTCATTATCTGAAAAGGGTCATTTCCTGATGCCTGCAATTCAGCCAGCTTATCTCGTCTTACTTTTAAAAGTTCATTAATATTCTGTTGTTCAGCCATTTTCCTTTATTCCTTTCAATTTATTTATATACCGAAATGAACATTTATTTATATACCGAAATGAACGATACATTTTTTTGTCATAACTGCATTCCTGCATATTTTCACAAGGCTTTTGATATTCTTATCGGGGATATTCTTTATATTTTCTATAAAAGAATTGATTTCAGATGTTGGAATGACGGTAATACCATAGTAATTAATCCCTTCAAATTTTTTGTCATTCAATTTATTCCAATATTCCTGAAATCCTTTGGACAAGTTTTTATGATACTTCAAAATAATATTGTCACTGACATAAATGATATTATTTCTAAATTTTTTTATAAAATCGTCATAAACGATATCCTCTGAAAGTTCACCATAACTGCATGACAAAAATTCGTGCACCAACATTATTCCATCACCGTTGAAAAAAATTATTTCGATATTTCAAGAATCTCAAATTTAACTACACCGTCCGACTTTATGTCCTATGAAAGCCGAACCGACAGGTGATTCATCTGAAAGCTTGCCATTGAACGGGTCAGCTTCACCCGAACCTATTATCTGATATTCAATATCTTCATCAAAATCGAAATCGTGAACTTTTATTTTCGAGCCAATATGGATATGTTCATTTGTAAGTTCGCTTTCATCTATGACCTGAGCATTTTTGAGGATAGCTTCAATTTCTGCTATCCTTGCTTCGACCATTGCCTGTTCGTTTTTGGCTTCGTCATATTCGCTGTTTTCCGAAAGGTCTCCGAATGAACGGGCAACTTTTATTTTTTCCGCAACTTCTTTTCTGACAACGGTTTTAAGATTTTCAAGTTCTTTTTCATAATTCTGCAAGCCCTCGTTAGTAAGCATGATAGTCTGTTGTTTTGCCATATACAAAAACCACCTTTTTAATTTAATAATTTATATTATTTTCAATCCACGCACGGCAGTTAAATGGAGTTACGAAAATATTTTACATCCTGTTTTTGATAACAAGGATGATCCATCTTTATGTTCTCGGGTGTGGATTGCCCTATTGTCGGCAGGGGAGACCGTTTAGCTCCGACACTGTCGCTTTTATAATAGCATAATAATGTTTGATTTGTCAATAAAAAAACCTGATATGGAACAATTCATCCGACATCTATAAATGTCGGAGAATTTTTGCACATTAAGCTGAAATTTCTGACGAAAAGCAATAAAAACCCAAAGTCGATAAACTTCGGGCTTTCATTGCAGAAAGGAGGAAAATATGAACAAAAAAATCCATTTTCATTTATCAGAAAAACAGGAAACCTTTCTTCTTTTCATAAGGTTCAGAATCGTAAGAAGTGAATTTGTATCCTGTCTGTTCAACGATTTTTTTTATCTCATCTTCGGGAATATCGGTTTCAGAGATAATTTCAGCGGAGTTTGTCTTATGTGATGCACTTACCTTTGTAACTTTGAAATTATTTCGTATCGCATCGTTGATATGTGATTCACACATCCCACACATCATGCCGTCGATACCAACGGTTATCTTGACCATTCGCAAACACCTCATTTAAAATATAATTTACATATTATAGTTTAACCTATTATTTCCTTTTTGTCAAATAAAAATTTTTTTGAAATTTCTATACATATTGTAGAACAATTAATTGTACATAATAACAAAAATTGCATTTTATTTCGATATTATAATTCTTTAAAAGAATAAAATTTGATATATTTTAATGTATAATGTAGTCTGAATATATAAGTGCATTGAAAAAAGGGTGTGTTCCGATTTGTTGAAGATAGGTCTTGACATAGGCTCAACTACTGTCAAATGTGTTGTGCTTGACGGTGATAACAATATAATATACAAAACTTACGAAAGACATTATTCCCAGATAACCGAAAAAATCTCCGAACTGCTTCAGAGAGTCAAAGAACAGGTCAAAAATGCGGATGATACTGTAATAGCCATGTCAGGTTCGGCAGGCATGGGAATAGCCGATGCCTGTGGAATTGATTTTATACAGGAGGTATATGCAACAAGAGTTGCCGCAAATACTTTTATCCCGAATACCGATGTTGTAATAGAATTGGGCGGAGAAGATGCTAAAATATTATTCCTGTCAGGCGGTATGGAAGTAAGAATGAACGGCTCATGTGCAGGCGGTACGGGAGCTTTCATTGACCAGATGGCAACACTTCTCAATGTTCCCATAGAACAGCTCAATGAACTTTCGGAACAGCACGAAAAAATATATACTATCGCTTCAAGGTGCGGAGTTTTTGCCAAGACAGATATACAGCCCTTATTGAATCAGGGTGCCAAGAAAACAGATATAGCTGCAAGTATATTCATGGCGGTAGTCAATCAGACCATTGCCGGACTTGCACAGGGGCGTGAAATAAAGGGAAATATCGTATATCTTGGAGGTCCTTTGACTTTTATACCGCAATTGAGAGCAGGTTTTGACAAGGCTCTCAAAACAAACGGTATATGTCCCGAAAATTCCCTTTATTACGTTGCATTGGGTGCGGCACTGTGTGCAGAAAAAAATGCCGATATCGACAACGCCATCCAAAAAGTCGAAGTATACAGGGGTACGGGAAATTTTGCCTTCAACAAGCCTCTTTTCAAAAATCAGAAAGAACTTGACGAATTCAAGGAAAGACATTCAAAAGCTACCGTCAGAAAAGGTGAGCTGAAAGACTTCAAAGGAAAAGTATTTTTAGGAATAGATGCAGGCTCAACGACTGTCAAAGCCGTTGCAATATCGGAAGACAATACTCTTTTATACTCGGAATATCTTTCAAACAGCGGAAATCCCGTTCCTATCGTGAAAGATTTCCTTACACATATTTATGAAATAAATCCCGATGTAAATATAATTTCCACAGCCGTTACAGGCTACGGTGAGGAAATTATCAAAAATGCCTTTTCAATTGATTACGGCATAGTTGAAACAGTAGCACATCTTACAGCCGCAAAGAGTTTTATGCCCGATGTTGAATTTGTCATAGATATCGGGGGACAGGATATAAAATGCTTCAAGATTCGTGGAGGCGTTATTGACAATATATTCCTTAATGAAGCGTGTTCATCGGGGTGCGGCTCATTTTTGCAGACCTTTGCAAATGCTCTCGGATATTCCTCGGAGGAATTTTCAAAGCTCGGTCTTCTTGCAAAACAGCCTGTCGATTTGGGCTCAAGATGTACCGTTTTTATGAATTCATCAGTAAAACAGGCTCAGAAAGACGGTGCTACCATTGAAGATATATCGGCAGGATTGTGTCTTAGTGTAGTTAAAAATGCACTATATAAAGTTATCCGTGTAGCAAGTCCCCGTGAACTCGGCAAGAAAATAGTCGTACAGGGCGGAACTTTCCTGAATGATGCCGTACTTCGTGCATTTGAACAGGAAATGGGCACAGACGTTATCAGACCCGAAATATCGGGTCTTATGGGTGCATACGGTGCGGCACTGTACGCTAAATCAAAGGCTGATATAAATGCAAAATCAACAGTTCTTACACCGAAACAGCTTGATGAATTCGTACATGAAATAAAATCTGTAAACTGCGGAGGGTGCAGCAATAACTGTCGCCTTACGGTCAATACTTTCAGTGACGGAAGAAAATTCATTGCAGGAAACAGATGTGAAAAACCTGTCACGAAAAAATCTCCCGACGAGAGTTTCAATATATATCAATATAAATTGAAACTTTTAAAAGAATATACTCCAAAAGAGGGCAAGCGTGGAAAAATAGGCATACCTCTCGGACTGAATATGTTTGAACTGTTGCCTTTCTGGTATACATTCCTGACGGAACTCGGCTTTGAAGTGGTCACTTCACCGTTCTCGAACAGAAAATTATATCTTCATGGTCAGCAGACTATACCATCGGATACGGTATGCTTTCCTGCAAAACTGATGCATGGTCATGTACAGTGGCTTCTTGACAACGGTATAACGAATATATTCTATCCGTGTATGTCATATAACTTTGATGAAGATTTGGGCGATAATCATTATAATTGTCCTGTTGTGGCATACTATCCCGAAGTAATTTATTCCTATGTCAAAGATATTCAGGGAGTAAAGTTGTTCCATGAATTTGTCGGAATACACAGACCAAAGGATTTCCCGAAGAAAATATATGAGGAACTCAAAAATTACTTTGACGGGATATCACTCAGAGAAATAAAATCAGCCTCAAAAAAGGCTTATGAAGAATATGAAAGCTATCTCCGAAAGATACGTGATTACGGTGATGATATAATCAGACGTGCAGAGGAACATGGAAAACAGATAATCGTACTTGCAGGTCGTCCTTATCATGCCGACCCCGAGATAAATCACGGCATAGATAAATTGATAACAAGCTTTGATGTAGCGATAGTTTCGGAGGATGTAGTAAGCTGCAAAGTGCATGAAAAGATACATACGGATGTACTTAACCAATGGACGTATCATTCAAGGATGTATGCGGCAGCGGAATATGTCAGCGGACATGACAACATGAATTTGGTTCAGCTTGTATCATTCGGCTGCGGAGTTGATGCTATCACGACTGATGAAGTCCGTGCTATCCTCGAACATCACGGAAAAATATATACTCAGATAAAAATTGATGAAATAACCAATCTCGGTGCAGTAAAAATTCGTTTAAGAAGTCTTTTGGCAACTATCAAATAAGAAAGTCGGTGATACTTTATGGCAGAACTTGTCTATGACAAAACAGGCAGACTGCTTTTTACAAAAGAGATGAAGGAAGAATATACGATACTTCTTCCTATGATGGCAAAAATACATTTTAATATACTGAAAAATGTTTTCGTGCATTACGGCTATAAAGTAGTTCTGCTTGAAACGGAAGGTCCTGAGATTGCACAGGTAGGCTTGAAGTATGTTCATAATGATACCTGCTATCCCGCACTTCTTGTTATAGGGCAGTTTATACACGCTCTGCAAAGCGGCAAATATGATGTCAATAAAACGGCTCTTATGATAACACAGACAGGCGGCGGCTGTCGTGCATCAAATTATATACATCTGCTCAGAAAGGCTCTTGTAAAAGCAGGCTTTGAAAAAGTACCCGTAATTTCCCTCAATCTTTCGGGGCTTGAAAAAAACAGCGGTTTTCACTTGACTATCCCGATGATAAGACGTCTGGCGGCAGGATTGATATACGGTGATATTCTGATGAGCCTTGACAATCAGGTCAAGCCCTATGAGATAAACAAAGGCGACAGTGCCGAACTTATCAGAAAATGGACACAGAAATTGACGGATATCCTTGCAGGCGGTCACGGTTTCAGACGAAAGGAAATTGCACAGAATCTTGATGAAATAGCCGAGGATTATTCCAAAATAAAAATAAAGAGAGTTCCGAAAGTAAAAGTCGGAATTGTCGGGGAAATATATGTAAAGTATTCAAGTCTTGGAAATAATAATCTTGAACAGTTCTTGTATGAGCAGGATTGTGAAGTTAATATGCCCGGAATGATGGGTTTTATGATGTTCAAGATAGACAACAGGCTTGAAGATTACAAGCTTTATGGCGGAAGCAGACTGAAATATATCGTCGTTGAAAAACTTCTTAATTATCTCAAAGAGCTTGAACAGATGGTCGTAAACAGTCAGATAAAATACGGCTTCAAGCCGATAACAAAATATGAGCATACCAAGAAATTAGTCAAAGGTGTAGTCGGTTACGGAAGTAAAATGGGGGAGGGCTGGCTTCTGACAGGTGAAATGCTTGAACTTGTCGAGAGCGGTTTTGAAAATATCGTTTGTACACAGCCTTTCGGATGTCTTCCGAATCACATCAACGGCAAAGGCATGATAAGACAGATAAAGCAAAAACACAGCAATGCCAATATCGTAGCCATAGACTATGACCCCGGTGCTCCCCGTGTCAATCAGGAAAACCGTATCAAACTGATGCTTGCGGTAGCCCGTGAACAGCTCAAAAACAATAGCATGAAAGAAAATGCTCCTGCGAAAACAGTCAAGGTAAAAGCCGTTAAGAAATGAGGTTTTTTGTGTGAAAAGCTGGGATAATCTGCCCGAACAGTTCAGGAATG
Source organism: uncultured Ruminococcus sp. (assembly GCA_902785555.1). Classification (GTDB taxonomy): domain Bacteria; phylum Bacillota; class Clostridia; order Oscillospirales; family Acutalibacteraceae; genus UBA1213. The sequence goes on from CACZZB010000069.1 coordinate 15,191, forward strand.
AAAGTGTAAGACCGTATTACGATATTCTGAAAAAAAGAACAGGCAGTCTTGTATTGAAACGAATATTCGATATAGTCATAGGCTTGGTTTTGACTGTAATAGCCATGCCTTTTATGATAATAATAGCGGTCTGGATAAAATGCGATTCAAAAGGAAAAGTATTTTTTCGTCAGAGGCGTGTAACGGCTTACGGGAGAGTTTTCTATATATTCAAGTTTCGTACAATGGTATCGGATGCCGAAAAACTCGGTACGCAAGTCACCGTTCAGAATGACAGCAGAGTTACAGGAGCAGGAAAATTTCTGAGAAAATGCCGTCTTGATGAACTGCCTCAGCTTTTCAACGTTCTCAAAGGAGATATGAGCTTTGTCGGAACAAGACCCGAAGTTGAAAGATATGTCGAAAGATATACAGATGAAATGATGGCAACTCTTTTGATGCCTGCCGGAATAACATCTCTTGCGAGCATAAAGTTCAAAGACGAAGAAAAACTCCTTGACGGTGCCGAAAATACAGATGACGTTTATGTGAATGAAGTTCTGCCCCAAAAGATGAAATATAATCTTGAATATATAAATAAGTTCAATTTTTTCTATGACATAAAATTAATGTTCATGACATTCTTTGCGGTACTGAAATAGGAAGACGAAATCAAAAACAGCTTTCCGTAATTGCAAAAAAGGCGGTAGACCCATTAAGGGCATATCGCCTTTTTATATTTTGCGGATATTTGATTTTTACTTAAAAAATGATAATCCCGACCACATGAAAACAGAAAGTATTGTGTATGTTATTATTATCGGATAAAGCAAATATCTGATATATTTGACAAATTTGTTTTGGCGGCTGTCATTGAGAAGCAGACTGACATACAGGGAGTTGATAATAATTATGTCAAATACATAGCGGATATTTTCGGCATAGATATTGGTATATCTGATACAGAAAATGTAGTATGAAACCATTATCGACAGCCAGAATACCGACATGAATATATGTTTCATATTTTTGGAGAACAGGCAGTATATCATATAAGAAAAACCTGTTACCGCAAGTATCAGCATTATATAAAACTGTATGTAGAAGATAGCTGCAAGAAAACCCTTGTCCCTCATCATCTGCATATCGACATTGGATTTTATCAGAGCTATTATAGGGTTATAGTCTTCAAATTTTCCGTTTGTATCGAATATCGAACCGCCGTAATTTACAGTAATGGGATATTCAAAATTCTGCCAGCTGAAATCAAACAGTCTTTTCCATACAGGAATATTTTTCATATAGTCATTGTGCATACCCTGCGGAACATATCCCAGAGGTATACCGAACAATATCAGATTTTTGATGGGAAACCATATTGCCAACGGTACGCTTATACCCAAAAATGCAAGGAACTGTCGAATATATATTTTCCGGCTTTTTAGTTCTTTGAAGAATACATATATAAATAATAATGCGATAGGGGGAGCGGCAATTGCAACGGATAATTTCGTCATCATCCCGAAGCCTATGCAGAGAGCAGTCTTTATGATGTTCCTGAAAGTCCTGTTATCATACCATTCCAAAGCACAGAAGACAGCTCCTGTTTCAAGAGCTATTGAAAGCATATCGTTATTTAACATACCCGAAAGGATTATTATTCCCGTTCCGAAAGCCGTCAATGCAAGTGCCGCACACAAGGCATAGTCTTTCAGACGGAATTTACGGAATATTTTATCGGCGGTGATGAGAGTACATACAGCGGAATAAAGCGGTATAATCTGAGCCGATTCAAGAGCATTTTCATACGGTATGCCCAACAGTGTTGTTATTCTGACAATGAAAGCTGCAATATAATAGAACAATGGCGGATGATACATTTGAATAACATTACGTGGGTCGAAGTCGGGTAAAAGAAGTCCGTGTTCATAAAGATATTCTATATAAGAAAGATGTCCGAAGCCGTTATGGATATATCCTGCATCTATCTGACGTTTTGTGCATTGAGTGAAAAGTATGTATGATATATAAAGAAGAAATGCAAAAGCCATGATAAGAAGCCGAAGATTGTTTGGTTCAAATAATTCTTTTTTGTATCTGAGATACATAAACAATATGCAGGCTATACCCGTCAAAAGCAGCATACTTCCCTTGAAAGGTGAAAGTGAAAAAAAGACGGCAGTTGCGGCAGATAATATTGATGTTATTGCGAACCTGACATATTGAGCTTTTTTTTGTGCAATGAATTTTCCGAACAGCCGGATGATTGTCAGAAATGCAATTATTGCGGCAGCCGTTCCCGAAAACAATTTTTGGTCACCGAATGTAAAAGCCCATACACCTGTACAGACCATCAAAGAAAATATATAGGGATGCTGTTCTATAATATATTTTTTTTCGTATAAATTTTTCAATTCCATAAATTCCACCATCGCATAATAAATAATCAAATCAATTATGCCATAATTACATTTACAATGCAAGAAAAATTTATAATTTCATATTATTCCATCATATTTTTAAAATGTTTTTCACAGGCTTTTTCAAGAGCTTTTACGATTATTTTAAGAGTTTTTATACGGGCGTATTTCTTATCGTTGGATTCTATGATATGCCATGGAGCATTTTTGGTGCTTGTTTTTTGAAGAAGCTCGTCAACGGCTGTTTCATATTCATCCCATTTTTCACGGTTACGCCAGTCTTCCTCGGTTATTTTCCACTGTTTTTCGGGGGTATTTTCACGGTCGTTGAATCTTTCGAGCTGTACATCTTTGTCAATATGTATCCAGAATTTCAGTACAACAGCCCCCCATTCGGTGAGCATACGTTCAAATTCATTTATCTCGTTATATGCTCTGTGCCATTCGTTTGCGGTGCAGAAGCCTTCAAGACGTTCTACCATGACTCTGCCGTACCATGTTCTGTCGAATATACATATATGACCTGTTTTCGGAAGACGTGTCCAGAAACGCCATAAATAATGCCTGTTTAGCTCATGCGGAAGCGGTGAGGCTATCGGGTGTACGTCAAATCCTCTCGGGTCAAGGGAATATGTCAGTCGTCTGATATTGCCGCCTTTGCCTGCAGCATCCCAGCCTTCATAGCACAGTATAACGGGTATTTTTTTGCGGTATATGATATTGTGCAGTTCACCGAGTCTTGTCTGTAGCTTTTTGAGCTCTTTTTTGTATTCGTCATCATCAATTGAGGGTGAAAGGTCTACTTCCGAAAGTTTGGGCATTTCTTTGAGCGGGAATTCCTCCTGAAATGTCACGCCCTCATATCTGCCGTCATTGACAGCGTGGTCTACCCTTTGTACAAGCAGTCTGAGGGCATCTCTTACAGCAGTTTTATGATGACTTCCGTCCAATATCTGCCAGCCGACAGTGCTGCCTGTTTTTTCCATGAAATCATCATAGGCTTCAAGAAAACGCTTGTATTCTTTATGCTGCATAAGGTCTTCACGGTTTACTCTCCATTCCGTTTTAGGGTCTTCCGCAAGCCTGTAAAGACGTTCATACTGTTTTCTTTTTTCGATATGGAGGAATAATTTTAATATTATGTATCCGCCGTCACGGAGCTGTCTTTCAAATTCATTGACCTGACGTACTCGGTTACGGTATTCTTCTTTCGTTATCTCATGTCGTAAATATTTGCGGACTACATTTTCCATCCAGCCCGAATCAAGAAATGTTACTTTTCCGTTGACGGGTATGGCTTTCATATACTGATACAGAAACGGGAATCTTTCGTCAGCTTCGGGCAGTACGACAGGCGATACTACATTATAGAATCTCGGGTCAAGTTCGCTGATAAGTTCTTTGATAAGAGTACCTTTTCCTGCAGCCGCCCAGCCTTCGATAAGAACTATAACGGGCATTTTTTCTTTCATCAAAAGCTGCTGCTGTCCGAGAAGCTGAGTTTCCAGTTGTTTTATCTCGGTATTGAGTGAGTTGCTGTCCTCACGTTTTTTTGTTTCAAAATCCCTGAGCATTTTTTTAGCCTCCTTGAATGTGTTTTTTATTATTATAATACACCAGTTTCCAAGTTTTTAAAAAGTAAAAGTGCTTATAGAGCAAAAGAAGCAAAAGAGAATACATTTTTTGAGGATATACAGTTAGTCTCGAAAG
>CACZZB010000070.1 GCA_902785555.1 uncultured Ruminococcus sp.
CAGAAATTGATGTCGTTGCAGTTGATAATCATAGTAAAACGATATTTGCCGGAGAGTGCAAATTTTATGACAGACCTGTTGATATAAGGGTATATTCTGCTCTCACGGAAAAATGCAGAACAATTTCCAAATTCAGCGGTTATCGTATGATATACGGACTGTTCTCGAAAAGCGGATTTGATGAACGTGTCATTGAACTTTCAGAACAAAATAAAAGTATTATACTTATAAACAAAGAACAAACAATGATAGTGGAGTGATTGATTTGGAAAAAAGACTATGGACAAGAGAAGAAGAAATAATAGTTTTCAATCTTTATTGTAAAATACCATTTCAGCGTTCATCCAAATCTCACCCCGATGTAATCAAGACAGCAAAAATAATTGGTCGTTCTCCGAGTGCTGTTAATATGAAAATCGGTAATTTAGGCAGTTTTGATGAAACTTTGAAAAAACAAGGGATAGTAGGACTTGGTAATGCGAGTAAACTTGACGAACAAATATGGAACGAATTTAATGGAAAATGGGATGAACTTGCATTTGAAAGTGAACGGCTCATTGCTGAACGACAGGGTGTAAGTATAGATAGTGAATTGATTGAAGATTTAAATATTCCTTCGGGCAAAGTCAAAGAAGTAACCATAAAACAGAGAGTTAATCAAAGTTTTTTCAGGAAAGCTGTCTTAACTTCTTATGGATACGCTTGCTGTATAACAGGACTTAATACCGTTTCACTTCTCATTGCAAGTCATATCAAACCGTGGAATGTCAGCAGTGATATAGAAAAAACAAATCCTTGTAACGGATTATGTCTTAATTCACTGCATGACAGAGCTTTTGACAAAGGATTTCTGACAGTAACTCCCGATAACATTATACACATTTCTCACAATATCACAGATATATACAATGGTGCCGTTGTGGACAGATTCTTCACTATTTATGATGGAAAACAAATCGCTCTCCCTGAAAAATTCACTCCCAAAAGAGAATTTTTGCAATACCACAATGATGTGGTGTTTGAAAGTTGGATGTAATGCTGAAATTGTTGCTAATTTTCTGATAAATGTATTACTTATAATTTGGGAACAAGCAAATCAACAATCATTCTTTATCTTTGAGATAACGCTTTAACAGAAAAGTGCAAAAGTGAGGAAATGTATAAATATTATTTTCAAAACCGATATTTCTGTTACACAATTTTATTCCATAGCTTATTTCGGAATACTTTTCGCTTTCAATAAGCGTTGAAAGCGATTTTGATTTGTTATTTGCGGCTTTCACTTCAACAGGAATCAGCTTTGTTTTGGTGCGTAAAAAGAAATCTTCTTCAAGAGTGGAATTTTCTTTTTTGTAGTAATATAGCTTACAGCCCGATTTAACAAGAGCTTCTCCAACAATGCTCTCATACAGACCTCCTTTATAAACATTCATATTTTTGTTTACACGCAAATCGTCCTGAGCTTCCTCATCAAGCATTGCAATCAACAGTCCGGTATCCTTGAAATAAATCTTGTATTTGGTATCATCATAATTTCCGCCAAGAGGCAATTCCGGCACCTGCATACAGTAGCATATATTTATCAGTCCGGCTTCATCAAGCCATTCTATACAGCCACGGTAGTCTTTAAATCTTGCACCTGATGCGACTTTTGAGATTTGAAATTTCTTATTTTCTTTTGCAAGCTGAACAGGGATATGACGAAAAATATTCAGTATTCTCGTTTTGTCCACACCATCAGCATATTTTTTGATGTCCTCCTGATAGTCCTTCAAAAGCTGTCGCTGAACATCAAGAATACCCTCAAAAGTGCCTTTTTCAATATACTGTCTAACTACGGCAGGCATCCCGCCCAGAATACAGTAATCAAGGAACAGAGAATTATAAACATTCATTTCAACCGTTGAAAAAGGCTTTAATAAGTTCATATGTTCCAATATTTCATCTGCGGCAGAATCATATCCTTTTGTCCAAAGAAATTCCTCAAAATCCATTGAATACATAGTGTAATCTGCTTTATAGCCTACACTGTTGCTTTCTATTCTGTTGTAATTGATACCAAGCATGGAACCGCTGCAAATAACATCAAATCTTCCGTCCATGCAAAAGAATTTCAAAGCTGTGGCTATTTCGGGAAAATCCTGTATTTCGTCAAAGAAAATAAGAGTTTCATTCGGAACAAATTTTTTACTGTTGTCAAGCAAAGAAATACTCTTGATAATTTCATTCGTGGAATATCCTGATTCAGTGATAATTTTATATTTTGGTTCTTCAATAAAGTTTATTTCCACAACTTGCCCGTAATTTTCGCTTGCAAATTTTCTGACAGATTCTGTTTTGCCTACCTGTCGGGGACCTCGTATAATTAAAGGCTTTTTGTCGGAGTTATTTTTCCACCCCATTAAAAAATCGTCAATTTTTCTTTTCAAATACATATCAAATCACCTCAAACTTATTATAGTCCAAAATGATGAATAACACAATACTTTTGCAAAAATAATAGCGAATATTTACTATATTACTACGGTTTTATGAGGGAATATTTGACATATAAACACCATTTTATTAGGGAATATATCATTTATCAAGATTTTCCTGTTCAAGTTTGCAGTCATTTTCCAACATGAAATTGATTGTTTCTTTAAATTCCGATTCAAGTAGATTTTTTAATCGTACTATGTCATTGTCAGTAAGTTTTTTTGTTTTTGAAATGTTTTCCTGCAGTGTGAGAATGTCCATTTTATAAGGCTTGAATGAAATGCCGGTTTTCTTTCTCAGGTGAAGAAGAATATAAAAACCGCCTGCATCAATGTCACCAAAATGATAATATTCCGCATGAGGATTAAGGCTGTACATTTTGCGGATAAATTCGCCTCTGTCATGATTATGGTATCCGCCGAGATATACAGCAAAAAAATTTTTATCGCCAAAAGCGTTGAACGTCGTAAGATTTTCAATCGTGATAACTTTATTGCCGTTCACTTTTATATCATCAATATTCTGAAGAAGTGATGACGATATACCTATATCACCGTGTAATTTTTGCAGGTCTATTATCTGACCGTCTATTGTAATAATACCATTACCCTTGAAATAAACATGACCGGGATTTCTGATGATATTCAGTTCTTCAAGCACTGTATCTTTAACGGCAAAATCCCCGTATTCAAACAGAATATTCACAACTTTACTCTTTATTTTTTCAAATGCTTTGGAATCGTGCAGTACGGCAGTTGAAAAATCCCTCTGATAAGTTTCTTTTTCAACTGTCATGATTTTCGCAAGCACTTCAAGAATATTTTTGAACTCCTGAAAATCACCGTCAAATTGCGGTATTTTTTTATTTTCGGCAAGTCTTTTCAACTGTTGATTACAATATTTATCAAGAATATCATTACAGCCGATATAGCTTTGCAGCAAATTGGAAAGGCTGTTATTTATATCTTTTTTGGGAGTGCGTTTCAGAAATGAATATATTTGGGGCACGGCTGAAATATTAAGTGAAATGCTTGTTACAACACCGTTTTTTTGTTTTTTCACTGTAACGAAATGTTTATTTTCAAGTTCCGATACAGTTTCATTGACTGTTTTAAAAACATCAAATGCGGCACTGTCGGCATAGTCGGGAAACAGCTTTTCAGGCTTTATTGAAAAAGTTTGTTTAACGAGATTTTCGCCTGTAAAAGTTTTGCTTTTTTCAAAGCTGTCCAAAAGGGTATCAAGAATTTTCCTGGCATAATTCATAGTGAAAACTCCTCTACAATACTGCTGTAATCCTCTTTATATACCATCAAAATCTGGTCTGTACATTCTCCGATAATTTCAAGTCTTGATGACGGTGCGGCAAGTATCACCTGAAAATTCAGTTCCTTGAAAAACTGCATCATGCTTTTGATTCTTTCCTCGTCCATTTTGTCAAAGGCTTCATCAAGAATGATAATTCTGATACTTTCTCCATAGTTGTATATCTGAGAGAAAGAGGCTGCTATTGCCACATAGTAGGGAGTCTGCGTTTCGCCACCGCTCTTTTCACGGTGGATATTGGAAAATTTTTGTTTTTTCCCGTTTTGGGAGATGACTTCTATGTCATAATCCATATAGTTTCTGTAATCGGTATATTCACGGAGAATATCATCACCGTTTTCATTTGATACAGTGAGTTTTGAAAAAAGTTCCCGCATTTCATCATGATATTTTTCTTCCAACTGATGTGAAAAAAGACTCAGACCGCCCACATTGAATTCAGATGTTATCATCTCATAAAGATGTTTTTTGGAAACACTCGGACTTGACGTAAACTGATAGCGGTCACCGCCATAGCTTATATCACTTAAAGTTTTGTTGAGATTACGGAAAAGGTCCTTTGCATTTTTGATGTTTTCACGCATTCTGTCAAGAAATGTTTCACGGAATTCCGTTTCACAGTTTTCCTGCATGACTTTCAGCTTTTCTTCATATTCAATCAGATTATTTTTTGTCAGTTTCTCATATTCTGCAAGATAGTCTTTGATATAGTCTTTTCCCGTACCAAGTTCACCATCTTTATATTTGCTCTGCAAAAGCGATAAATGATATATCTGCTGATTGAATGTATTATTAAGGGCGGTTCTCCTGTTCATGTAATTGGCACGTATCGTATCGGCAGATTTTGTTTTTTCATTTTTATTGTATTTTTCTTCGGCTTCTGCAAATTCACTTTCATGCCCTGTACAGAGTTTTTCCAATTCAGTGACAGATATTTTTTCATCCTTTTGAAGTGAAATGATATTTTTATCTGTATCATTCATGCGAATCTCACATTCGGCAATTTTACTTTCTGCACTTTTTCGGCTGTTTTCCAATTCGCTTATTTTCTTTTGCAGTTTTTCGGATTGTGTCTGCAACTTTAAAATCGTAGGATCGTTACGGGCATCTTTCAGACTTTTTTGAAGTTCCGTTCTTTGAGCCTGCAGTTCTTTGAAAATCCTTTGTGCAGAAATACAAGATGAAAGCGTATCAAAATTGCACTCTGAAAGTGAATTGATTTTTCTTTTCAGAATTTCCGTTTCAGCTGAAAGCTGTCTTTGAAGGGTATATTTTCCTTCAAGTTCCTTTTCCATCATTTCAAGCTGTTTCTGACGGGCGTATTTTCCGATAAAAGGCATACTGTAAATAGTGGGATTTATCTTTCTGAGAGCCTTTCCCTGATACAGCATACAGTCCTTTGTAACGGCAATATTATTTTGCTTGAGTTCGTTGATATTTTCACAAGCGGTCACTCTGCCGAGAAGGTAATTTGCATAAGCAAGGGCATAACGGTTTTTGCTTGTAATAAATTGTGCAAGACTGTTTTGTGGTACAGTCAGAGACATATCAAGAGCATTTGTATTGACAAGGGCGGCTGTATGGATATTCTTTTTATTTTTGTCATAGACCTGTGCTGCAATATCATAATACTGCGGTTCAACAATAATATGGAAACGCTGTGTATTGAGATAGCCCTCAATGGCATTCTGCCATTTTGTATCGGTTATATCAAGCAGATCTGCAAATATCCTGACAGGTGAGGAAATACCTCTTTTGCCAAACTCGCTTTCAATGGCATTTTTCAATTTAACTGTATTTGTATCATAATTCAACCGGTCATACTGCTTTAAATCGGAAATCTGTTTGGAAAGTTTTGCGTTTTCATTTTTCAGAATATCAATTTGATTTCCCGAATTTGCATTTTTTATACGCAGATTTTCGGAACAATTTTCAAATATCTTCTTAACATCGCAGACAATAGCATTTTTCTGTGTATCGTCTGCATTTTCATCAGCAAGAACAGAAAGCATATTACTTTCAAGTTTACTTTGGATTTCGGGGACTGCTTTCAGAGAATTTTTTATTTTGGACATTTGATTTTGAAAATTATCAAAATCTTTTTTGACAAAGCGGATTTCCCCGTCAAGCCTTTGAAGTTCGCTTTCATACTTTTGAATCAGTTTTGTAGATTCATTCGTATTTATCGCAACAAGAATTTGTGTTTGTTCATTTCGTTTTCTTTCAAGTTCGCTGTCGATATTTTCGGAACGGCTTTTATACGTTCTAAGGTCACTTTTCAATATTTCAAGATTACGCCGTGAAGCGATTATATTTTGCTGAATCCCCTTTAATTCAGCCAACTTCAAAAGCATATCTATAATCAGCATTTGCCTTTGAGTTTCATTGAGTTTTGTATTGTCGGCTAAAATCAATTCAAGTGCGGAAATCTGTCTTTTAACTTCCGCAAACATATCCTGCATAGATTTCAGGGCATTAATATTTTCACGCAGATTGCCTATATCAATTTCCTTTTCAGGCAGAACAAACTGTGAAACAAAGCTGCGAACATCTTTCATGGGCTTGAATGCGATGGATTTCATTAACAAGTCATAAAAAGTATCCTGCAAATTGCCCATGCGGTGCTTAAATCGTTCCTGTGCCGCACTTGACTGATAAATATAATTCACTTTTTTGCCATTGTTCTTGAATTGTTCATCACGGGCAGGCTTGTTTTCAACTATGAAAGTCAGGTCATCAAGGGTACATTCCTCACAAAACCATTTCTTTTTAGGTTCGCTTTCAAGGTCAACGGAATCTATTTTCACGCCTATAACAAAATACCTGTTTTTATTTTCCTCATATATTTCAAGTGCTATGTAGGAAATGACATTTCCGTTGCGTTTATAGGCAGTTATGCCTTCTTCACCTGTTTTTCCACGGACATAGCTTTTGACATCACGCTTGCTGTATGCGTTGGCGGCATTGTTGAAATGCCTTGTATCTGTCGTGAGAACAAGCTGTATGGCATCAATAATGGTTGACTTGCCCGAACCGTTCTCGCCCGAAAACAGATTTGATGAAGAAAAATTTATCGTTTCATTGTCAAAATAGTGCCATTGAATGAGTTTAAGCCTTGTCAGAATTTTTTTAGTCATCGTATTCTTCATTTTCATCATTGTCACCGCTTTCCGTATAAGTTTTCAATTTCATTTCGCTTGCTTTATAAAGTTCATCAAGGCTTACCGCCGAAACGGCAAGTGCAATGGAATGATATATTTGTATGCGTGTTTCGGAATTTCCCATATCCGTATCAAGATTTTGTATGATATGGTATTTTTTCAGCTTTGCCAAGCAGGTACGCATTTGTGTTTTACCGAGAGGCTTTTTTAATTTCAGCGTCTTGTATTTTTCATATATGTCATCTGCCGTGATGATAACATCATCTGTATCTAAAATCTTGCGTCTTTGTTCTATGTATATCAGTCTTAAAAGCAAAAGAATGATACTTTCAAGTCTTGAAAGACGTATGCGTCCTGTGCCGAAAGAATTGTAAGCAGAGATAATGCCGAATTCCTCAATGATATTCAGTTCATATCCCAACAATTCAAAATAAGATATAAAAATATCTTTATTTCTCAAAACGAAATAATAACTACTTTTCGTATCGACACAGTTTTTTAGAAGAAAACATTCGTTAAGAAGTTTATTGGCAGTCTGACGAAATCTTTCTTTTTGGACATTCCCCAAAAGTTCCGAAAATTCCATTTTATTTCACTCTCCTTTTAATCGTAAAGTCACGGAATGAAAAACCCTCTTTTTGTATCGTTTCATCTTTTGGAATAATAATGTAATCGGATTTTTTATCCCTGCCGTACATATTGATAAAAATAATGCGTATCATATCCCTTTTGCAGTTCACGGGTATTTCGGAAGCACTGATACTTTTTTTATCTTTCAAAAGTTCAAAAACAAACTGTCGGATATTCTTCTTTGAAAACCTGTTGTTATTTTTTTCAATAACGGCTTGTCTGCGTTTCAGGCGTTCTTCTTCGGATATTTTTTCAGGTATGAATATTTCTTCGACATTGGTTATTTTTTTGGATATGGGGACAGTATAAAGAGATTCTCCGCTGAGAAAACTCTGCGGAAACATATTGAATATACGGCATACTTCATCGCTTGCATCGTCATCATAACTGTAATTTTCTTCATTGTCAAGTTCATACGCAAGCATACGGAGTACAGAGGATAATTTGCCTTCCATATTATTTGTATTCAGAAAAGCCATTCTTGCACGGTTTACGGCACTATTCAGATAACGTGTATGCTTTTTCTGAATTTCGCTTTCGATTTCATCATATGAACGGAAATGTTCCGTAATGTCATTGATAATTCTGCGTACATTTTCAAAAGCCTCGTCATAGTCGTTGCAGTCCTCTATATTCTGATAGCCTATCGCACATTTTTTCATAATATCTCCATTATTCAGTATTTCATTAAGACGATTGAGAATAATATTTCTGAATCTCGTCACATTGTCGCTTGTATGCAGCCTGTGATATGCCTTTGAAGCAATATTTTCATTGTAGCCGAAAAAGTGCTCCATGATTTCTTCGGAAGTTTGTCCCTCTGTCAGTTCTTCAATATATTTTCTTATGTCTGTATTGAGTTTTTTCAGTTCCGTAAAAAGTTTCAAAGTATGTTCATATACAGGCTTGACGATTTGCGGATAAGGACGTGACAGCAGTTCTTCATTGATGAGAATGGAATAAATCGTGGAAATTTCGCTTTGATATTCCGTTTCGCCATTTGCCGAAATTATGTTCATCGTCTGCATAAAAGTTACAGAATAGCTTGGCATGATAATTTTTTCTTTTCTGTCATTTGAAAACTCAGATTCTATCCAGCCGTATTTTTTCAGGTTTCTTAAAAAGGCATTAGCCATTCCTCGTGAATCTTTCAGTGTTTCACCGTCATCATCAAAAATAATATCTGTACCGCTGTCCCGTTCAAAATAATCACAAAGCTGTGATATAACAATATCTCTGTCGATACCGTAAGATAGTTCTGTTCTATATGAATTATATATGATATTAAGGCAATCATAATAAATCTCTTTATTTGGGCTGCTTAAAGGCTTAAAAAAATCATTTCCGACAATTTCAAAAATATTCAAACATATCCCTCCTAATTTTGAGAATATTATAACATATTCATCATTATATAACAATAAAAAAATAAATCTGTCATAAAAATGCTTAATCATACACGATTCTGTGTGTTGCAGTGCGTATACGTCCGAAAATCTGCACTGCCGGATTTGCTTCTTTACGAACAGTTTTTAAAAAGTTCTCACGGCAGTTCTAATAAAACCATGATGATTTTTATTAGAACTGCCGTGATTAGTGAATATAAAAATGTGTTGATTTTATGGGATTTTTGAAATTGAAATTCTTAAAAAATCCTGTAAACATCGGGACTTTTGAGAGAAAAAAGTTCCTTTAAGTTCTTTTATTTTCCGTGAACTTCCTAAAATATTTTCCGACTCGAAATCAGGTAGTCCGAAAGGGCTCGAGGGTTCGAATCCCTCACTCTCCGTCCAAAACTGCATGATTCTGCGTCATGCAGTTTTTAATGCTTAACGATATACTTTACCTGACAAAAAATGAAATTGATAACAGTAAAATCGAGTTCAATATGTATACGAGCGAGAAAAATGAACTTTTTATTGACAGATGGCTTGCACATAGCGAAACAGATAAAATAAATGGAACTTGCAATAACTGTTCCTTTTGGAGTTCTTTCGGCAAACAAAGAAATTTCAAGCCCGGACAATGGGTATTCAGCTTTATCAAGTTGGATGAAAACGAATGGCTGTTCGTTTCGGCTGCTGTTATCAAGAAAATCAATATGAAAGATTATGCGGAAGTCGAAGTAATTGACCGTTTCAAACCACTGTTCGGTAGATTGATCATTAAATGCAGAAAAGGAAATACATATTCCCGATATACTTTTAACATGAATAAATATCTTGATACGGCTGTTTTTAAGGAAATATTGCCGTGTCTTTACAGTGGTGAACATTTTGAAGGCTATGACAAAGTACATTTAAAGTTTAAAAGACTTTCGGATATTTTAAACGGTAAAATCATGCCCGACTACCGCACAGCATTGGAAAAAATCACGGGTATTTATTGTCTTACGGATACAAATACAGGAAAATTATATATCGGTTCCGCATCCGGTGAAGGAGGGGTTGCACAGCGTTGGGGAAATTATTTAGAATCCAAACACGGTGGAAATGTCAAATTAAGAGAGTTATATAATCGAAAAGGTTCTGAATATTTTGAAAAATACTTTAGATTTACTTTGATTGAATATTTCGGACTCTCCTATGATCACGACAAAATTATAGAGCGTGAACAATATTGGAAGAAATGTTTTGATACAATAAAAAATGGATATAACGATAACTGATTTTACCGCTGTAACGATATGACGATATTATTTTCGGGGCGGAAAATGCTTTATCGCACAAAGAAAAAACACGGATATAATCAAGGTTTTTGAAAGTGACGGTATCGTTATTGATTGCCTGATAGCAGATGTCGTTGATAATGTTGTAACAAACTCAGGGCAACCGCATGAAAAGATCAAAGGAATTTGTTAAAAATGACATCAGCCAGAAAATTATCATCAAAAGAACATTTGAAGCGTTTAGCTTTCAGAC
>CACZZB010000071.1 GCA_902785555.1 uncultured Ruminococcus sp.
GCCATTTCTAAAATTATGCTTGATTGTTTGCTTGAACCACGTCATATTTTAAGAATTTTGGATCATTAAATTTCTTTATTAGAAACTTGATTTCCATGACGTGATATATCTGGATATTGCAGGTTTTATATCCGATGTTACAAGACAAGACGGCAATATCAAAAAAGTTGTCAATAAAATTGCAGATTCGATACATTCCGAGCTGATATCCAAGTACCCGGAATTAAAGGACAAAACAGGTTTGTCCGACTGCATGATAGCATATACAGAAGTAACCCAAATGAAATTTGTGTTTATCATTGACGAATGGGATGCCGTTATCCGAGAAGCAAAGAATGATGAACAAACACAAAAAGCATATTTGAATCTTCTGCGAGAGTGGTTTAAAAACGGCAATTTTACATCAAAAACGGTTGCGGCAGCTTATATGACATGAATTTTACCTATCAAAAAAGATGGTTCGGAATCGGCAGTGTCTGATTTCTCGGAAAGTTCGGTCTATTTATGTATTTTTTAATCAATACTGAGTTTCCACTATTTTTAAATCTAACTGCATATCTTTAAAAATGCTCTTGCTTTTCCTGCTTCTGTATATGAGTCTTTCAATTTCTCTAAAACTTGGAAACTGCTGTGTTATGAAAGAAAAAAATATAAAAGGTATCATTGGTTTGTGTTTTGGTCCGCTTGCCATTGTATTTGCGGCACTTTCGATGATTCCGATGACAAAGCTCACAGGCATGGGACTTAACGGAGAAGTTTCATTTTTCGGTCAGATAAATGTAGTATTTTCATTGTGTGTTTTGGTTTCGGCTGTTATTACCATTATATTCGGGGCAATGTCAAAAAAGGATGCCGATAAATCCGCTCCGAGAAAGTCAGGAGTTATCATAGGAATCATTTTTATTATCATAGGTCTGATTTTTTTGGTGTTACAAGTTCTTTTTCTGCAATTACAGAATATATCAACAGTGATGGCAGGACAAGTGTCATTGCAGATACGCTGAAAGACCATCCACAGCAGCAAAAACAGATGAATGAGTTTATCAATGCGTTGAAGGATGGTTTAGACTTGTACCATTTTTGACCATAAAAACGGCACTAAAAACGATTAAAACGGTACACCTTTAAAACCGTTACTTTTTGACAATTAAATTTGTACAACCATAATTTTTATACAGATATGAGGAGAAATTTCAATGAAAAAGAAAGTATTGGTTGACATGAGCGGCGGTGTTGACAGTTCGGTTGCGGCGGCTGTTTTAATGGAGGAATATGAAGTGACAGGGGCGACAATGAAACTGTTTACCAATGATGATATTCAGCTTGACAGGCAGAAAACCTGCTGTTCCCTTGATGCGTCGTGGAATATTACAAGAAAAAGTATCAGAATATTGAAATGCCAAATCAGCCGAAAAGATAATTTGAGGTGGATGTGAAAAAATTATTGCATAAAGAAGAAAAGAGTTAGTTGCGACAATTACACACCAAATCGCTGACACAGCGAGCAGTGCCGCAAATGAAATGATTCTCATTTTGCGGCACCTCAGAAAACGGTCATCCACAATAGAATCAATCCGCCAATGTATTTTTAATGTGATTTCGATGGAATTTTAACTTTTTCAATAGTCGTCTTTCAGTCACTTCGCGACAGAGAGGTTAAATTTTTTTATCGAACTCAAATGATACAACAGAAAGCCCTGACCGATTATTTTTGAATCGGTCAGGGCTTTTTTGATAAAACTCTGTAATATTATTTTTTCAGAAGTGTTTTAAATATCGTCTGCAAAACAGTTGTTTTTTTATTGACGGTAACTTTGCAGACAGACGCTTTGCCGTTTTCGGCAACAGCCGTAATATAAGCCGTACCTGCCTTTTTTGCAACGACAACACCGCTTGAATCAACAGCCGCAACATTTTTATTGCTTGACAGCCATTTCACTTTCTGAGATGTGCCATACGGTGCAACAGCAGCATTCAATTGATAAGTCGTACCTGCGGTCATTGTTATATTCTTTTCACTGAGAGTCACTTTTTCAGCTTCGGGAACGGCTGTTTCCGTCATTTTTGAAATGATAATATCCGAAAGTTCCGTTTTCATGATGTCAGCAATTTCCTTGTGACGCTGTGCATCGGGGTGAGGGTCGAGATTATGCTCATTGCTTATATCATAAACATCTACAAAGATACAGCCTTTTCTGTCTGCGATCTCATCCAGTTCCTGATTCAGAACTTTCATAGCCTTGCCGACAGCCTTTCCTGCTACCATATATTGCAAAGGATAGGATATTTCATCGGATATAATCGCTACAAGTTTATCGGCAGCAGCCTTATTGTACTTTGTCACTTTGTTGGAAAGTTTCTGAAGTTTAGCCGTATATTTTGAAAGGAGAGCTGTTTTCGCTTCCAATTCTTCATCGGCAATTTCTTCTTCATCATCAACATCGATTTCCATGCCTGTCAGTTCTTCGGCAGCCCTTGCAAATACAGTTCTGACAACGTATGACATATCACGGACTTGTTCGTCATATACAAGTGAATTGCCGTAAGCGTCAAACATACCGACCAAGGCGATATCCGCTGTGTCATTTACCGTTCTGACTGCATCAACGACTTTTTCAACATTTGCTGCGGAAGCATCAATGTATTTGTTAAAGTCAAGTTCACTCAGATATGCCGCTGCTTCCGAAAGCATTTCATAAGTAATGGAGTCCTTTGCCTGCTTTATCGCATCGACACCGTATTGTATAGCCCTGTTTGAATCAAAGCCCGCAAGTATCATCAAAAGTGTCGAACTCAAAGTTGACAGTATCTTGTTGTCCTGCGAACTCATATCACCAAACAATTCCAGTATGATATCATTTCCGCCAAGCTGAATGCTG
This sequence comes from uncultured Ruminococcus sp., assembly GCA_902785555.1. Lineage (GTDB taxonomy): Bacteria > Bacillota > Clostridia > Oscillospirales > Acutalibacteraceae > UBA1213. The sequence goes on from CACZZB010000071.1 coordinate 2,880, forward strand.
ACAAGCTCGGCTTCGGAAAGATATTCATTGAATATCTTGTGATACTGCCATAACGGAGCACTTCCGCCTTTTCCCAAAAAGCCTTCCAGAATACCTACGGCAGTCTGACCGACAAAGCCGTCTCTCATAATCGTTTCGGCAACGTCATTGGCACGGTAGCCTACTGCGGAAAGATTGGTTGAAGTAGTCGTATAGCCGTTCGCCTGTCCCATTTCTTCAAGGTATTTGCCAAAAACGGTTGCATAAGCCTCTTTGATGGGATCGGCAAGCAATTCGGGGGTAACGCATACAGCCCTGTCTGTAAGGATAGTACCATCGCTGTTTTCCAAGCCAAAGCCTGCTGCGATACTGTCACCGAGTGCAACGTAATCATATTTTTTATCTGTTTCCTTTGCGAATGCGGAAAGGCTTACAGAACTTGCAATAAGTGTTGCAGAAAGAGCAACAGACAATATTTTTCTGAATTTCATAATTTCACTCCCTCTTTATGATTATTTTTTAAGAAGCTTTTTGAAAAGTGTCTGCAAAACGCTTGATTTTTTTTCTACGGTAACGACACATACAGCCGTTTTGCCGTTTTCGGCAACAGCATATATCAATGCTTTTCCCTCTTTCAAAGCCGTAACTGTACCCTTGGAATCTACCGTGGCAACTTTGTTGTTGCTGGTTTTCCATTTTACGATCTGTGAAGCATTGAACGGGGCAACCTCTGCATTAAGCTGAACCGTATTGCCTGCTGCAACTGTCACATTTCTTTGGCTGAGAGTCACTTTTTCGGCAGCAGGAACGGCATTTTCGGACATTCTTTCATTGATCATGCCTGAAAGTTTGGTTTTCATGATATCTGCTATTTCCTTATGACCGCTTGCAGTCGGGTGAGGATCAAGGTTGCATTCATTGCTGATGTCATATACATCTACATAAGTTGAACCTGTTTCGTCTGCAAGAACTTTCAATTTCTCATTGAGCAGCGTCATCTGAGGCTCAACATTATTGCCTGCTGTCATATAGAGCAAGGGATATGAAATTTCATTTGCCACTGCCGAAACAAGTTTAGTAAACTTTGCTTTTGCAGAGCCTGTGAAATTCTTTATCTTTGCACTGAACTTTGACAATGCAGATACATTATCATTGAAATTTTCCGTTTCATCGGAGAAATCGTCGTCAATAATTACGATTTCATCTGTATTGATTTCCTGACCGCATACGATTTCGGCAGCCTGTGCAAATATGTCTTTAACTATATTTGCCATGTCACGAACCTGACCTTCATATACGAGTGAATTGCCATAGGGATTGAACATACCTACCAAAACGATATCGGCAGTGTCATTTACCTGCTTTACAGCGTCAACAACTCCTGAAACCTGTTCGGCAGCTATATTTACATAGTATTCACCGTTAGAACCTACATTTTTGAAATATTCGGCAGCTTCCGTAATTTTTTCGTATGTCAGACCGTCTTTGTTCTGCATCATATACTGAAGTCCGCCGCCGAGTGCAGTTGTCGTATCGCAGCCGAACAATGTCAGCATCAGGGAAAGGGACATCGACATCAAAACGGGATTGTCCATTTTCAATATCGGATAAAGGATATTCATAACGATATCGTTGCCGCCAAGCTGAATGCTGACAAGTTCCGCTTCGGGAAGATATTTTGAATAAATTTCATGGTATTTTTCAATGGGAGCACTGCCGCCCTCACCAACAAATTTTTCCAATATCCATTCTGCAACTTCACCCTTATAGCCCTCGTTCAGAATAGTCTGTTCAACGTCAACAGCACGATAAGCTGTTGATGAAAGGTTAGTTGTAGTAGTGGTATAGCCGTAATTTTCACCGATTTCCGCAAGGTATCTGCCGAAAACGGCTGCATAAGCATTCTGTACGGGATTGGCAATCAAATCTTCAGTGAGAATCAATGCGGGATCGGCAGTAAGCGAACTTGCCGAACCGTCACCGCTCAGTCCGAAACCTGCCGCAATACTGTCACCGAGTGCTACATAGTCATACTTTTTTTCTCCGCCTTTTGCGAATACAGAAAGGCTTGTCGTGCTTGTAATCAATGCAGCCGAAAGCACAACCGATAAGATTCTTTTGAATTTCAATTTAAAGACCTCCTCAGGTATTGTCAACTTCACGTTTTCTTACGATTTGTCTTGTCATCGTACCGTCTTCGGAATAGTTGACAAAATACAGATTTTCTTTATCGCAGGGCATATAATAGCCTTCATAATCGTGTGCAAGGAGAATATAATCCCTCTTGCTTGTTACTTCACCGAGTTCAAATTCTGTATAGAATTTAATTGCACTGAGTTTGTATTTACGGCACAAAAATTCTATCAATTCGGATTTCGGTATAGTGCAGCCACGTTCAAGAATTATCTGTCCCACTACATCATGTCCGCCTTTATCGTTCTTGAATGCACTTATTTCCCATTCAAGAATAGGATCATTTTCATCAAGTGAATATTCTATCATAAAGAGATAAACTCTCTCGCCCTTTTCATTGACATAGGAATCGGACGCACGACCAAGGATATTATAGGAACCATCGGCGTGTCTTACAGCGATATCGCCTGTTACGCCCCATTTAGTGCCTTCTTCATCAACGAACCATCTTGCAGCGGTAGCTTCGGGATTGTTCAGGTAACGGTCTGCTGCGGCAGGACTTGTTGCCTGAAGATTCGCAAGTACTTCATTTTCCGTAACGATATTGCCGTTATCGTCAACGAGTCTTACATGAACATGAGGTTCAAGCGGCAAGCCTGTTTCATTGGTTTTTGTCTGTTCATTCATGAAGTAAGTAACGAGAGTAACACCACCCTCTTCACTTGCACCGCCGCCGAGAGAAAATCTGACTTTGCAGCCGTTTTCTTTCAGCCACTTGTCTATTTTATAAACGGCACTCTTTGTAACGGGTTCACCGCCCGAAGCAGGACGCATTACATTTGCAAGTGCGGTAGGACCGATAACGCCTTTTTTAACGGCTGAAAGGAAGAAACTTGCCGTTGCAACGACGTTGTTGCACCTTGTCATAGACAAATCTCTTGCAAACGTCTTTTTGTTGTAGATAGGTCGGGGAACAAGAGTCTGACCTCTTGCAAGGGGCATCAATGCACAAACTCTTTCACCTGTCATGTGAGTCATCGGAATGGACTGGAAAGAACGCTCACCGACATAGTTTTGCGTGTCAAGACCTGCGTGCATTTCGATATAGGCATTTACGGAATATTCTTTGTAAACAACACATTTTGGATTGCCTGTTGTACCGCTTGTATAGTAATAACTGATATCACGGTCAAGGTCTGTCGGACCGTAAGGCAGCGGAATATCCGTTCTCAATTCAGCGGCTTTTTTGAGTTCATCCAATTTGATGAACTCAACGCCCTTTATCTTGTCAAGATTCATAAGGCATTCCATTATCTGATTGATGTCAAAAACTTCCTGCATTTTCTTAGGCATTTCGGAAGTATCAAGAAACATACCCTTTTTTTCTTCGGGCAGATAGTCGTCAAGGCTCATCACAATTACTTTTTCAACACTGCTGTTTTCAAGGTGATCGACAAAATACGGCAGAAATGCATCCATTGTCACGATAATCTTTGAATTTTTATCGGACGTATACAAGTCGAAGTCACTCTTTAAAAAGAGGAAATTGACATTGTTGCTGATGGCATTGACAAAGTTGCAGGCAAACAACAGCATTAAGTTTTCTATGCACACGGGCATACAGAGAGTTACAACATCACCCTCTTTGACTCCGGCAAGCAGCAAGGCTCTTGCATAGGCATCTCTCATTGCAGGCAGTTCACGATATTTTATCGTTGTACCGAAATAGTCGAAAGCATCGCCGTCAAGATTGTCCTGATTGAAAGTCATGATATTGTCAAAGATATTCATGTTATAAATTTCCAGTCCGTTTATAACACGATCAACCTTTGCCCATTCCGGAAATTTCCTCTTGATATCGGCAGTATTGATGTTTGTTAATTTACTCATAAAATTTTTTCCTTTCGTTTATAACTCAAACAATGACCGAACACATTGTCCGGTCATTGTCTTTTTAAGAATTAAGCTTCAACTTTTACATTAAAATATTTCTTTGAGATTGTTCCGTCATTAACGTTTTTAGCCTTGACACAGATAATATAATCGGCAGCATTTGCAGGCTTGATTGTAACTTCCGTATTTTCGTCATAGTCTTGTTTGGTTACCCATTTCTTATCGGTAGTCTTTTTGTAGTAAACAGCATAAACCGCTTCATCTTCGGCAACTCCGGCAGCAGAGCAGCTTACGGTAACGGTTTTGCCTTTTTTGATGGTCTCGGCAGAAATCGTAGTTGTATTATCAAAAGCATTCAATACCAACAGATCCGGATACACCTTGGCAACGTTGCCTGCACTGTCTTTCACTTTTACGCAAATTTCGTAATTTCCGGTGAATTCGGGGGTTAATGTAATGGATGCATTATCTTTGAAGCCCTGTCTGCAAGTCCATTTTGTATCGCCCTCTTTTCTGGTATAGAAAGCGTATGTGTAATCACCTGAACCGCCTACACCTTCTGCTACAAAAGAAACAGATGTTCCAAGTACCATTGCACCGGTTTCATAAGCATTTTCGTCCTCATAGACAATACTAACGTCGATATATAAATTTTCTTCCTCTGCGTCAAGAAGTACATAATTGATACCATTTTCTTCTGCATACTGCTGAGCATAGCTATCAGAGTAGCAGTAGATGGTGAAATCCTCGGCAGTGCCTGTAAAAGCATTTTCGCCGATAGATGTAACTTCGGCAGGAATTTCAAGTTTTGTCAGATTGGTGCAGTCTGCAAACGCACCTTCATCAATCGATGTAACAGGGATACCTTCCTCTGTATAAGCAGGAACAGCGATTTCTGTTTCCTCGCCTGCATAGTCTGTCAAAGTAGCTGTCACGCTGTCTGTCAGACAGTTGCTGTATACAAGATACTGGAACTCGCCCTCGTCAAGAGGAGTAATCTTTGTTGTTTTGTCAATGATATACGCCTGGATATCTGATATAATCTTTCGAGCATATGCTTCGTATTTGAGTATCTTTGTGTTAATTTCTTCCTTGACAGCGTCAATTTTCTGAACGAGCCTCTCTCTGAATGCCGTAACTTCTTCCGATACCTGAGCCTGTCCTTCTTCTGTCAGAGCGTCAGCTTCTGCAAGGAGTGCACCTGCCTGTTCTTCGGCATCTGCCCAAATCTGATCGAGCTGAGCCAATGCATCGTTAAGGAGCTGGTCAACTTTCTGATCTATCTGTTCCTTAATGCCGGCAATGAGTTCTTCATCATCACCAATGGCAGCTATGAGTTCATCTGTTTCTGTTCTGATCTGAGCAACCTGTTCAGCAACAGAAACTTTTATCTGAGCGTCCTGAATTTCTGCTTCTTCCATGATCTTCTCAGCCATTTTGGTTTTGAGCTGAGCTTTTACAAGCTTTGCAACTGCTGTCTGGTCGATAGCGTCTTTTGCCTGCTGTACAGCGGTTTCTGCCTGTTCTTTAACAGCATCAATCTGCTGCTGAATAGCGTCCACTTTTGCCTTTAAAGCCTCGGCAGCCTTTGTCTTTTTGTCCTGGAGTTCAGCCTTGATTGCTTCCAGTTCTGCATTTGCCTCTTCAAGAAGTGCATCGGATTCCGCCTGGGCAGCTGCCATGTTTTCAGCACTCTTAGCTTCTACTTCTGCAGAGAGCTTCTCTACTTTTTCCTGTACGACAGCCATGATCTGAGCTTCAAATTCCTCGTCATTATCAGCGGATGCAATCAGTTTTTCAGCGTCTTCCCCGATCTGAACGAGCTGATTTGCAAAATTTGTCTTGAGTTCAGCGTCCTGAGCATAAGCATTTACCATGATCTCATCTGCTGCTTTTACTTTCTGGATAACCTTAACGAGCCTAGCTGCGGTTGTCTGTGACAACTTTGCATAAGCGTTCTGTGCAGCTTCCGAAAGCATCTCTTTAAGGGCAGCCAACCTGTCGGACAAATCATTGTTTTCATCTGCGGGAGCGATGACGATGGTTGTCTCCGTCGGCTCGGTGTCTTCAACAGCTGCTGCACAAACACCTGTGCCTGCTACCATAGAAAGAGCCAAGGCTGCGGTCAGTACTCTTGTCATGAACTTCTTTGAACTTTTCATTGTAAAAAGCCTCCTAATATAAAATTTTTTTACAAAAGCATTTCACCTGCTTTTGCATAATGTCCATCGGACCTTGACAGTTATGTCATGAAAAACATTCAAAATATAAAAATATATTCAATATTTTATTAAAAAATGTTTTTCTTTGTTGTTCAATGCAGTTTAAGCTACATTTACTACAAATGGGTGTAACACGCACCCTCTATCCCATTTAATTGGGACTACTTAAAATAAAAAGTAATTATAACGATGAAAAAACATCGTGCGAAACAAGGTG
>CACZZB010000072.1 GCA_902785555.1 uncultured Ruminococcus sp.
TGTGATAACTGCGGAAACACTGTTGACAGAGATTATCAGGCAAGTGTCAATCTGATGAAATATTATGGATTAACGGCATAGCCAAAACAAGTGTCGTTGATATGTACCCATACGTTAGTGGGGAATTTACGCCTTTGGAGTGCCATATCAAACATGAGTAGATGTGCTGACGCACATCAAAAGTGGACACGATGAACAAGGAATGAAACATAAAAGTTGTTTTTATAACTTTTTATAAGTTTTCAGTAACGGTGTTACAAAATGAATGATGATAAAAAATTAGCGGAACGTCTGAAAAAGCATGATGAGAAAGAATTGTCCGATATAATCGGGGAATATGCACCGTTTGTTTCAACGATAATACGAAATATTTCAAACGGACAGCTAAAAAATGAAGATATTGAAGAAGTTATAACAGACGTATTTGTGACATTGTGGAGAAATTCAGACAGACTTGAAACCGACAAGCTGAAAGCATATATAATATGTATAACCAAAAGCCGTACAAAAGACAGGCTTAAGCGTAAACAATCGGGCGATACAGTGAATATTGATGAAGTCTTTGCAATATCATCTGACGATGATATTTTTGAAAAGTGCGAGAATGATTTCTTATATGAGGAACTCAACAGGGAAGTTGAAAAAATTTCCGAACCCGACAGGGAGATACTTATAAGATATTACTATTACTATCAGTCGATAGGCAAAATATCCGAAATTATGAGTATCAGCGAGGGGACTGTAAAATCCAAACTCCACAGAACAAGACGGAAACTGAAAAAAATTCTTACGGAAAGGGGATACAACTTATGATATACAGGAAAAACAATATTTTTGATAAAGTGAAAGATGATTATAATATACCTGTTGAAACTGTAACGGAGAAATGTGATATGGATATTGAAAAAATAAGAAAAAATGTATTTGACCAAATCGGCATACAGCCGAAAAAAACACACCGTAAAAGACATATTTTTATAATACTTGCGGCAGCATTTATAACGGTCGGTGCAGTTGGAGCTGTTGCCGTGAATGGTTCAAAGCCTGTGCCCGTAGAACCGGTTTGGCTTGAATCGGACGAATATAATGATTGGATATCGAAAAATTCCAACATTCCGAGAGTATTGAATGTTCCCATGCCGTCTGACGAGGAAAAAGTTATAATTGCCAAAATTCAAGATGAATATGTTGATTTGTATCAATCTGCTCTGCATAAATATCCAAATACCCTCTATGTCGGAGAAGCAAATATGAATGCTCATGAAGATGTTGTAAAAAGTCTGTTTGAAAGAACCTCGAATATTTTTGAAAAATACAATTACGGTTCATTTGATGAAAATGATGATATTATACAGATAATAAATATCTGTTGTAATGCTATGGATAATAAAGATATGACTGTGGAAGAAAAATTTATATTGAAATTTTTTGTCAGACAGATATATGAATTTATCGAAACAGGTGATGAACGATTTTGTGAATATGTCAGAGAAAAGATGGAATTGACATTCATACCTTTTATTGACATATATACAGCACACTCCTATGAAAAAGATATTTATTATATCAATATTGAAAAAACAGAAGAAGAAAGTTCTCGGTAACAGAAACAATATTATATAACGATTATTGTTAAATTTAACCCAAATGGGCAAGAAGTCCCCCACCTCTAAGCGAAGCGTAGGTGGTGGGAGTATGTCACTTTAGATAAAAAATAAAAGTGTTAATTTCAGTTGAATATAGTATAAAAATCTCTAATAAATAAAAGCTCGCAATTGACTTGAGGTCGGTTTCGGGCTTTTTGGTGTGTATGTTTATTGATGTTTGATGTTTTCGGCAAGCTGGTCAAAGGTGACTCCGTATTTTTTTGCGATATCCTGTGCATAGCTGACACCTTCGGGAGGGGCAAGGAATATCTTATAAGAACGCTTTCCTTCGTGTATGCCTGTGATAAGACTTGCAACCTTGCTGTCACCCTCGATTTGTGTGTTGACCTCGTTGAGATTCATAGCCAACTCGTGCATATGGGTGTTGAAAATAGTTCTTGCACCGAGATATCTCAATGCTTTTACAACATCTTTGGCTATGTAAAGACCTTCTGCAAATGAGGTTGTTGCAAGGGATTCGTTGAACAAAAGCAGACTTTCGTTTGTAGCCTGTGCGAATATCTCACTCATACGCTTTGATTCTTCTCCGAGTCTGCCAAGGTCAACGGTCTTATTCTCGTCAGCGGGGAAATGGGTATAAATATTGTCAACGGGGCTTAAAGTTACACTGTCACAGGGAGCGTATATTCCGCACTGTACGAGAAGGAACAGTATGCCGACAGCCTGTGTCATGGTAGTTTTACCGCCCCTGTTCGGTCCTGTCATGATATATATTCTGTGGTCAGCGTCAAAATCTATATCATTGGGTACTATATCAAATTTCTTTTTTTCAACCTGCTGCATAGCAAGCTTGAAATTATAAAGCCCTTTAACGTGCATATCACGATTTTTGTTATCGCTTATTTCGGGCTTGCAAACGGGGATTCCAAGTTCCTGCATTTTATTTATATAATCCGCCCATCTGATATAGAAAAGAAATTCGGGGATAAGCTTTGTAAGACCGTAACCGTTGACATTGGTGTATTTTGATAATTTGCCTTTGAGTCGCTTGACGGTAAGACCAAGCATTTCAGTTATAACGTTGGTAAGATTTGAGGTCAAGGGGTCTTCTCCTGCAACCTTGCTGACAGTGTGGAAACGTGTCATGCCGTGGAAGCTCGCTCCCTGTTCAAGCTGATTATCCTTTGTGGCAAAGCTGAGAAATCTGCTGAGCAAAGGAGTTTTTGTGAAAGGTTCTGTATTTATTGAAACAATGCCGACTTCAACGGGACGCATGAGGTTATCCAAATTTACGCCGAGAGAAACACTCTTTACTTCTCTTACTTCGTTGACAAGGTCTTTTATATCTTCTTTCAGGTGTTCAAAGCCGCTTTCGAGATATATCGAATTTACATAATCTTTGAGAAGTTTGAGACCTTGGGATTTTACCTCATTTTCGGAAAGAGCCTCATTTATACCCGAAATACAGTTGATATATATATCAAGTTCATTCAAACGGTTGACCAACTGCCATATAGGAGCAGCGGCAGTATCTTTGAGTGACCTCTCCAATTCTTTCAGAAAAGCTAACTGTTCAAGTAAGTCTTTGATATGTTCACGGAGTTTCGGAAAATGTACTATATCGTCAAAAACATCTGTCCTGTATCTGATAACCTCAGGATTTCTCTCTACTTTCATCATGATATTTTTTATGATATTGTGTTCAAAGGTATCCTCTGTCAGCTTGTCGCATATAAGTTCAAGTGAAAGGTCATTGCAAGTTTCCTCGCTCAAAGTCTGACAATCGGGTTCAAAGCCCTGTGGATAAAGCAAACTGAATTCTGCCATTTTTAACACTCCTTAATTATTTATAAATTTCACCCAAAGTTGTATTTTCTGTCAAGGAAATATTTTTATTGATATTTTCAAATACTTTGCCGTTTTTGTCTTTCATGCGTATAATATTATGGTCATAGGTAACACCGTATTTATAGAGAATATCTGCATAGCCATCATAGTGACCGTAATATTTGAGAGACTCGCCTACTGTTTTTTCATAAGCCTTTTCACGTCTTGTATCTTCGTCATCTCCCCATTCGGAAAACAGCGGTTCGGGAGTTTTTCCTGCACTTTTGTCACGGGAGCTTGTGTTTGCTTGTATCATATCGTACAAATATATTTTGCATGAACTGTCAACTGCAGATGCACCTAACATCTCGCCATAATATTTTTCGTTCTGTTCAAACGCATACAAGTAAATTCCGAATACTGCCGATATAGCAAGTATTATTCCTGTAATTATACAAACGGTAATTATCAAAGTTTTTTTGATTTGCTCATAATATCAACCTTTATTTGACTATATTTTATACGATAATTAATGTTTATTCAAACAATTATTTAATCATAAAATAAACCGGTGCTTTATCAATTAAAATAACGGTTTATTTCTCTCAAACCAAACTCCCCAATTGATGACTTTTTCATCCCGTAATTCCTTTGCAAAGCAGAGCATAGGTATAACTATTGTTTCGTTGTGAAACATATATGCCTTAATTTCACCGTTTTCTGTTTCTATCACACCACATTCCGCACAATGGCATTGACATAGCCTATCCATAAGTTTTTCGGCTTTGTTTATGTCCATATTGGTTTTTGAGGCTATCATAGACAGCGAAACAGGCGTATTTTTACGGCTGTACATATAGAAAAGTATTTTCAAAATATCCTTGTTGCCCAAAATGGAAAATGTTTCCGTAAGTTCGTCTATGTTCTCGAATATCTTTGCATAACTCTCATCAGGTTCGGGCATGATGAAAAAATATCTGTTGTCGATATCCAGCTTTGCGTCAATAGTCCCTTCATCAAAGCTGAGTCTTGAATAATAGTGATAATCGTCATTATTTTTCAGCTTTTCCAGAGCGTTGAAGTCAAAGCTCTCTTTTACCTCACCTAATTTGGACAGTCCGAGAGAAACCGACCATAATATCGAAAAAGCCTTTTTGAATCCCTCCTGTCGATTGACCGACAATACTTCTTTCAGAACCATATCTTCAGTTGACTGTATATTTGCCCGTCCGAAAAGGATATCGGTTGTTACCCCAAGAGCATCGGCAATATTTGGTATTATCTCAGCATCGGGCACACCGCCCCTTTCCCATTTTGAGACCGCCTGAGTGGTCACTCCGACGATATTTCCGAGTTCTTCCTGAGTGATACCCTTTTTTAAGCGGAATTTTTTTATCTGTTCTCCTATCATTTCTTCATAACACCATCCTTATAAAATTTATTATAACATCAAAAATGTTGATTCTCAACATTTTTTATAAAACAATACTTGATTTTTTGTTGAATTGAAGTTAAAATATTTGTATATAAATAACATAGGAGAATTTTTGAAGATATGAAAAAGTTTTTTTTATTTTTAGTGACAATTATCACAATATTGTCGGTGGGAGGTTGTTCGGATTTCGGATTCAATCCGACGGGATATTGGGAGTTTGTATCAGACGATTTGTACGCTGATGAAAAACTTATTGACTCGGCAGATTTTAATAATGTATCACTTCTTGAAAATATAATAATGGTATTTGAAAAATCAGGGACAGGATATATAGATATCCAAGGTTTAAAAACAGATTTTTTCAGATATAAGTATGATGACAAGACTATTACGGTAACATATATTCCAAATGAATATCATGATAATGAAGTGACTGTTAAATTCAGTGTATCACAGGTCGATTCAACTATATACAGAGTGGCAACGGAAGACAAAAAAGATTCTGACGGGAACATTATACACTATAAGGAAATTTTCAGCTATAAAAAAATATAAATAAGGCGAACAGAAAAAAGGATGACATATAATTTGTCATCCTTTTTGTTTCATAATGTCTTAAAAAGTTTTGTGAGATATATTTTATATGATTTAATTGTGAAATATTGACAATAATATATTTTTATTTTGTTAAAATACACAAAAATACATATTGTTAATAACAAAAAATTTCGATATACAAATAACAGATTTTGAAAAAAAATACTACTATTATAACAAAAAATGTTGTATAATATATAATGATTAGGTTTATTTATCTGCTATTCTTCATTCAATTCGGGAAGGAGATGTTATTGTATGGAGAACAGAACTATTGGAATATCTCACAGAATAATATCTTTTATACTTATGTTATCAATGGTCATAACCATGATACCTTATATGCCTGTTAATGCCACAGAAAGTATGCAGGGAATAGGCATTTATAATAATGTTCTGACAGGTTCAAACGATATACAGACAGATTATAAAGTGACTGTTTATAAAAGGATAGAAACACCGATTTATGACCCCGATGAGCCTGAAACTGTAATATCATATACATATTCGTATGAGGAATATAAATTTGATGAAAACAACAGTTTTCCTCAGGATTATTTGCTGACGGATTCCGGCGGTTCGGTAGTGTATCTTAACAGTGACGGAACAATAACTTTGCGTCAGGATAGAGGAGTTGATTTCCTTGGCAATGGTGCATTTAGAAAATTTCTGATGGATAATAATATAGGTCGTGTTGTTATCGACTTGCAGGAAACGGAAACTATCAATAATACCCCTGTAAAGATATTGGAACAGTATGATGTAACTAATACAGGCAATGGTTCTGAGGGGCAATGGGACAGTACTGCTGCCGCTACCGACCCTGCTCAGGCGGAAAATATACCTACCCGTGAAATATATATGATAAACTACGGAGAGAGTTCTGACACTCATGTTAAGTATATTGATGGTGAAAATGACTATAAACTTCAGGAATTCAAGACCACTCCCCTTATAGATTTTGATGTATATGTAAAGTGGCGTGATACAAATACACACAGACCGTCAAGCAATTCGGTAAGCTTTGATATATCACGCACAACAGATACGGGCGAAAATCCCACATATACACAATATACGGATTATGTAGGTCCGGAATATACTTCGGCTGACAGTAACAACGATGTATACACGTATAGTGTGCCTGAACGTGATGCAAATGATACAGCATATCATTATAAAGCAGAAGAAAATCTTCCCACAGATGACAATTATGATTCGTATAAGATAGAAACTCTTAGTGACAACAGTTTCCAGAATTACGTTCTTACTACGTTTGAATGTACTTTTGACTGGAAAGATACCGCACATTCAAGTGAGATAACAAAAGACAGTATAAATGCCGAATTTATTAAATCACATTTTGAGCTTTTGGACGAAACAGATCCATCTGATATTTCAGATATACTTTCAACGCTTGATGACAGTAATATATCATACGACCCATCAACGAGAAAACTGACTATAAACGGTCTTATAAAAATAACATCGGAAGGTCTGGCAAAGGTATATTCACTTAAACCCAAAAAACCTGTCGATCCACAGAATGATGACCCCGATACTATTGCTGTCAGTGATGTAAAAGCAAATGCTTATGAGGGTTCGGCAGATGATAAATATTTGCTTTCATCAGTAAACGAAGGTGTGCGTTCAAATATCGTTGACAGAACATACAACGGAGGTACTCTCGGTCTTACTCTCACGGGCAAGACTGAATTCAAAGGTCCTTTCAGTTGGAAAGACGAAGATAATAAATCCGCACGTGAGAAGGCTGTCGAAAACAGTACAGCCGGTGATTTCGTATTATACCGTTATGTTGAGGGACAAAGCGGTGCCGTTTCTCAGGTCGGCACATGGACGATAGCTAATAAAACAGACGCCGACGGCAATCCTATTTATATTTATCATAACAATGGTGATTCAAGTCTTGATAAATACGATAATAGCGGTCAATCTTATGTTTACTTTGCCAAGGAACGTATAAATTCATCTCTCGGAGATTATGGTGTTCAATATTACGATTTCCCGGAAGGAACTGTATATTATCCGTTTGACGGCAGCAATTTTGAGGGCAACGGAATATATAACGGTTCCGGGGTATTCCCAAATGGTGCATCTGTCAAAAATTCCCTTGTAGGCTTTATACAGTACGGTTTGGATGCAAAATGGATCGCTGCAGAATTGCAGGGCGGTACCGGTGAAATACACTACCAACTTCAACGCTTTAACAGAGATACCAATAGTTGGGAAACCATTGACCCTGTGCAACATACAGACCCTGAAACAAATATTACAACGACAGAGGGTATTTTGGATCTGACGGGTTTTTCAGCCGAATTGATGGAAAAGGACGGCTTATTCTACGAGGTAAGAAAATATGATGATGACGGTAATCTGAATCATTACAGAGTTGTACAGACAAGTATAAGCCGTACGGATAAGGGTGTTGACGGCAATTATTCAAATGATATATTAATGGCTTATGACTCCTCAACAGGCAATTTGAAAACTAAAACAACCCAAGATGGCAGAACTTTAGTACAGCTTTTGGATTCCGAACAACATGAAGTGGACAAAGTCCGTATCACAATCGGTAATAACGATTTTGAAGTACAGGCTTTCTTTAACGCAGAAAGTAATACATTCTATTATGAGTACCGTCTTGTCGGTGAAGTCAAAATTGTTATGAATAAAGACTGGTCGCCTGTTCCGCAGGATAAGATACAAAATGTTTGGGATTCACAGGTGACGCTTCAACTCCTGAAATACAACTATACCACAGGTAATTATGATGTTTATAATGCAGCCGGACTTCAATATGTTGACGGTTCGGGGACAACACGTATTGCTGAAGACAGTACATTTACCGTTACAAGAAATACTTTTGTCAGCGATATAAATGGTATTTCTAAACCGAAATATGCAATAGAAATACTTAATGCTCCGATGTATGACGATGAAGGACATATCAACAAATACTCTATCGTAGAAGTCAAAGTTGAGCCAAATGTTGACAGCGGTGCGATATATTCAAAGGCTGACGGAACAGATACTAAAGACAACAGTAAAGTTGATATTTATACAGCATTGAATACCTTTGGTGACGGCGGTGAAAGAATAGATTTTCACAAAGTTTGGATGGATGACGGTGAAGAAGAATATAAGACCGATGTAAGAGTGTTTATGTCCGCAAGGGCAATGCCTTTGCCGATACAGTCGAGCAGTGGCAATACAGTTGCCGATATTGAATCGTTGGATTCTATCGACAATATTACCGCTTCCAACAGTAATACAAGCTGGACATATATTGCTCCGTGGGCAAGTACTTCGACAGATGAAACGACAGGTGACACTGTCACTTCACGCACGAATGTAAATACATATACAATAGGTAATAATGGAATAGGTACATATTATGTGCAGATTCCCACGGGTGATGGAACAACTCCGCTCCAAATTTCTGATTTCACAGCAACTCCTCAACTTTCCAATGAAGATTTAACAAAAGTAAATAATGCTCTCAACAATTCGGGTAGATATATGATGAAAACGGGCGGTGTTATGAATGAGGATAATATCTGGACAGCTCGTGTTGAGGTAAGAATAGGTTACAGCTACAATCATCACTATGACCTCAGAGATTTTCGTGAGCATCTGGAAGATAGCAGAATAAAATCTCATATTTTCTATCCAAAAGAAACTGAGGCTGGAGAAATAAACAGCACTCCTACCAAAGAATGGATATCTCTTATTCCAAAAGAATACATAGATACATTTACAAATATCCAAAAGGTGGAAAACGGTGATAAAAGCAATGTTATTGACCTTGCGGCAAATGCTGAATATGGAAGCGGAAATTCCAATCCGGTTACTTTTGAATGGTTTTCGGGCGTATACGAGGCAGGTT
Organism: uncultured Ruminococcus sp.; assembly: GCA_902785555.1. Classification (GTDB taxonomy): domain Bacteria; phylum Bacillota; class Clostridia; order Oscillospirales; family Acutalibacteraceae; genus UBA1213. Next base: position 9,374 of record CACZZB010000072.1, read on the forward strand.
ACGATATGGATAATGACGGTACAGTTGACTATTACCGCTATTATGCCGTTCAGGAAGAACCCAAGATTTCCGGTGAAGAAAGTGACTATAAACTGTCTGACGTTACATTCACAAATACCCGTATCGGTGTTGTAAACTATCGTGTACACTTTCAGTGGAATGTCGGTTCAAGACGTCCCGAGATGAATAAGGTAGCCATCAAGATAAAGGCAGATTATAATGACGGCTCAACTCCGCAGTACATAACGGTAAATGGACAAGAAGAAATTGAAATAGAGCTTATCAAAGATGAACAAGACAATTATGTGGATGATTACTATATCACAAATCTTCCGAAATATACAAACACAGGTAAGATCATAACTTATACGGTGGAAGAAGTAAAAGTAAATGACATACTGTTTGACGCCGGAGGAAAGTGTATTCTTGGTGATGACGAGCTTTATGTTGATATTCAGGACGACCCGTATATAGTAAACTCGGCTTCAAACAGTAATGACCTCAATCCGATAGTTATTACAAATTATTTTTCCGGTACGACAGATGTAACTGTCAACAAGATATGGAAAGATGATACCAATGCCCTTAATACCCGTACCGACCTCTATATAAGGCTGTTCCGTCATTCAACAAATACAGAAAATCCCGAGAGTGACAGACAGATAGGCAAGGACTATCACTGGACAAGACAATCGCATGATACAGACAACCATTGGACTTATACATATTCCGGTTTGGATAAGTATGACTCCAAAGGCTGGCTCTATGATTATTATGTTGTGGAAAATAACGATATACTCAAAACTCATGACTATGTAACATCTTACAGTAATATTTCTCACATGAGTGCATCTGTTGGAAACACGTCGTATATTTCAAATGACAGTATATTCACAATTCCCGCAAATGCTATAATTAATGGAAGTTTTACCGCAACAATAAGCGGTCTTGCTCAAAAAGCAAATGATGGATATAAATATGATTATAGTGTAAAGGACAGGGCAGGTAATACTATTAGTGGTGTAACCTGTTCTCAGGAAACACAAGCTGACGGAACAGTTACTGTTACCGTTACGGCAACAGGACTTGAAAGCGATAAACCGTTTATGTTTGAACTGAATAGAAGAGCAGAAGATGAGAGTGATTTTAGTCCCGTTCCGGATTACTATGACGATAGTAAATCTCCTTTCAACCATAATAACAACAATCGTGCCTATAATAATGGTACTATTACAAATAAGCTCGTAGGTAAAACTACTATTCATGTCAAAAAGCTGTGGGACAGTATCAACAAAACATTGCTTAAATATAACGACTATCCGATAGCCGATGTATTCCTCTATGCAAACATCAAGAGCAACCGTGACAATTATGCTTCAAGCAAAAGCATTTATGCACGAGGAAAAGACTTTGAACATGGCGGTTATGCCATTGTCGAGGGTGCTGCAAAAAAAAGCGAGGCTCTCGGTGAACTTGTCAATATGCACCAGATCAATGTCAATCAAGCTGATGTCACGGCAGGTAAGACGGAGTTTGATTTTACAACGGTAAAGACTGTTCAAAAAAACAGCAATGGTATAGTATATACAGAAAATACAGACTATGTTGTGTTTGGTTCGGAAACTACTCTGCCGAAATATGACGAAAACGGTGCTTTGATAAAGTATAGTATCAAAGAGAGAGCCATAAACGGTTACACATACCGTATAAGCGGTGACGAAATTATCAACGAATATGTCGGCGGTGACAGGATACAGGTCAAGGTTACCAAAAGCTGGAGGAATATGACGGACAGTTCCACATATCCTACTGTCAAACTGACACTTCATCAGTGCTATAATAGTTTAGCCGACCCATCAAAGATGTTTGAATATCAGTCTTTCACGGAAACTATCCGTGCAACTGACAGTACACCTGTTACATATATTTTTGGTGCTGACGATAACAGACAGCTTCATAAATATGCCCCCACAGGGCAGGAGTTTTTCTACTATGTTTCAGAGGAGCTCATAGATGCACTCGGTCAGGGTAAAAAGGTATTTTCAAAGTATACTGTTGATCCCGAAACCAAAGAAGTAACATTGAATAGCAGTGAGAATAATTGGTCGGGGCTGGGCTTTCAATGTACTATAACCGACCAGAGTGATGACTGCTTTACACCGGACAGCGATGGTATTATTAAAGTGCCTGTTTCGGAGGTAAAGAACAATGCTTTGAATTTACAGATAGATAATCTCCCGTCAGGCAATTATAGTGTCAGTGAATTGACATCTTCGGGCAGTGAGAGTTCCGAAAATATTTCATGTACTAATGAAAATACGGTTTCACTTAAAATAACAAAAAATGTTGACGAAAATACCGCAGAAAATATATATTTCAAGATATATATGGACAATGGTAATGATCCCGTCATTGTTCCAAAGAGTGATGATTTTATCCAGGTTGAATCTACGGGAACGATAGTTATTCCCAAAGTTGACGTAAAAAATAATGTTTTGCTTAAATTGAATAATATGCCTTCGGGTAGTTATACCGTTTCGGAATTTGATGTTGACGGTAATCCTGTTAACGAATCTAATAATATTGCCATTACACCAACCGATACAGTTTCACTGAAAGTAAATAAAACTATGACTGCACCCGCAGCCGGACAACCGACTCCAACTCATATCAGTTTCAAGATATTGAATAGTGAAAACAACCCTGTTACTAAGACAGCAGACGGAGAAACTCTTACAGCTTTCAACCCTGACGGGAAAAATGATGTTCCTGTTCACAAAAGGGTTGATGTTGAGAATAACTATTCTCCTGATAAAGCCAATTTCCAAAGTCTCATTACAATCAACAAGAAATGGGAAAGATTTGATGAAAATAATCAAAACCCATTGAATAAAAAAGAATTTGAAGGTATAAGTAATTATTCATTTGACCTCAAACGTCATACAAAGACTATTGGCGAAAAATCAATTTTCAGAATAGATACAGGCACCGGCACAGACGGAAAACCGGCTATTATTTTGACGGGTATTAAGGATGACGTTTTCTCTATTACACCTGAAAATCCCACATTTGAGGGAAAGGCTGCAGACGGAAATAATTCAACATCGGAAAATGATATAAAATATTATGAATGTAGTGTCACATTTACAAAATCTGTATATGAGAAACCTATTACTGTCACAGTAAGGGTATATAAGGAAGATAAAAAGGTTGATATAAGAGGTCTTGCGATATACGGTCAGGACGCTATGCTGTATTATTATACGGTCGATGAAGTTGAAATGAAAGTCTTTAATCCCAACCCCAAAGAACAGTCAAAACAGATTACCCCAACATACGACGACAATAAAAATCTGACAGGCGGTACAGCACAATTTTATCTCAACAATGAACTTAAATACAGCAATCTCCGTCTTAACAAGGTATTCGGTGCAGAATATAAAGACAATAATGGTTCAACTAACTATGAAACGATAAAGGTCGAAGATTATCCCCTTTATTTTAACAATGATTTTATAAATCGTCTGAAATTTACACTTGAAAGGAAAAAATCAACTGAAAGTACATGGAAAAAATATATTGATTTGAATATCAGTGATACAAATCATGGTATACAAGTTAATCATATTGATGGCAGTGATGATACTGCCACTATAACAGCATCTTTCAGCAGATACGGAGAGGAATGGAGAAAACAGGGCAGAGAAAATCAGTATTATTATGAGTTCAAGTATCTTCCAAGACAGGCTACAGACGGGTTTTCTTATCAGTATCGTGTAATAGAGCATGATACCAGCGTAGGTGATTATGTAAGAATATTCTATCCTGATTTGAGTGATAATAATAATTTGAAAGAGAATCCCGCTAAAGATGCCTATATGAATCCAAGCAGTGAAGACCTTACTTTCAAGTTGAAACAGTCATCTGATAACGGTACTAATTATACAGATGTTACAAACAGCACAATTAAAGCAACCGTCAATGGTATCGAATATTATTATAATAACAATGGTGTATTTACCATTCCATACAGTAGTAAAGATGCTACAACCGGGAAATATAATATAACAGTGTCGGGATTGCCTGAAAACAATATATATAAGATAACCGATATTACGGGAAGTACCGAAGTTTCGTGTACGGAAAGTGTTGAGAGTAGCACTAACACTAAAACTAAAACGCTGACTCTCGAGGCGAATGGTCTGTCAAAGTATTTCACAGATAACAGCCCTGAGGTTAAACAATCCAACGGCGGTACAGATGATGTTTATGTCAGAAATATTTTCCTTGGAAAGAATATTAGGGTTGAAAAAATCTGGAATGACGGCAATAATGCTGACGGTATGCGTCCTGAGAAGCTTCCATTTACACTGTATGAGCATTTCAGCAACAGTGCAGCTTCTAATGTAAATCTGGAAAAGGTACTTACAAATGATGAGGACTGGGCGAGAACATTCCTTTTGCCTAGATACTATTATAATGGCGAAGAACCACATGAAAATATTTTGTTCTCAGTCAGCGAAAATTTGGATACGGCACTCCGCTATTACACTTCCGGGGATTCGCTTTCAACAATCGGCTATGAGAAAGAGGAAGTCGGATATGTATTTAATGATAATACATCTGCTCATAATGGCTCATATAGTTATAACAGCCAAACATATAGTCCGAGTCAGTTCGAGAGCGGTCAGCTTTCGGGAACAAACTCTGAAAATCTGGTTGGAATGTATCTCAAAAATAAAAAGGAGTTTGTCAACAGCAAGCTGACATTTGAAAAGCAGTGGGACGATAATAATAATCCGAGTCGTCCGGACATCTATATCAAAACTATGAGAAGAACCAAGGGAACTGTACAGGCTGACAAGAAAGGTCAGTTTGATATTGATATTTTCAAGATAGATACATCTCAGGAGGCTATCATAGAAGGACTTCCGCTTGCAGACGGCAATGGTCGAGCCTACACATATTTCTTTGAGCCGGAATTGAGTTTCATTACAAAAGTTGTTGATAATAATACAGCTACTCTTGTAATAGATCCGAGTACCGCATCGTCACAGAACTATGTTCTCAAAAGACGTCCGGCTGTATATTCTTCACAAATATATACCGCTAAAAGTAATATTTTTACAATTCCTGTTGGTGATGTACTCAATAATAAGTTCTCTGTAAGAATCAAGGATCTGGATATATCTGACGGTTCTGTAAATTATACATATCAGATAGTGAGGGATTCTGTTACCACATCACAAAACGGTTCGGATATACGTGTAACCGCAAATTATTTAAATGGTAATCCGTTTATATTCAAAGTACAGAAATCTGATGGAGATGTTTACAGTGATATGACAAATATCACTGCCGAACTTTCATACCAAAGTGTTGATAATAAAATAACTATACCTGAAAGTCATTCGGTAAACGGTGAGTTTTCGGTTATTGTCAGAAATCTTCCGATTGCACCAAACAGCACTTCTCCCGATTACAGATACAGGATAGCTGATGCTTCCGGAAATCCCATTGCTGCTGATATAGTAACTACCGAAACTTACAACGGTCAAAAAGATATAGTTATTACCAAAAACAGTTCGAGCGGAAATTTTGTTTTCCAATTACAGCGTTCTTCCGACGGTACTAATTACAGTCCTGTCGGCTGTACGGCTTATATTCAGTATAATGATGTTGACGGTGTATTTACTGTTCCGACAGATTACATAAATGATAATTTCTCATTTAATCTCAAAAATATTTCGGATAATGTTCAGATAGTAAGCCTTTCGGCTGTTGACTTGAAAACCGATAATGCAGGTGAAAATAAAAAGAATATCACTGTAACAGCCGATTCCAATGGAAGTAATTTTAAATTCAAGGTACAGCGTTCGGCAAACGGTAAAGATTTTACCGATATTACAAGCACTGTTACCGTGGAAAGATATTTTGATGATGAAATGCCGTATATCTGTACCGAGGATGAAGATGGTTTTTACATTGTTCCGAAAGCTTACAAGTTCGGTAACGATTACTCCTTGAAGATAAAGGATTTTCCTGACGATTTTAAATTAGTCGATAATAGCGGTAATGAAATAAGCTATAAAAAGCAGATTTCCGGCAATGATACTATTTTTACTGTCAGCGGTGTCAGTGATGATTTGAAGTTCAAGATACAGACTTTAGCTGACGATGAAACCACTTATGAGGATGTTTCTAATGCGGTTGTCGGAGTTTATTCAGAAGAAGTAGTCAAGACTGACAAAAACGGTACAAGTCTGAGATTTGAATATTTCCCATCCAATGCTACAAATACTCCCGTAACCAAAGACCATTACGGAAATCCTATCGGTTATGAAGATATTGAAAACATTTATACAAGTTCTTCGGCTTCAGTTCCTTATGGTACAGCCTTTGACAATAAATTATCTGTACTTGTAAAGGGACTTGATAAATTGCCTGAGGTTCAAAGTTATGGTGTAAATGATTCTTCCGCTACGGTAAAAGAACGTGAATCGGGCAACGGTAAGGTTGACCTTCTTGTAACAAGACCGGCAGAGGGTGCACCGCCATCTTTTGAAATAACAGGCGGAAGTATTTCCGGTGATGTTACGGCTGTAAGATTCTTTGTGGCTGATGAAAATGATGAAAACGGTGTTGTAAAACTTCCCGCAAATGTTGCAAAATCACTTTCTGAACATCTTGACTACGGTGTCAGCAGTGGAGCTGATGAATATAAAAATGGCTTGTGGGAAAAGTATTATTATACTGTTGTCGAGTGTAATGAAGACGGAAAGGATGCCTTTTCATCTCTGTCATATAATCAGACTTCGGATACATCATCGTCTGATATTTACACTGCCAAAAGGCTGGAATTTGATATTGATACAAGTGTTTATCATCAAAATGAAAATGATATACGCAAGTATATCAATATCAAGATAGTTAATCGTTTAAACAATAATATTGTCAAGAAAGATATTAATGGAAATGCCCTTAAACTTACAATGACAATCAGTGGTCAGGAACAGGAATTTTTTGCCAGTGATCAGCCCGGAAATATTCCCGAGGAGGGTGTAATAGTTATACCTACTCCCGTGGATTGTGCGAGTGTACATTGTGTTGTGGACAATCTGCCTTATGGTATCAGAAACAGTACTAATAACGGTTGGACTACTGAATATGACTATGATGTAAAAAGATGTAAGGCAACAGGCAAAGATGGTAACTATACTGAATTTAGTGTTACTAAGAGCGTATACGATTCTCAGCCGCAAAAAGAAAAAGTAAAATTCAAATATGATAAATCATGGAATGAATCGGCTCAAATTTATGGCTTGCAGCCCGAAAGTGTTCATTTTGCCCTTTTCCGCACACTTGACGGTGTTAATTCTGATTATGTTAAGACTATAAATCAAAAGAGTGGAGAGGAAACAAATCTTGATGCCGGAACCTGGGTTAAAGTAGATGGCATTATAGGAGATGTTTGGAAACCGTATTCTTACTATCTTAAAGAATATAATTCAGAGTACGATAATGCTCATCCGGAAAATTCCAAGGAAATAAGTGCAAATAATATGTACAGCAATGAGTATATATATGAAACGGATAAACCGTTTGTACTCAAAGGCTACACCTATGCAGAGCTTGATCAGGGCATTAAGAACAAACTCAGAAAAACCAAGCATGAGCTTATAAAAAGCTGGGAAGATGAAGACGAGTTAAACCGTCCGAAGAATTATACCATAAAACTTCAGACAAAAACCGGTGCAGATACTGAATGGAGCGATGTCGATCTTTCAAAAATCATAGTGGCTTCGGTTGATGTCAAATCTGACGGAACAAAGCTGTTTACAAAACAGACCGTAAGTTCAGGTCAAAAAGAGCTTAGTATTCCGCAAAGATCACTCCATTACAGCTTTGATCAACTTCCGCTTTTCGACAGCAGAGGTCTTGAATACAGCTACCGTGTAGTTGAAACAAAAATCGGTACAGATGGTGTAGAAGAAAAGCAGACATATCTTTTCCTTGTGCCGGGTACAGAATCAACGGACGAAGAATTTTCCTATTGTCGTTCTATACGCCGAGGTACAAAGACCTACTATGTTGATTATTCGGAATACGAGGATTATGAATATGTTGGTGAAGATGACCTGATTCATACAGGTAAAGGTACAGGTAAGGAAGCTGTTGAACATTACAGTAAATCTGTTATCACAAATAAAATGGTTACAAACATTGTATCGTTCACCAATTTTAAAGCCAAAAAGGTTTGGAATGATAACAAGAACGTCTATGGCTTGCGTCCGAAAACTATCACCTATACTTTGAAAAGAACCAAGACGCTTAACGGTGAAACAACCGAAGATAAGAATTTTGAACTGAAAAAAACAGTCGGTGAAGTTGATAACTGGGAATGTGAATGGAGGCAGTGTGCGGCATTTGC
>CACZZB010000073.1 GCA_902785555.1 uncultured Ruminococcus sp.
GAGCTTTATTGATGAAGAAATAAACGATGGTAATCCAACATCTAAGAAAAATGAAGAAACTAAAATTCTGATAGATGCGTATGGCATACAGGCTGACAGTTTGGGCGGTGATTTGAACAATTTAAGTGATTTTTTAGATAAAACTACACTTAATAAAATTTTGAATATAGTTAATGGAAAAAAGGGGTGAATGAGCAGCCATGAGAAAATATATAAATGCGTTCACCGTGAAGAAATATACAGGTATTTTTATAATTATTGCTGTTGTGGCAGTTTGTTCACTTTTTGTGAAATTGACTATCGCATATCTGGGTGACAGTGATTCAAAGAATAATACTGTTAATGTAGGCTATGGAGATGTGTCCATAGATGAAAAATTTGATGAGCCGTCTGAACTGAGTATGACTAATGATATTACTAAGCAGGTTCAGATACAGAATAAAAGTACAGTTCCTGCATTTGTGAGAGTGTATGCGGAATTTTCAGACAGCAGTATTGCAGAACACGCAAAAGTAAGATATGGAACAGGAGAAAACGATATATGTTCTTGGTCTGACTTTAAAACAAAGTTGGGAACAGATATAGCATCAAAATGGAAGTATGTTAAAGATGGTGACTTGGGTGGATATTTTTATTATACAGAGGCATTGTCAGCGGTAACGTATGACGATGATAAAAATCCAATATATACTGAAACAGATAAGCTGTTTGACAGTGTAACGATAGATTACAATAAATATGAAACTGTAGATGACGGGTTGGTTGCCAAAGACAGCAATATTGACAGGATACAGCCTCTTGAAATGATAGTATACAGTGAGCTTGTTCAGACTGTTGAAACGGGAACAACTACTGTTGGAACAGGTGAAAATGCAAAAACCAAAGCTTTTTGAAAGTAAATAATACAACGCCATAATAAGAAAACGACACCCGTTGATGCGGTGTCGTTTTTATTGCTGAAAGGTATTAATGGATTATTTAATGAAATGTATGTATTATCATAACTGTCATAATTGTTTATTTCTTCTTTACATTGTTGATAAAATTGGACAATTTTATGGTCTATAAAATAAAAACTTTTACAAAATTTGATAAAAACTATTGATTTTTTGGATGTTTAGTGTATAATGTAAACAGGGTGTTTAACCTGTAAAAATTTGCTTGAACAGTTACTTCTGAATATATTTTCAATTAAAAAATTATATTGAAAAGGTGGTTTCGATTCACAATTGGTTTTTTCGATTTTGAATGACGGAACGTGTAAGTATTGTTTTATTTAATAATGAGGTGTGGTAACAAAGCAAATTAGTGATTATTTTATTTAACTGACAGGAGGCAAGCCGTATGAATGAAAGGCTATGGTACAGGATAATAACGGTGTTGCTCACTGCAGTGCTTATTTCTTCAGCTTTTAGTGTAACTGCGTTTGCAGATGAGCTCAGAGCCGGTACAGTTGCAGGTTTGCCCGAAAAACTTGTTGTACTTGATGATAAGGGCAACTCGGTGAGTGAAAACGGTGAATATTATTTTGAAGTTGAAGGTATGAAAGCATCGGAACATTATATCAAAAAGATACAAATAATGAACCTTCGTGAAGATGCTTCTTATCATATTGATTTCAGAGCTGAACCAATCAGTAAATATGGTGAGATAGACCTTGAAAATGAGTGTACGTGTGTAATTACTCTCGGAGATAATGTTATATATGAAGGCAAGGTAACAGGTGACGGTACCCCCGATATGCGGACAGTTCCGCTTGACCTCGGGTATTATGTTCCCGGACAGTCACGTGTTATGACGGTTGATATTGTATGGAACGATCCCGGACATGGGGGTGCGATAGATAACGGGGCAAGAATAGTAGACAGTAACGGAGTTACCGTTGTCAGAGGAAAGTCGGGCATTACTCATATCGAAGGTGAGGTCATATTTAAATGGATATTCACGGCAGCCGTTGAGATCCCACCGAATGATGAACCTTCTGATCCGAGCCGTCCGCATCAGCCCGATAATCCCATCAATACCGGTGAAACGGTAATATTTATATTGTTCGGTGTTGCGGTATTGGCTGTTGCATTTATGATGATACTTATTCTTTCAAAAAGAAAAAAATCCGAAAAAAAAGAATAAAAGATAATTGATTTCCGGTTCATATTTTTTGAACCGGAATTTTTTTATAAAGCAATAAAAAATTGTGCATAATATAAATAAAAGGTTGATTTTTTGGAAATATATTGTTATTATTTATATAACGAAAAAAATCAAAGAAAGGATATAAAATTTATGAACAGAACAAAAAAGAAAAATTTTCTTTACATTGATCTGTCAAAGCCAATGACATACGGCGATCAGTTTAAATTAATGTTTATAATAATGTTTATATCATGTGTTTTATTTACGTTGATTTATCTTTTTTCTCTTATCGGCAGAAACGGTAAGGCAGATACTCCGTCATCTGCCGAGGTTTCCTCAGCCGAAGCAAGTTATTCTGTTCCGAATGAAGAACAGCCGTCCGTATCATCAGAGGTTTCTCAGGTCAGTGAAATGAACACAGAGTTCTTTGACGATATCGAAACACTTCATCTTAAATATGATGAAATTTATAAAGGTGATTTGATACTTGTCAATAAGAATTATAAGTGTCCCTCCGACGGTGAAAATGTTGTATCACTGAAAGATTTGAAAACTGACAGCTATGTAATTACAGACTATTCCGTCAGTCTTGACAAGGATATTATTGTTTATCTTAATCAGATGCTTGATGACTTTGAAGAATTGTACGGTGAAAATGATGTCATGGTAGCCTGCGGTTACAGGAGCTATTCAAATCAGGAAGAAATATTCGACAATGAAGTCGAGGAAGTAGGCGTTGAGGAAGCCGAAAAATGGGTCGCACGTCCCGGATACAGTGAACATCAGACAGGTCTTGTCCTTGATTTCACGCTTGATAATGACAGTGAACAGGGAAGCATAAAATATGACGGAACAGATATATATGAGTGGATAAATAAAAACAGTTACAAATACGGCTTTATACTCAGATATCCTGTCGGCAAGGAAGAAATAACAGGTTACAGTCCTGAACCGTGGCATTTCAGATATGTTGATTTTCCTGCGGCTTTTTATATCATGCAAAATGAGATAACACTTGAAGAATATATTGATGCTGTCAGGAAACATGATATAAATTCTCCTCTTTTGATAGACGGAGGCGGCGAAAATAAATGGTATGTATATTATGTTCCTGCAAATGAGGATTCCGAAACGGAAGTACCCGTTCCCAAAAACGGCAATTATAAAATATCGGGTGATAATGTGCAAGGATTTATCATAACTGCTGATGTTGATATAAAAGGATAAAATTACCGGCTGTCTGTTAAAATCGGACAGCCGGCAAAAATTTGTCAGAAAAAATATTACTATTGCAAAATCAGCGGTAATAGAGTATAATAATATCAAAGAAATACTATTTTCTTTACATTGAAAAATATTTGTACATTTTTTGTGTACATATTAAAAAATTATAATAGGAGATGGTTTAAATGGGTATTATCAGAGCAGCTATCAATTCGGCAGGCGGAGCATTGGCGGATTCTTATCTTGACGCATACCGTCCGTATCATATGGGACCGAGAACGGCAGTTTGTCCGGGTGTGTTTGCGGATGACGGTTCAGGCAGAAATACCAATACAAAGCGTGCAAACAATGTTATCTCAAACGGCTCAAAAATTTATGTTGATGCAAATCAGCTTATGTGTGTTGTTGACGGCGGAAAGGTTGTTGACTATTCTGCAGAACCCGGCTACTATACAGTTTCAAATTCATCTGCACCGTCATTCTTCAACGGTGAATTCAAAAAGTCTTTTTCCGATGTATGGGACAGAATAAAGTTCGGAGGAAATCAGTACAAAGAGCAGAGAGTTATCTACATAAATCTGCGTGCAATGGAAGGCATAAAATTCGGTACAAGGACTCCCGTACCTTTCTTTGATGAAAAATATCAGATAGATGTTGCAGTAAGGGCTTTCGGTACTTTCTCAATCAAAATTACCGACCCGTGGAAATTCTTTAATGAAGTTATCCCGCATGAGTGTGTTATGGAAGGTGCAGTTCTTGATGTTGAGGATTTCCTCAATGATACATTCATGTCAGAGTATCTCGGTGCATTGGGCGAGGCTCTCAGCAATATGTCCGTTGACGGCATACAGCTTTCAAGAATACCTACACAGACAGGCAAACTTTCACAGTATATGAGAACTGCCCTTGATCCGGTATGGAATGAAAGCAGAGGTATCGAAATTGTAAATGTCGGTATTTCAAGCATTACTTATGATGACGATACAAAGAAGCTTCTTCAGAAAAGAAATGAAACAGTTATATATAATGACCCCGGCATGAGGGAAACATTTGTACAGACCTCTATTGCAAGAGGAATCGAAGCGGCAGGCTCAAATCCCAACGGTGCAGCAAATGCTTTCATGGGAATCAATATGGGCATGGGAGCAGCAGGCAACTTTATGAACAATGCCTCAAATGTAAATATGCAGCAAATGCAGATGCAGCAACAACAGGCAGCAGCACAGGCTAATGCAGGCGGTTGGAACTGTTCATGCGGACATAAGGGCAATACAGGCAAATTCTGTGCCGAGTGCGGTGCAAAGAAGCCTGAGCCGGCAGGTTCATGGAAATGTATCTGCGGTGCAACGAATACAGGCAAATTCTGTGCTGAATGTGGTGCAAAGAAGCCCGAAAGCGATACATGGACTTGTTCCTGCGGTGCAGTGAATACAGGAAGATTCTGTGCGGAATGTGGTAACAAACGCCCTTGAAAGAGTGGAGTTTGGAGAGTGGAGAGTGAAGCTGTTGTCGGTCGAAACTCTTTGATGAAATGAAAATCTGACGAAAATTATACAGACCTGTTTAAGAGAATACAACACTTAAACAGGTCTGGTCAGTATAGGGGGATTTTTATATAATGGAGACCATTGCTTATAAGTGTATAAACTGCGGAGGACCTTTACAGTATGACCCGGCTAAACTGAAATTTGCGTGTGAGTATTGCAGGAGCGATTTTACCGAGGCAGAACTGAAAGCACATTTCGGTGAATTGGATGATGACCTCAAAAAAGATGCAGTGGATGAGCCTGAAGTGCCGAAAGAAGAAGGTGCAGATGAATTTTCGGAAAATACCGTGATATATTCATGTCAGAACTGCGGTGCAGAAATAATGGCTGAAAAAACCACAGCGGCAACATTTTGTATATACTGTCACAGTCCTGTTGTGCTTACAAACAGGCTTACGGGTAAATTCAAGCCCGATTTGGTGATACCTTTCAAGATATCGGAAGAAGATGCCAAAAAGAAATTTTTTGATATGTGCGGAAGAAAGAAATTCCTGCCGAAGAAATTTTTGAAGAATGCCGAGCTTGATATGATAAAGGGAGTATATTATCCGTATTGGATGGTCGATTCTTTGAAAGACGGAACAGTCCATGCAACGGCAAAAAATGTCCGCCGATGGACTCAGGGAGATACACGCTATACCGAAACGAGTGTCTATAAAGTAAGGCGTGCGGGCAGGATAAATTTTAATAATTATCCTCACTCGGCTCTTGCAAAAGAAGACCATAATATGATGAAATACGTAAATCCGTATGATGACAATGAAATGAAGCAGTTTACGATGGCATATCTGTCGGGATTTTTAGCTGAAAAGCGTGACAGTGAAAGAGATGCCGTTCAGAGTTCCGTTGACAGTGAACTTCTTGGATATGCCAAGAAAATATACGGTGAAACGATGTCGAATTATGACAGCTATGAAATAGATGATATTCATTTGAATACTCTGAATGAATCGTGGAAATATGCTTTGATGCCTGTATGGATGATGACATTCAGCTATGAAGGAAAGAATTTTATTTATGCCATGAACGGTCAGACGGGAAAAACTTACGGTGAACTTCCTTGTGACAAGGGAAAGCTGTCACTGTTCGGCATAGGTGTATTTATCGCTCTGATGATAATAGGCATACTGTTGGGAGGATATTTCTGATATGAAAAAGACAAAAAGCTTTCTTTTAAGATTATCGGCTGTAATGCTTCTTGCATTTGCAATGATGTTCGGTGCAATGTCGGTGAGTGCCGTATACGAAGAACAGGACACAAATATATCGGCTGAACAGATGGCTTATAACGATTATTATGATGATTACTATGATGACGGTCATTATAATACCGCATCACGTTCAGGAAACACCGACTGGGGCAGAACAATAGGAACATCACTTGTTGTAAGTATTGTAGGCTCGATAGTTGCCGTGATTTTTGTATACCACGGATATAAATTCAACGGCAGGACAGAGCCCTATCAGTATACGAGAAAAGCTCCGCTTGAATTGACCGACAGTGAAGATGTACTTGTCGATAAATATGTAAAGACAGAGAGGATAGAACGCCGCTGAAAAATAACAGGAACGGAGGACAGTTGTTATGAGATTTGATGTAATGCCCGTAGCAACAGAAAAACAGATACTTGAAGTCGAAGAAGCTGCCAATCATGTTTGGCATAATTATTATAAGGATATATTTTCTGAAGAACAGATAGACTATATGCTTGAGAAATTCCAGTCGAGAGAGGCTCTTAAAGCTCAAATATCAAGCGGATACATATATTATATGCTTTTGGCTGACGGTGAACTTGCAGGATATATGTGCTATATAGTCAAAGATGACCATGTATTTTTATCAAGATTGTACATAAAAGCCGAGTACCGCCGACAGGGACTTGCAAGAAAAACCATCGCACATCTTGAAGCAATATTTTTATCTCCCGAAAATGGATTTGAGCATATAAATAAAATTCGTCTGAATGTTGAAAGAAAGAACAACTTTGCCATAAATGTTTATGAACATCTCGGATTCAAGAGAATAAAGCCCGTTAATGTAAACATAGGCAGAGGCTTTGTATGCGAAGATTATGTTATGGAAAGAATAATAAAGGCGTGAGCGGAGTTGAGAGGTCATGGGCAGGAAGCTTAAAGAATATATAGTCGCATTGCAAAAGCTGCTTGAAAGCGGTGAAGATATAGAAAATATCGGAGAACTCAAAAAAGAACTTCTTACGGAAATAGGCTTTTGGCAGCATGAAAGGCTTATACATCTTTTGGTCACGATATTATTTGCACTGATGACTATGGCGGTATTTATGGTATTGCTTTTTTATCCGCAGATTTCTATGCTTATACTTTTGATTGCACTGCTTTCCTTGATGATACCGTATATAAGACATTATTACATCCTTGAAAACGGTGTTCAGACGCTCTATGTATTTTACGAAGAACTGACAAAAAGGCAGGGAAACATACCTGTGGAATGTGTTCCGAAATTAAAGGGTGTCGTTATCAAAGAACTTAAAAAATGAGAAAAAAATTATCTCCCTCATTAAAAAATGGGGGAGATTTTTGTTTATTCATCATCAGCAGTTGTATCAACTATTCTGCTTTTTTCTTTGACTTTCTTTTCGACACCGTTAATTGAAACAAGATCCCATATACCACTGAAAATAAGTCCGCAGCCGATAAATATCATTACAATGTTTGCGATGCCGAAGGGCTTTGTCATTGCAAGTATTCCGAAAGCAGCCATGATGACAGCTCCCAAAAGCTGTATCCACCATCTTGAAGAATTCATCTTGAGAAAATCAAAAGCATACTGGATCTTTATCACGGCAGATACTATCAAAACAATAGCCAGTGTCACATCTATAATGCTTACGAAGAATTCGGGTGTTGCAAGCAAAAATATTCCAAAACCGAGCATGGCACCGCCCTGAACAAGCCCGAATGAACCGAAAGCACTTTCGGCTCTTGCCATGAAATATTTTACTATTCTGATTATTCCCCATACGCATAATACAGCACCTATGCCCTGACATATAAGTCCGTTGATTTTGTCGGGAAAGCATATCATAAGTATTCCAAGGATTATCATGGAAGCATTCATTATGATTATTTCCGACCTTATTCCTTTGATATTCTGTTTGACCGTTTCCCATTGAGTTTGTTTTTTAGCCATATAAAAAGCCTCCTTGACAGATATTTTGTTAATAGAATTATATCATCATTACATTAAAAAGTATATAAATAAAAAAAAAACAGACTTTGAACGAAGTCAAAGCCTGTGTATTTTTTAATAAAGGAGTGAAACGATAAGCCGGGTTCTGTCGTGAACAGCCATCTATCTTGGCAGCCCGTTGCCGGCACTGCTCAATGCCACCTATTCAAAGCCATCGGGCAGATGTTGATGCTTTATTGCGGTGTTGCTCCGGATAGGGTTTACAGGGTCAAACAGTTACCTGTAAGACCGGTGAGCTCTTACCTCGCCTTTCCACCCTTACCTGTACGGATACAGGCGGTATATCTCTGTTGCACTTTCCCTGAGGTCGCCCTCGGCGGTCGTTAACCGTTATCCTTGCCCTGTGGAGCCCGGACTTTCCTCAAATGCAGCCTTTCGGCTCACACTCGCAGCTGTTTATCTCACTCCGAATTTTATTATATTATAAATTCAGCCAAAAGTCAAATCAATTATTTCTTTAAAAGCTAAATAATTTTTGCTTGGCTTTGCGGGTTTTGAAACGACTGCAAACTCTATCGTTTTGAAGTCAAAAAGATAGTCTTTTAGAACGTCTGCCCATACTTCAGCGACAATTTCGGGAGGATTTCTGAAAGCACCGCACCCGAAAGCACCCAATATCAGAACATCTTCATTTTCGGATTTGGCTGTATCAAGGATTCTTCTTGCACGTTTTTGATGAATTTCTCTCAGTTCACTTTCCGTAATTCCTGTGTATAATCTGTTGAGATTTGGAGCGGCACAAGTGATAACGTCAACTTTGTATTGTTCATCTTCGGGAAGATATTTATATGCTCCGTCATCCGATTTGAAAACGACAATTTCGGGAGAGTATATGCAGTCATCATTGTAGGTCAGATCCATTTGACCGTTTCTTATCATAAAGTCATGTTTTTCATGAAAGTTTTTCAAAGTATTCTGTTCACTTATCGCAAAATACAGTGTACTGCAGCGGCAAAGACATTCTTCTTGTGCAGATGCACCTGTCTTTACACCACCGCCCGGGTGTCTTGCTGATGCAAAGTTCAAGACACAGACTTTCTGCTCTTTATAATTCTGTGCAGCCTGAAAGCTTCTTTTCATCGAAACGAATATTTTTGCAGGTTCTGTGAATCTGTGATTTTCGGACAAAGGCTTTATCTGAGAGTTGTCTGAAATTATATACTGATTTTTGATGGTATTTTCAACAGCACTTTGAAGCTGAGGACTGTTTTTATAAATTTTTTCTGTATCTGCAAAAACGGATATTAAATTTATCATAAGTAAAAGCCTCCTTATAAAATTTTTTTGATGTCATTTAATACGATTCAAGGTTTTGGGTTTGGTGTTTTCTTTCGGTTTTTCATTATGGCTGCATAATTGAACAAATGCCGTAAAGAAGAATATATTATATGAAAAGTCTATAAGATGATGTTCCAAAACACAGTCTATGAGGACTATCACCATTATCGCAAGCATGACATAATCTTTTTTCCTGATACACCTGAGCATTAAAAATGTAAGATATAACAGTATTATCGCAAACATTATCAAGCCGTAACGCAGAGCTATTTTAAGATAGGAATTATCTATAAAAGTATAATCTGTAATGGGACCGGTAGAACCTCCGAAGCCTTCTTCCAAAATATAATTTCCTTTAAGATGAAAGCCGTACCTTGATATCATTTTCATACCCGTAGTAAGTCTGTGAATTAATGCTGTTTTCATCAATAAAGCCTTTTGATGAAAGATATGAGCCGAATATGAGCGTAGATAATATCGAGAAAAAAGCCATTATCACAGGTGAGGCTATGAAAAATATCTTTATTTTGTCGAATAATTTATACAGCCATTTTGTTCGGAATAAAATTGATAAGAACAATATGAATAAAATCATAATGAATGACGTCTTTGCCTCACAGAAGAATAGCAAAAACAATGCCGATATCATTATTATCGGATAGTCATACCACTTGAATATTCCTTCTCTGAAATAAAAATAAGCAAGGAATGCAAAGAGCCAGTGTGCGGCATAATCTGTCGGATAGATAAATCCGAATGAATGGCGGGGAATACGGTAAAAAATAATAAGGTCGGTTATTCTTCCGAATTGTGAGAAACAAGTCACGAATGATATTACTATCATGCTTGTTACAAATACCGCCAGACATACTTTTTTAAAATCGACATTATCGGCGGCAACTATGAACAGTATATACATACATATTGCAAGTGTGTTGACGGAGCCATAGGAAAGAAAGAATACAGATAATACAAGAGATGCAAAAGCAGTGAAAATTAATTTCGGAAATTTACTGTCTTCTCTGTCATGAAGAAATATTTTTAATAATAACGAAAAAATTATAGTAAATTCCAGAAACGGTAAAGTATTTCTGAGATATATCGTCCATGGAGTCATGGTCGTCATCATCATTTTATGTATATAGTAAATAATAAAACCAAAAATATAAAGCGTGTTCGGAGCAGTTAATGCAGAACTTTTTAATTTATGTTCAAAGTCTTCCAAATCGGTTTTTATTTTTTGAAATTTGTCTGATACCACCATATATCATCCTCTGTATTATTGTCTTGCACAGCCTGTTTTTCTTGCAGCTTCAATGACGGCTGCCGCAACAGTCTTTCCTACACGCTTATCAAAGGCTTTCGGGAGGATATATTCTTCACAGAGTTCGCTTTCATCAACAAGTGATGCAATGGCATAAGATGCGGCAATCTTCATTTCTTCGTTTATCTCTCTTGCACGGCAGTCCAATGCACCTCTGAAAATTCCCGGGAATGCAAGCACATTATTTATCTGATTCGGGAAGTCTGAACGACCTGTTCCGATAACTCTTGCACCGGCATTTTTTGCAAGGTCGGGCATTATCTCGGGAGTAGGATTGGACATTGCGAATACAATAGCGTCTTTATTCATTGACCTTACCATATCTTCACTGACGATATTCGGAGCAGATACGCCTATGAATACATCTGTATTTTTCATAGCATCTGCAAGAGTTCCCATGATGTGTTCAAGGTTGGTTATTTTAGCCATTTCAGCCTTTTCGGCATTAAGACGGGCATCACCCTCACATATAATACCCTTGCTGTCGCAAAGTATTACATTTTTTACACCGATATTCATTATATGTTTTGTAATTGCGATACCTGCCGAGCCTGCACCGTTTACGACTACTTTTATATCTTTGATATCTTTTTTGACTATTTTCAAGGCGTTGAGCATAGCAGCGGCAACTATAACGGCAGTACCGTGCTGGTCATCATGGAATACGGGGATATCGCATATTTCCTTGAGCTTTCTTTCAATCTCAAAACATCTCGGAGCAGCTATATCTTCAAGATTGATACCGCCGAAACTTCCCGAAATCAAATAAACTGTGCGAACTATCTCATCAACATCTTTTGAACGTATGCAAAGAGGAAAAGCATCTACATCACCGAATTCCTTGAACAAAGCACATTTGCCTTCCATGACAGGCATACCGGCTTCGGGTCCTATATCTCCGAGACCGAGTACGGCTGTGCCGTCGGTTATAACGGCAACAAGATTATTTCTTCTTGTGAGCTGAAAAGACTTGTCATAATCTTTCTGAATCTCAAGACAGGGTTCTGCAACACCCGGAGTATATGCAAGTGAAAGCTCTTTTGAATCCGTGATGGGAGCTCTTGATATTACCTCAATCTTGCCTTTCCATTCATAGTGCTTCTGGAGTGATTCTTCTCTGATATTCATTTTTCATTTATCCTTTCATTTATGAGTGATAACAAAATTATATTACAAAAAATTTCAAAAGTAAATAGCTATAAAGCAAAATACCTTATACCATTCCTGTTTTAGCGGATAGCAGTAATAAATAAAAAACTTGATTTAAAAAACAACAGCCTGTATGCAGAAAAAATCTGTATACGGGCTTTGAATTTTTTATAAAAATATATTGACATTGACCTTGCGTCATGGTTTATACTTGTTTCAAGGGGTGAGAAATTTGAAAATGCTTATAAAGGATTTTGCAAAATTAACGGGTGTGACGGTCAGAACTCTGCATTATTACGATAAAATAGGCTTGCTGAAACCATCTTTTATTGAAACAAGCAACGGTTACAGATTCTATGATGAAAAATCCCTTGAACGTATGCAGGAAATTTTATTTTACCGTGAACTTGATTTTTCGCTGAAAAATATTTCCGAAATACTTTCGTATGAAAATTACAGTAAACAGGACATTATCAGGGAACAGAAATATCTTCTGACACTCAAAAAACAGAGGCTTGAAAAAATCATTTCAGCCCTTGAAGCTATCGAACAGAAAGGAGAAATTAAAATGGATATATTCGACAACACACAATTTGAAAACGCAAAGAATGATTTTAAAGACGAGGTAAAAGAACGTTGGGGAAATACCTCGGCATATAAAGAATATCAGGCTAAATCAAAGGATATCCTGAATAATGTGTATGAAGATTTTGACAGTATTTTCGGAGAATTTTCAAATCACATGAAAAATGGCTTTTCACCGTCTGATAATGATGTTCAAAATCTTGTAAAGAAGTTACAGAACTATATCACAGAGAATTTTTACACCTGTACAAATGAAATTCTTTCAGGCTTGGGACAAATGTATGTCTGTGACGAGAGATTTAAAAACAACATTGACAGGCACGCCAAAGGTACTGCCGAATTTGTTTCAGGTGCAATAAAAATTTTTTGTAAAAATTAATTATGCGTTGATAATGTCCCATGGGGTGAGGAGTCCGACAATTTTACCGTAGGGAGTACCGTTGTCGGTGAGAAATATTACCGCTAATTTTTTGCTTCTGAAAGGCTTTTTTTCAAATTCCGCCCTTACTTCAAATAAGCTGACATCCTTGTGCATGAACTTGAAACGCTCGTTTTCATGTTTATCGGGAGGGAGAAATTCATCAAAATCCCCTATGGTGAGGTCTTCGGTGATACCGTATTTCAGTGCATAGCTGAAAACCGTACTTATACTGAAAACGCCTATGAATTCGCCTTCGGATACGACAGGTATATGTGAAAATCCCATTCTCTGCATTTTTTTCATGACGGTCTGTGCTTTTTGTGAAGGAGATGTTTTCAGTACATTTTCATAAGTCGTGCAGAAACCTATTGCAAGCGGAGGTCTTTCAACATACTGTATCACTTCATCAAGGAATTTTATTATACTTTCAGACGGTTCAATGATGGGTTCACCGTCTATATCGGCATGGTGTGAGAGAAAATTCCTTATCTCACGGCAAAGGTCGAGCTTTTCCCTGTAATTCCTGCTTTCCTTATCGTTGATGAACTTAACGACGGGACTGCCGAAGGCTTTTTCATCAAGCCCGTATTTTATATTGAGGGCTTCTTCCAATTTTTTGTATCTGTCGAGAAAATCATCACTTCTCAAGGTTCATTCCTCACTTTCCAATCATATTCTTTAAGTCTGCCGTCATTTGACAGTTCGGGGAAATCCCATTGTCTGAGGACTTCATAAGCTGCAACGGCAGCCGCACTTGAAAGATTAAGACATCTTGCTCCGTCTATCATTGGTATCCTTACGGTTGTTTCGGGATTGTCATACAAAAGTTTTTCGGGCAAGCCTTTTGTTTCCTTTCCGAAAACTATGTAGCATTTATCGGGATATTCTATATCGGTATATCTGTGATTGGCTTTTTTGGAAAAATAGTAATAATGACCACCCTTGGTCTTTTCAAAGAAATCTTCAAGATTTTCGTAGTATGTCAGGTCAAGATAATTCCAGTAATCAAGCCCTGCTCTTTTAAGATGTTTGTCGGTCGGTGTAAATCCCATAGGTTTTACTATATGAAGTCTTGCACCTGTAACGGCACAGGTTCTTGCAATATTTCCGGTATTTTGCGGAATTTCCGGTTCAACAAGTACGATATTCAATTCAGACATTATATATACAACTCCGTTTAATTATTTCAATTTTAATTATAATATTTTCCCGTGATAAGTCAAGATAAAAACTTATTTCGGGAAATTTTAAAATTTTTCTTGCAATTTGTAAAGTGATATGTTATAATACCTTTGTTATCTATGTAGGGGAGAAAGAGGTGAATCTAAAATGAAAGAGAATATTCATCCGAAGTATAATCAGACAACCATTACTTGTGCTTGCGGTAATGTTATTGAAACAGGTTCAACAAAATCAGACATCAGAGTTGAAATTTGCTCAAAGTGTCACCCGTTCTTCACAGGAAGACAGAAATTGGTGGATACAGGCGGTCGTGTTGACAAGTTCAAGAAACGTTTTGGCATGAAATAATTTTTGGATTGCCGAAGTTTTTAATTAAAGATTTAAAGGCGGTGCATAGGTCAATGTACCGTCTGTTTTCTTATATATAAAAAGTTGGTGAATATATTGGCGGTTTATAAGACAGTGGAATTTGAATCAAGTGATGAGTTTATCGAACAAAGGTCGAAGTTTATAGGATATGTAAAGCCTGTAAAAACCGAACAGGAAGCATTGGATTTTATCAACGAAAAGCGTCAGAAACATTGGGATGCTACCCATAATGTATATGCGTATGTTCTGAGAGATGGGAATATACAGAGATATTCGGATGACGGAGAGCCTCACGGTACGGCAGGTGTGCCGACTCTTGATGTTATAATAAAATCGGGTGTAACAGATGTAGTCGTGGTAGTGACGAGATATTTCGGAGGGATACTTCTTGGAGCAGGCGGACTTGTCAGAGCATATACCAAAGGTGCAAAAATTGCCCTTGAAGCGGGGAATATAATTACAATGGAAAGCTGTAATATAGCCCGTTTAAAGTGTGACTATAATCAATACGGGAAAATATCGGGGCTTATTCCAAGTAATAACGGAGTTATTGATAATACTGATTTTACAGATAAAGTTGAAATAGAGTACCACATTTCCCACGAAAATTTCGTTAAGTTCCAAAAACAGCTTGCAGATACGACTTGCGGAAGTGTTGAAACAGAGGTCATTGACGAAAAGTTTTTCAAGATGAAAGGGTAATTCAATGGAATTTACACTTTTTGATAAAAATGATGCTGATTTTCTGAAACCGAATTTTGATTCAAATAAACTTTTGTCAGTTCAAATGTACGAAATATTGGAAAATATGAAACAGGATATTTTGTCCGAAACGGATAAGTTTACATTGGAGGATTTGTGGTACAGTGAATATTATTGGTATCTTGTATTGATGAAAGAACAGAATGTTCAAAACCGTATTGATTTTCAGCAAGGGCTTTTTCATATCATGGAACGTATGGACTATGAAATAGCACCTATCAAATTTGCTATACTTGAACGGCTTGAAAAATAAGTAATCAAAGAAAGATGATTGTATGAATGTTGACAAAGAAAAAGTCAAATTTTTAATTGGTGGAAACAAGAGGTTTCAAAATCCTTATACATTACCCGAAAGCTATTATATATGGGGGAATGAAGATGATTTTACAGAAATTTATTTTGAAAAGCTGAAATATGCTGTTGAAAATGCAGATAGGCTTATAAAGTCGGCAACTGAAAAAGTAGCTTATGCTTTTGAAATCCAATTTGATATCTCATTTCAAAAATTGTGTTCACAATTGATTTTTGACAGCTTTGTGCTTGTACCGTCCGAAAATATGATATGTGCCTGTATTACAAATGAAAAATTTATGTTTGGACATTTTATAGATGTGAGCTGGGATTTGGATTTTAATTTGTTGTTATCAACAATATGTTGATGAAATAGCACCTGCAAGTTTTAGTGTACTTTAAAATTGATAATTATTATAGTAATTTTTATAAAATATATTGAATTTATAAAAAAAAATTACTATAATATTATTATCATTAAAAAATTAGGGTGTGAGAAAATCATGTCGGATAAAAATAAAGCGGATGTAAAGGAAAAAGTAAAATCGGAATCAGACAGTATTACAGATATTATCATAAATAATAATAAGCATATGTTTCATAAAAATATAGAAAATTTCTTTTTGGTGGATTATGAAAATGTCAAGCTCGACGGACTTATAGGTATCGAAAATCGAAAGAAAACGGATTCTATATGTATATTGTACAGTAAAAATGCGGATAAAATGTCATTCGACCTTCATGCGGTACTGAATAATACAAAGGCAGTGATAAGTACACAGAGAGTCAGAGTAGGTTATAAAAATGCGTTGGATTTTCAGCTTGCATCATTTTTGGGATATACGATAAGTCAGAGCAAAGAAAACTGCAAAAAGAAGGCATCATATTACATAGTTACAAAGGATAACGGATTCAACTGTCTTATAGATTACTGGAAAAAGCAGGGATATGATGTTTATATCGTCAAGAATCTTATGACACAGGATGAGATTCAGGATGAACTTGAATATAAAGTACGCAAACTGCTTGATGATGAAGATGATATCAAATTTGCTGTTGAATGTATAAAGAATTGCAATACAAAAACAGAAGTTAATGCTGCAATGATGAAAAAATACAGTGACGGTAAAAAGGTAAGTCAGGTATATCAGGCAATCAAACCGCTTATAATAAACAAACTATGATGAACGAAAGCCTTAACAGGCTTTCGTCTTTATTTTTTTGTTGACAAAAGAAATAAATAAATTATAATATTTATTAAGTTGTATGGAAAAAAGGAGGGTTTTAGCAGTTAAAACGATTTTATAAAAAGCTATAAAAATATGTTGACTTTTATAATTTTTAAACAGAAAGAGAGGTGAAAACCGTTATTGAAAAATTGACAAAAGTAAACTTTTATGTTAAAATCAGAGAATATACGAAGCCTATGCGACAGCCAAGCGATGATGGCAGAGTAAATATTACGAAAGGGGAATAGATTAGCGGTTAGCCATTACTGCTATGACAAGGGAGCA
>CACZZB010000074.1 GCA_902785555.1 uncultured Ruminococcus sp.
TTTTCTACTATCAGTTACTAAGAATTTTTGTGTTGAAAAACGTAGGAACGGTATTCGTTTGCAAATGTGTAACTTGAAATTAAGTTAGTGCATATGGGGTAGTACCCTAAAACGGGGGCTGAATATATATACCCATTTTTCTACCTTCAGGAAAAGAAATAGTTATTGTATATGGTAGTATGTAGTATATATAGGAATGTGGATTTTAGAGAGAAGATGCGGTAATTTCTGCATTGGGTAGGTTTTAATGGCGATTTTGCAGTTTTTGGAGATTTTGAGAGGTGCGGATTTGGGATTTTTCGGGATTTTAGTTTGAATAAGTGAGATTTTGCGGTTGTTCAGCCTGATTGTGGGATTTGACAGGTATGTGAACGTGTTTGAGAGTAGGTTGCTGGGACTTGGTGAAAAGTTGGGTGTGCGTTTTTGAGGACGGTTGGCTGAAATTTTCAGGGAGAAGTGAGAAAGGTGGATTTTGAGCGTGGCGTTGCGAAATTCAGATAAAGAAAAAACGGCAGAATATTCACATGATTTTGATGTGATATTCAGCCGGATTGGATTTTATTTTACATACAGATCTTCATCTGTCAGTACGATTTCACCATTCTCTTGTTCATATTCTTTGATTTTTTGCTTGATGAGTGTTTCAATCATATTGTTCATGGAACGGTTTTCGGCAGTAGCGATTTTTATGATTTTTGCATGGTCGTTAAGGTCAAGTCGAAGTGTAAAGCGTGATTTCAAAACGGGCATATTCATACCTCCTACTTATTTTTTGAAGTATGATACCATTTTGGTATCTTTTTGTATTCAGTCATATTGACACTAATATGACACTACTTTATAATATTGTCAGAAAACTTTTTATTATAGGTGGTAAAATATGGATGAAAATAGAGCGTGTTGTTTCTTTGGACATCGTGAGGTTGTTCACAACATAAGAGCAGAGTTGAAATCGGTGATAGAAAAACTGATTGTAACTGAGAAAGTAGGAAATTTTTATGTTGGCAATCAGGGACAATTTGACAGTATGGTTTATTCAGTTTTGAAAGAACCGAAAAAGCAATATCCGCAGATCAGATATACAGTTGTTCTTGCTTATATGCCGAATGGACGCATAAAAGAAATTTATGGATATGATACGATATATCCAGAGGGGCTCGAAACAGTTCCAAAGCGTTTCGCTATCTCAAAACGAAATGATTGGATGATAAATAAATCCGATTTTGCGGTTTGTTACGTTTACAAGATAACAGGTGGAGCAGCCAAATTCAAGAAAAAGGCAGAAAATCAAGGGTTACAAGTAATGGATATAGGAAATTGAAATATGTACAATTTATTGTATATCATAGATATGAAATAATTATTGTAAAACTTGTATAATTGAGTGGAATATGATAAAATTACTTTGTATATATTTTTCGGGAGGAATAATAATATGGCTGAAAAGAATAGTGCCAATATTGGCTTTGAAAAACAGATTTGGGATGCTGCCTGTGTTTTGTGGGGACATATTCCGGCGGCTGAATACAGAAAGGTTATTGTAGGGTTAATTTTCCTGCGTTATATATCCAGTGCATTTGAAAAACGATACAATGAGCTTGTGTCTGAGGGGGATGGCTTTGAAGATGAGCCGGATGCTTACCTGATGGAAAATATTTTCTTTGTGCCCCAAAAGGCTCGTTGGTCTGTGATTGCATCGGCAGCTCATACTCCTGAAATCGGAACAGTGATTGATGATGCAATGAGAGCTATTGAGGACGACAACAAAACATTGAAAAATGTCTTGCCAAAAAACTATGCAAGCCCTGATCTTGATAAGCGTGTACTTGGTGATGTGGTTGATCTTTTTACCAATATGGATATGACTGACACCAAAGACAGTAAAGATTTGCTTGGTCGAACCTATGAATATTGTATTGCTCAGTTTGCTGCATACGAAGGTGTAAAGGGTGGAGAATTCTATACTCCATCAAGTATCGTAAAAATGATTGTTGCGATTCTTAATCCATTTGAGAATTGCCGTGTGTATGATCCCTGCTGTGGAAGTGGTGGTATGTTTGTACAGAGTGCGAAATTTATTCAAGCACATAGCGGTAACAGAGGTAATATTTCCGTTTATGGACAGGAAAGCAATCCCGATACATGGAAAATGGCAAAAATGAATATGGCTATACGTAGGATAGATGCAGATTTCGGACCTTATCATGCCGATACTTTTTTCAACGACTTACATAAAAACCTGAAAGCTGATTTTATCATGGCAAATCCGCCGTTTAATCTTTCGAGCTGGGGACAGGATAAACTGAAAGATGACATTCGATGGAAATACGGCATACCGCCTGCGGGAAATGCCAACTTTGCATGGATACAGCACATGATACATCACCTTGCACCAAATGGAAAAATCGGTCTTGTACTTGCTAACGGTGCATTGTCAACGCAAACAAGCGGTGAGGGTGAAATTCGCAAAAATATCATCAATGCCGACTTGGTAGAGGGTATCGTTGCCCTGCCGACACAGCTTTTTTACAGTGTTACCATTCCTGTTACGTTGTGGTTCATCACCAAAAACAAAAAACAGAAAGGCAAAACGCTCTTTATAGATGCCCGCAAGATGGGTTATATGGTTGACCGCAAGCACAGAGATTTCACGAATGCCGATATACAGAAATTAGCCGATACATTCCAAGCATTTCAGGCAGGCACTCTTGAAGAAATCAAAGGCTTTTGTGCGGTTGCAACAACGCATCAGATAGCCGAACAGGACTATATTTTAACGCCGGGACGCTATGTGGGCATTGAGGAACAGGAAGATGACGGCGAGCCATTCGAGGAAAAAATGGCAAGGCTGACGGCTGAACTTTCGGGAATGTTCCAAAAATCGCATGAGCTTGAAAATGAGATAAGAGAAAAATTGGAGGCTATTGGATATGAATTATAATTGGAAAGAAATATATAAAACATTTGATTCAGTGAAGTCAAAGGTGGAATATGCAGGTTATGTAAGTGATATGTTACAAATCGAAAGTATTTTAAATGCATATATTATTGATTGTCAGAAAGCGAAGATACTCTGCTCACATTTAGCAACAAAATATATGGACGATATAAATTCAAAAAATATGAATATTAAAGTTACTTTCGTAAATAATGATATTCAAAAAAGTAATTTTGAAATAGTTGAAGATTTAAAGTTTTTCCACAATTATATTCCCTTGTTTGCAGTGGACAGGGAGATTAAATCATCAATGCACAGACAACTATTGGGATTAGTCGATAATGAAGATAATAAACAGGAGTGATTGTTGTGAGTGAATGGAAAGAATGTACCATAGGTGATTTGTGCGATACTATTTCTGATACATACAAAAGAAATGATGAAACAGTTATTTTGATAAATACATCTGATGTTTTAGAGGGGAATATACTTAATCATCAACCTGTTCCAAATAAGAACTTAAAAGGACAATTCAAAAAAACATTTAAGAAAAATGATATTCTCTATTCTGAAATTCGTCCTGCGAACAAAAGATTTGCTTTTATTGATTTTGAAAATACAGAAAAATATATTGCTTCAACAAAACTAATGGTATTAAGACCTCGCAAAAATGTTGTCTTGCCACAATTTCTTTTTTCAATATTAAAATCTCGAGAAATAATAGAGAAATTACAGCATTTAGCAGAAACGAGGTCAGGTACTTTTCCGCAAATTACTTTTACATCTGAGTTGTCGCCTATAAAAGTTATGTTACCCGATTTGGTGACACAGGAAAAAATTTCCTCTATCTTGTCTGCCCTTGATGACAAAATAGAACTCAACAACAGGATAAATGAAAACTTGGAACAGCAGGCTCAGGCGATTTTTAACGATATGTTTCCAAATTGTATGATGAATGGAGTGGTTATAAGTAGTTTAATTGATGTTCGTGATGGTACGCATGATTCTCCAAAATCAAAAAAAATTGGATATTATTTAATTACTTCAAAACATTTGAAGCCATATACACTAAATAAAAAAGAAGCAAATCTTATTTCAGTTGAAGATTATATAAAAATCAATGAAAGAAGTAAGGTAAAATACGGTGATATACTCATTAGTATGATTGGTACAGTTGGATTGATTTCATTAGTTTGTGATAACAATATCGATTTTGCCATAAAAAATGTTGGTTTATTTAGAACTTCCCAAAATGAAAATTTAAGATTTTATATTTTGAATTACCTAAAGTCATTAGATGTTAGAAATTATATAGAACAACATTTAGCAGGTAGTACTCAAAAATATATTAGCTTGACTGAACTTAGAAACCTTCCCATTTTTATTCCAAAAGATGATGATTTGAAAAGGTTTAATTTGATTGTAACACCTATTTACAATCAAATAATGAATATATGTATTGAAAACGAACATCTTTCCGCCCTGCGTGATACCCTGTTGCCAAAACTGATGAACGGAGAAATAGATGTGGAGAATGTGAAAATATGAATAATAATGAAGAAAAAAAGAATATTTGGAAAAATTTTAAAGATAGATTGACCCAATTGTTTAGTCCCAAGATGATATTTTTTAGTGTTAATGCGGGATTATTTTTAACGGGTTTGATGTTAGTTACAATGTGTGTTGTATATAAAAAAAACAATATTCCTATGAATAACGAGTTTGAAAGATACGTTATTGGCAGTATTTGTTTAGGTTTTGCTTATGTTATGTTTCCATTTATTGACGATAACAAAAAAAATAAAATTGAGATTTATTTTTTGGTTCATATATCATGTGTTATAATATCAGCTTTTTTATTTTTTAATTGTGCCAGTTATTATCTTTCAAATATATCAAGTGCTAATTTCTTAATGGAAATTTACTATACCATTTGTTCTTTGTTTGTATTATCGTATATTTCTTATATTTTAATTAATTTCGGAATTGCAATATATAAAGCATTGAAAAATTTTTTATCAAAATCCAAAAAAGTTGATGAGGTTTTAGAAAACGCAACAAATAAATTAGATGGACTGAATAATTTGATAGCAACGATAACAGCACTGGTTACATCTGTTACACCTATTATTATTGCTGTTTTAGCTTTTGTAAAAGGAGGAGGTTAGAGTAATGAGTTACAATGAAGCAAGCTATGAAAAAGCGATTATACAGCTTTTGGAAGAAATGGGATACCGTCATGTTTATGCACCCGATTTAAACCGTGACTATAAATGCCCTTTGTATATGGACGAGGTGAGGACGGCACTGGAACGTATCAATCCGACTCTGCCAGATGATGCGATAGACGAGGCGGTTTTCAGGCTGACGAATTTTGAAAACGGTGAGCTGACACAGCAAAATGCTGTCTTTACCGATTATCTGCAAAACGGTGTGGAGGTACGCTATACCCAAAATGGCGAACAGCGTTCTGCACTTTGCTATTTGGTGGATTATCAAAACCCCGATAACAACTCATGGATTGTTGCAAATCAGTGGACTTTTATCGAAAATGAAGAAAAACGTCCCGATGTGCTTGTGTTTCTCAACGGCTTTCCTGTTGTGCTGATGGAGCTGAAATCACCTTCCCGAAGCGAAACGGACGCTTCCGAAGCTTATACACAGATTCGCAACTACACCCACGCTATCCCCTCAATGTTTATTTATAATCAAATTTGTGTTATCAGCGATATGTCCGACAGCAGAGCCGGCACGATTACTTCCGGTGAGGACCGTTTTATGCAGTGGAAAACCGTTGACGGAACATATGAAGATAAATCATTTATTGCGTATGAAACATTTTTCAAGGGGATTTTTCAAAGGGAAAGATTGCTGGATATATTAAAGAATTTCATTTTGTTTTCCAACGATGGGCTCAGGCAGTTCAAGATATTGTCCGGTTATCATCAGTATTTTGCGGTCAAAAAGGCGGTACAGTCCACGAAAAAAGCCACCCTTACAGACGGAAAGGGCGGTGTATTCTGGCATACACAGGGCAGCGGCAAATCGTTGTCCATGGTATTTTATGCTCATTTGTTGCAGTCAGAGCTGGACAGCCCTACAATCGTTGTTATCACAGACCGCAACGACCTTGACGACCAGCTTTATGCACAGTTTGCCAAGTGCAAAGATTTTCTGCGTCAGGAGCCTGTCCATGCCCAAAGCCGTGAACATCTCAAAAAACTCCTTGACGGCAGGAAAGCCAACGGCATTATTTTTACAACTATGCAGAAGTTTGAGGAATCGGGTGAAGCCCTTTCCGACAGGCGAAATATCATTGTAATGGCTGATGAAGCCCACAGAGGACAATATGGACTTTCTGAAAAGGTTAAAATGACAAAAAATGAAGATGGAGAGCTTATAGCTAAGAAAGTGATTGGTACAGCACGAATAATTCATGATACACTCCCGAATGCGACGTATATAGGTTTTACAGGAACGCCGATTTCGGCAAAAGACAGAAACACCCGTGAAGTGTTCGGAAATTACATAGATATTTACGATATGACACAGGCGGTTGAAGATGGTGCAACCCGTCCTGTTTATTACGAAAGCCGTGTTATGAAGCTGAAATTAGATGAGCCTACTCTTCATCTGATTGATAGCGAATATGATATAATGGCACACAATGCGGATCCGGATGTGATAGAACAAAGCAAGAGGCAGTTGGCGAAGATGGAAGCTATTCTCGGTCATGATGACACGATAAAATCACTTGTTGATGATATTCTCGACCATTACGAAAATCACCGGGAAAATTTTCTGACAGGCAAGGCAATGGTTGTTGCCTATTCGAGAGCCATTGCCATGAAAATCTATAAGCGTATTCTTGAAGTTCGTCCGACGTGGACGGAAAAAGTTGCTGTTGTGATGACAGGTTCAAATAAGGATCCGGAGGAGTGGCAGAGCATTATAAGAAACAAACATCACAAGGAAGAATTAGCGAAGCAATTTAAAGATGATAACAGTTCGCTTAAAATTGCGATTGTGGTAGATATGTGGCTGACAGGATTTGATGTGCCTTCTTTGGCGACAATGTATGTTTATAAGCCGATGGCAGATTATAATCTTATGCAGGCGATTGCCCGTGTCAACCGTGTTTTTGGTGACAAAGAGGGAGGTTTGGTAGTTGATTATGTCGGTATTGCGGCAGCACTCAAACAGGCAATGAATGATTACACTGTCCGTGACCGCAATAACTACGGCAATATGGATATTACAGGTACAGCTTATCCAAAATTCCTTGAAAAGCTTTCTGTATGTCAAGATTTGTTTCATGGATATGATTATACAGCTTTTTTCGGTAGTGATGAAATTATTGCCGGCAGGACAATCGCCGGAGCCGTCAACTTTTTGATGGATATAACGAGAGAAAAAGACAGGGAATTGTATCGGAAAGAAGCACTGTTATTAAAACAGGCATTGTCCCTGTGTTCTTCTGTTGCCAAACAAAGGGAACGTGTAGAGGCAGCGTTTTTTGAAGCAGTGCGTGTTCTGTTGATACGTATTATGAATGAGGGGAATGGGAAAAAGCTGTCGCTAAAGGATATTAATGAGAAGATTAATGAACTGTTGAAACAAAGTATTAAAAGTGATGGGGTTATCAATTTATTCTCTGACAAGGAGCAGGAATTTTCTTTGTTTGACCAAAAATTTCTTGAAGAAATAGCAAAAATGAAAGAGAAAAATCTTGCAGTTGAACTTCTCAAACGATTGATTGCAGAACAGGTACATATCTATCAGAAAACTAATCTTGTTAAATCTCAGAAATTCAGTGAAATAATGCAAAGCGTAATGAATCGTTATCTGAATGGTATGTTAACAAATGAACAGGTTATTGAAGAAATGCTGAACCTTGCCAAGCAAATTCAGGCAGCTAAGCAAGCCGGAGATGAACTTGGCTTGACAACAGATGAACTTGCTTTTTATGATGCATTGACAAAACCGCAGGTGGTCAAAGATTTTTATGAAAATAAAGAACTAATTGCTATTACGAAAGAACTTGCTGAAACGTTGCGTAAGAACCGTACCATAGACTGGCAGAAACGTGACAGTGCCAGAGCAAAAATGCGTATGATGATACGCAAACTACTGAAAAATCATCGTTATCCACCAGAAGGAATGGACGATGCTGTCACAACTGTAATGAGTCAGTGTGAACTTTGGGCAGATAATGTTATGACCATTTAAGTAAAAATAGTTAAATATATGTCAAGAAATTATAACTACAGAAATTCTCAGGATTTGTAAGATATGGGTATATTTTTTAATCCGGGAAATTATTTTAATCGTAAAAACCATAAAAACTGACTCTCATATTCTCCTGACCACACTTTGGACATTTATTTTTGGATGATTTGGGGTTCAAAATATGAATCAGCTCTTTACCACACTTCTTACATTTTGGTTTTCCGTAAACATAATGTATCTTGTATTCTCGAATTGTTCCATAAGGTGAAACGTGAATTGCTTCAAAAATGTAAGGAGATGAATCTGTCTGCCATTCCTGGCAATTGGAACATAAATAACTCGTTACACATGATAATTTTTTTCCTGCTTGTAATAACGATTTTATGTCTTCGGGAGCATCTGTTTCTCCATTTTTTATGCTGTCTTCAAGTTTTTTCGTTTGTGCAAACAGAAAAAAGCCTGGTCCTTCACGTAAATAGAAACTGTATTTACATGATTTATTTGTACAACTTATTTGGAAAGATTGTCCCATAATATTTCATGCCTTTCACTTCAACTGTAAGTTATTTATATTTTTTTCTGAGATACAGTCATTAATTGTTTTAGAGCGTGTTCACATAAAAAGAGCATCAAAAATCATAGCCAACATGATAACAGAAAGAAAAATTGAATCGAGCTTATCGTAGCGTGTAAAAACTTTT
>CACZZB010000075.1 GCA_902785555.1 uncultured Ruminococcus sp.
CTTTTCATACATTTCACCTCATAAATTGCCATATTCTCATTTCTATATTAGCATATTATTCGGTGTTTGTATATATTTTTTATTAAGTTAGTGCATATGTATAATACCCCCCAAAGCATCATGTTCCAATAATATATCTGGATTAATAATGGCATGATATGTTGAGTCAAGATACGGCAATACATAATTATGTCCTTTGCTGAATCCTGTATTCTCACCCATATCATAATATTCAACATCATCATATTTTTGAATATAATCCATGAAAGAACTCAATTCGTCGGGATCTGAAACCGCAACACCATTATCTACAACATATATTTTCTTACTGATATTTTTATCGGTATATTTTTCTATGGATTCAATAGTTTTTTGTATATCACTATAATTTTGGTAGGCAACGATAGTTGCTGTTAATTTTTGCATAATCAAACAATCCCTAATAAAACTTATTTGTCATTTTCTGCTTGTTTAAGTCATTTTTCAGTCAAATATGACTTAAAATACAAAATATATTATATTATATTTCGTACAAAAAGTCAATTATATCATCTGCATTTTAATTTAAATTCAAAAAAACAGAATCTGCAATCAAAACTGATTCAGGTATTACATGAGTTATTAGCTTTAAAAATAATTCAACTTTTTTATGTCAAGTAATATTGACAATTTCACTTATTCATTTTTTCGAGCTCTTTATTTTTGTTCCTGAACATTTCCAATTCTTCCGCCATGCTCATTGCACTTTCTGGCGTACTGTTTCCTGCTTCGAGATATATTTTTCCCTGCTTTGCCTTTTTTCTCCAACCGGACAGCGTTCCATCCGGTATCCCTAACTCTTCTGCCGCTTTTTTTGTTCCTATTTTGTCCGACAGTTTGATCAATAAGTAAAAAATATCTATTGGGATATCGTAAGCAGTTGATTAATAAAATATTGAATATTACAGATATGGCACAACAGCCGTGCGGTTCAACATCACCTGCACGAAGCACGGGCAAAGTAGTGGAATTCTGATTCCTTTGGAGTCAAGGTTGCAAATCTAAAACTTGATTTACTCCCCAAGATATGATACGATAATAATATCACTACGGAACAGGAGCAACAGAAATGAAAAAAATCATGATAATAGAAGACGAAACAACATTGCGTGATGAGCTATTCTTATTGCTTCAAAATGCAGGCTATGAACCCATTCGTGTAACGGATTATAATAATGTATCTGAGCAGATGAAAGCTGCTAATGTTGATTTGATACTGCTTGACATCAACCTTCCGAATATAAACGGCGAAATCCTCTTGCAGGACTTCCGCAAGCAAAGTGACACGCCCGTTATCATGCTCACGAGCCGCACCAATGAGATAGACGAGGTGTTGTCTATGAGCTATGGTGCGGACGATTACATCACCAAGCCGTATAACCCGACGATTCTGCTTCTTCGCATCTCGGCAGTGCTGAAACGGTCTGCAAAGGTCGGTGCAACACAGAAATATCACGATGTCGAGGTCAGCACAGTCAAGGGCAGTCTGATACGGAACGGCTCGGAGCAGATACTAACTAAAAATGAAATGATTATTTTACAGCTTATGCTTGACCGTCAGGGCGAAATCGTGACCCGTGACGAACTGATGACGGCTCTTTGGGATAATGACGAGTTCGTGAATGACAATGCTCTTTCTGTCAATATCAGCAGATTGAGGGGCAAACTTGCAGAGTTGGGACTTTCCGAAGCCATTGAAACACGCAAGAAACAGGGGTATGTGCTGAAATGAAACTGACAAACTTCTTGAAAGACAGGCTTACAGCATACCTCATTTATGGTATTTCATGGGTGCTTGTGCTGATATTTATGGCGGCATTCCGCATTTCTTTTCAGGCAATCATTATCGTTAGTCTGATACTTCTGCTTGCGGTAATCGCTGCCGAGGTCTGGGGATATATCCGCAAAAAGAGCTATTATGACAAACTTCTGTACTGTCTGAACGAGCTTGATAAAAAGCATCTGCTCTCCGAAATGGTGGAAAGCCCCGATTTTCTGGACGGACGTATCTTATATGAGGTCTTGCAGGACACGAACAAGTCTATGTGCGAAAATATTGCAGATTATCGCCGAAAAAACAGGGAGTTTCGGGAGTATATCGAGCTTTGGGTACATGAGATAAAGCTGCCTGTTGCAAGTTTACAGTTAATGTGTCACAATGACGGTAACACCAAATATGCCGAGCAACTCAAAAAAATAGATGATTACATAGAAAACGTTCTCTACTATGCTCGGAGCGGAAATGCCGAAAAAGATTATATCATCAAGCCAATTTTGCTGAAACGTTCCTTTTCTGATATTGCAATCAAAAACCGTGAGGAATTGCAGGAACGGAATATCACGCTCCATACCGACAACCTTGATTTGAACGTCATGACGGACGGTAAATGGCTGGGCTTTATTCTCGGGCAGCTTATGGGGAACAGTATGAAATATGAAGCTACTGAAATTACTGTTATGGCGGAAAATCTTCCCGACAAGACTGTGCTGCACTTCCGTGACAATGGCTGCGGTATTCCCGAAAATGATCTGCCATATATCTTTGAAAAATCCTTCACAGGCGAGAACGGACGGACACACAGGAAATCCACAGGCATGGGTCTGTATATCGTCAAAAAGCTATGCGATAAGCTTGGACACAGCGTTTCGGTGCAGTCGGTTCGGGGTGAGTTTACAGAAATTATCATCACATTCGGCAAAAATGATATATATGATGTGCGATGAGCCAACATTACAAAATTGTAATGTTCCGTAAGATTAAAACAGCGACGGAAAAGAAAAAATGCTGTATGATAGAATACAGAAAGGAGCTGTTTGAAATGGAACTACTGAACATACAGCAAATTGAAAAATACTACGGCAGCAAGTCGAGCCTGACGAAAGCAATTGACGATATTTCGTTCACGGTCGCACAGGGCGAGTTTGTTGCAATCATGGGTGCATCGGGCAGCGGAAAGACCACACTTCTCAACTGCATCTCCACAATTGACCATGTGACCGCAGGACATATTTACCTTGAAAACACGGACATTACCACGCTCAAAGGCAAGGAACTGAATAAGTTCCGCCGTGAAAAGCTGGGATTTATCTTTCAGGATTTCAATCTGCTTGACACGCTGACAGCTTACGAGAATATCTCGCTTGCACTGTCCATTCAGAAAATACCGGCCACTGAGATAGACAAGGCGGTAAATACTGTTGCCGAACAGCTCGGCATAACCGATGTCTTGCAAAAATACCCTTATCAGATGTCGGGCGGACAGAAACAGAGGGTGGCTTCGGCTCGTGCTATCGTGACAAACCCAAAGTTAGTACTTGCAGATGAACCTACAGGTGCACTTGATTCCAAATCGGCGAAAATGCTGCTGGAGCGTTTTAACTATCTCAATCAAAAGCATAATGCAACAATCATCATGGTAACACACGACAGCTTTACAGCAAGCTATGCAAGCCGTGTAATATTCATCAAAGACGGAATAATCTTCAATGAGATCAGCAAGGGTGCGGACAACCGTAAGCAATTCTTCGACAAAATTATTGATGTGGTAACACTTCTGGGAGGTGACATGAGCGATGCTCTTTAAGCTCTCCCTAAGCAATATCCGCAAAAGCCTGCGTGACTATGCAATATACTTTTTCACACTGATTATCGGTGTTTCAGTGTTCTATGTTTTCAATGCAGTAAGCGGTCAGGTTGCAATGACAGTCATTGACAGCGATTCAAGAGAGATAGCCCGGATACTGCAAATGGGTATTTCCGCAATGAGTGTATTCGTGGCGGGCGTTCTCGGCTTTCTTATTGTTTATGCAAGCCGTTTTCTTATGAAGCGTCGCAACAGAGAATTTGCACTGTACCTAATGCTCGGCATGAGCAAAAGAAAAATATCTGCTATACTCCTGATTGAAACGGTCATTATCGGTCTCGGTTCTCTCGGTGTGGGACTATTGCTTGGAATAGGTCTTTCACAAATTATGAGTGCTCTTGTGGTATCCTTGTTTGAAGCAGACATGACACGGTACAGCTTTATGGTGTCAGGTGATGCAATCGGAAAAACTGTTATCTGCTTTGCGATTATGTATCTTGTTGTTATGATATTCAACAGCGTTATAATCAGCCGTTTCAAGCTAATAGACCTTATGCAGTCGGGCAAAAAGTCGGAACAGATCAAACTGAAAAGTCCGTGGCTCTGTATTATCATATTCCTGATTGCAGCAGCAGTTCTCGGATATGCATATTATCAGGTAGGCTGGAATTACAGTGAAGTGAAAAGCAATAAAATGGCTTTATACATTGCGATGGGTTCAGTATCTACATTTTTTATTTTTTGGTCGGTTTCGGGAATGTTTCTGCGTATTGTCATGTCAATGAAGAACATATATTACCGCAGTCTGAATGCTTTTACATTTCGTCAGGTAAGCAGTAAGGTCAATACAATGGTGTTCTCTATGACGGTTATTTGCCTTATGCTGTTTGTAACTATATGTGCTTTGTCGGGTGCATTCTCAATGCGTAATTCAATGAATGCGAACCTGCAAGAACTTTGCCCTGCAGACTTCGAGCTTTCGGCAAATCTTGATGAGCCTGTTGAAAATCTCGACATTGTGACCGAGTGTAAAAATAATGGATTGGATATTATGACTTACGCCGGAGAATATACGAGATTTTACACCTATGGTGACAGCAATTTTACTTTTGAGAGCTTTTGCGGAAATAATGCAGAAAAAGTGAAGTCACAGTTTCAATTTCTTGATTATCACAACAGTGAACAGCTTGTAGGACTTAATGAATATAATGCTCTAATGAAAATATACGGTAAAGAAACTTTATCAATGAATGATGATGAATATATTTTACTATGTGATTTTAAGTCTATGAAGGCTGTGCGTAACAGTGTGCTAAAAAGCGAGGGAGAGATTACTGTATATGGGCATAAACTCAAATCAAAATACAGAGAGTGTCAGAATGGTTTCATCAGTATTTCATCACAGCACATCAATGCAGGTATCTTCGTAGTCCCCGACAGTATTTTAGAGGGACAGATTCCAAACGGAGAATACATAATCGGCAATTACAATACAGCAGATAAAGAAAGTAAAAAAGAAACCGAGCGGATTGTTAAGAATGATTACCATGAAATGACGAAGAATCTAAGTAATCTGTCATTTTTTAGATCAGGCGGCTATTTTGGTTTTAGTACAAAGCTGAACATTCAGAGTGGTGCGGTCGGGCTTGGTGCAATAGCAACATTTATGGGTCTGTACATCGGACTTGTGTTCCTGATAGCCTGTGGTGCAATACTTGCCCTCAAAGAGCTTTCAGAGAGTGTGGACAGCATAGACAGATATGAAATGCTCCGTAAAATCGGTGCAGACGAGAGCGATATTTCAAAGTCACTTTTCAGGCAGATAGGTATCTTCTTCCTGCTTCCGCTGATACTCGCCTGTGTTCATTCAGTATTCGGAATGAAATTTGCGACATACTTCCTTGAAATATTCGGCACCGAAAAAATGGCGGAGTCCATAGCGGCAACTTCAATCATCATACTGCTTATCTACGGTGGATATTTCCTTATTACCTATTTTTGCAGTAAAGGTATCATCAAAGAAAGAAAATAGCAAAACGGATATATGATAAACGGCTGTACCTAATGACAGGATACAGCCGTTTTTGGTGATATATGTTATCTATTTATTTACAGAGAATCGGTCAGGATTTTTACAAGGTCGTTCTCGTTCAGCGGCACCCATGCGTTTTCAAGTCCCTCATTGACAGCAATGTGATGAGCCATTTCAACGATACGGCTTTCATCTATGCCGACTTCTTTAAGGTGCATGGGAATACCTATTGATTCAAAGAATTTGTATGTTTCGGAAATTGCTTTATTCGCTATTTCAAATTTATCGAGTGTGCTGTCAATTCCGAATACGTTCACACCATATTTTACAAAACGATTCACTGTTTTTTCAGAAAGAATGTGTTTCATCCAGCGAGGTGTAATGATTGCCAAGCCTTCACCGTGTGTGATGTCGTAATATGCACTGAGGGCGTGTTCGATACCGTGACACGGCCATCCCGATTGACTGTTTCCGAGTGAGTAAATACCGTTGCAGCCATAGGTACAGGTCAGCATCATTTCGGCTCTGGCAGTGTAATCTTGGGGATTTTCAAGACATTTTACAGCGTTTGCCATCAGGCTTTTCAGTCCTGCTTCCATAAAACCGTCATTAAGTAAAGTTGAATCTTCACAGAAATACTGCTCCATAATATGATTCATAGCATCTGCACAGCCCGCTGCGGTCTGCTTTTTCGATACGGTGAAAGTATAGGTCGGATCAAGGAAAGATACCATCGGGTAGTTATGAGAATCCATATAACCGATTTTATCATTTGTTTCCGTTCTCGAAATCACT
Source organism: uncultured Ruminococcus sp. (assembly GCA_902785555.1). GTDB lineage: Bacteria > Bacillota > Clostridia > Oscillospirales > Acutalibacteraceae > UBA1213. The sequence continues at coordinate 6,451 of CACZZB010000075.1, forward strand.
CCTCCGCAGTCGTATTCACTACCCGTTGCTGCGAGAGTGATGATGTCAACAATCGGAATAGAATCTTCAGCAAATGCCTTGTATGAAATCAGATCCCACGGATCGCCGTCATATTTTGCACCTGTGGCTATTGCCTTTGAACAGTCAAGAACACTTCCGCCTCCAACGGCAAGGATAACATCTATATTATTTTCCTTGCATATCTTCACTCCGTCAAGTACGCTTGGATCGTATTTAGGGTTTGGCTGAATACCCGAAAGCTCAAAAATCTCAAAGTCAGCAAGCAATTCTTTCACCTTGTCATAAAGACCGATTTTCTTTATACTGCCGCCACCGTAAGTGAGCAGTATTTTTTTGCCGAACTGATTCATTACTTCGGGGAGCTTTTCGATAATACCCTTGCCGAAAATGAGCCTTGTCGGGGTCTGGTAATCAAAATTTTGCATAGTTATGACCTCCTTGTAATGTTTATTTTAATTTCAATCCATCCTTAAAAGCGTCTCCGACTCTGCCGCAAACTTTATAATATCCATGTGTGTACGGGTCAAAGGCAATTGCCTGCAAAGAATCAATATCCACCTTACCGTCTTTCATTACGGCTTCTTCTGCGGATGTTCTGACTACCTTCGCAATAACTCCCAGACCTGTATCATCACTCTGGTATTCGATAAATTCACATTCCATAGCTATGGGAAATTCATTGATTATCGGAGCATCAATCAATTCTGATTTCGTAAATGTCAAACCGCTTTTTGCAAACTTATCGGGCTCTTTGTTTCCGCTTACTACACCAAAGTAATCGGCTTCAACAACGTGCTTTGCGTCTGCTATATGGATAACAAAGCCCTTTTTTGTCTTGATGTTCTGAACGGTTTTATGTGTTTCTGTAAGGTTCAATGCCACCACATCACGGTCAAGCATGGTTCCCCATGCGGCATTCATCACATCTACTGTACCATCTTCATTGAAAGTCGATATGAGAAGTACAGGCATAGGGAAAATGGCTTCTGTTGTTTTAATCTGCTGTTTCATTGTGATAATCCTCCTGTAATGTTTATATTTTAATCTTCTATCGGATAATTATTGATAAGAAATTCACCGACACCGGGTGCATCCGGGTCATGCTTTGTTTTTCCTGTATCAAGGCTGCGAATGACATTCATTTCGTCTTCTGACAATTCAAAATCGAAAATATCAAGATTGGATTTGATACGCTGCGGATTTGTAGATTTCGGCAGCACAATCATACCTTCCTGAACCTCAAAACGCAAAATTACCTGTCCGATGTTTTTGCCATGCTTTTCCCCAATTGTCTTGATTGTTTCATTTGTGAGCAAATCCTTACTTCCCTGACCGAGAGGTCCCCAACATTCAACCTTTACATCATTCTCAGTCATTATACTGCGGATAGCCTTTTGCTGTGCAAAGGGATTACACTCTATCTGATTCACGCTCGGCATTGTAGCAAACTGAGGAATATAGGTGTTCCATATTTTTGGAGTCATGTTGCTGACACCGACAGAACGAATCTTGCCTTCGGCTTTTGCTTCTTCAAGTGCCTTCCATGCACCTGCCACATCACCGTAAGGCTGATGCAGGAGATAAAGATCCATATAATCCATACCAAGCTTTTTTAAGGAACGTTCAATACCAAGTTTTGCTCTTTCATAACCAAAATGCGATACCCACAGCTTTGAAGTAATGAAAACTTCCTCACGGGGAATACCACTGTCACGAACAGCTTTGCCGACTTCATCTTCATTGTAGTATGCAGTTGCTGTATCAATGTGGCGGTATCCGATTTCCAGTGCTTCACGGACAGCTTGGTAAGTACTGCCGTCAGGCGGGATAAGGAATGTGCCAAATCCCACAACAGGAATCTGTATCCCGTCGTTCAGTTTGATTGTTGTACTCATGATTTTTTCCTCCTTGTGATTTCGTATGTATTTCTCTGACATTGATACAGACTATCAATGCCGTGAGTTTTATTTATGTGTTTATTACATATTATAATATTCTTTGTTGATAATTACAAGAACTTATGTATAAATATCAGGATTTTGGAACGAGTTAAATTTCTATGAACAAATTTTTAATAAATCGCATAAATGTTCATAATATTTCTCTAATAGAGTAATAAAAAGAAAATATAAACCTCGTTTTAACTCTTTTCGAGAATATCAGTCGGTGGATATTGTATTTTTTACCATAAGAATGTGTTAAATATGCAGCCTGTTCATAATTTGTTTACTCAGGGTAAAAGATACACGGAAATCAATTTTGAAAAATGGAGAAAGTATGGTATAATAGGAGTTATGAAAAATAACGGAATAACAGAATACTTTGAAGAGGTAGAGATTACC
>CACZZB010000076.1 GCA_902785555.1 uncultured Ruminococcus sp.
TATCGCTTGGATAATTATGCATTTTCTTTCCCTCTTTAATATTTTTTTCTATTATACTCTTTTCGGGAACTTTTTACAAGATTTTAAACAGGCTCTAACAACTATCCAGCAAATTATAAAAGAGTGTAGCAGTGACTTAGGTATAAAAGAGCCTAAATTAATTTTTTGCGACACATTAAGGCGTAGTTTTAATGCTTTTAAATTGAAAAGCGAACATTATCTTCTTTACGATAATAGTCTAATCGAATCTCTTTACATATTTAATCATATTGCTATGGATATGAGTAATACTGATAATATGGATAAATTCTTTTATAAATTATTTGCAGAGGAGTTAATTTGTGGTGGTGATTTAATTCATAGTCTATACTTTTCGGGAAAGTATAGACTATATGATTATACTTTTGTCACTGATAAAACACAAAATATTCTTGAGCAGTCAACACGGCAAATTTATTTTTTAATGGGACATGAACTGATGCATATATCTTTATCGCATAATAAAGATAATTCTAATAACAAAATACCTGATGAGTTTGTTAAGGTGATAAAAGTGGCTACTCGTATTCTGATGGAAAAGTTCGTAAAGGATGACTCATCTGAATTAGAAGTACTTTCAAAAGTGTCAGGCTATTTCTTAAAGGAAATTGCTGATAATTTTGATGACTATATGAATAAGATTGAAAAAAGCGAGCGTTTCCTTCATTTTGTTGAAGAGTGTTATTGCGATTATACAGGACTAAAGTTGCTTTTAGAGCATTATTCGGGGGCTGAAAAATCTATAGCCGCTATTACTAATACTTTGAATTTTTTGATTATATTTGAGAGTATTAGAAGTGACTTGTTTTTTGGTATTAAAGAACTGAATAGTATTACAAAAGAGGCACACGATACGTTATATTACTCTGTTCTAAGAGTTCAAGTTTTACTGATTATACTTCAAATGAATTCATCGGAGTTGATAAAATTGTCGTATAACGAGATCAAAGATTGCAGTCCTATAACGGAAAGATTAGAACATTTTATTAAGTCATTGCCAAGTGACAAGAGCATGAGTGTAATTGATGATTCCTTACTCCCTAATTTGGGTAAAGAAACTTTAATTTCGTATATCTTAAAAAGTTTATCCTTAGGAATTAAACTTGTCTGATTTAATTTCTGACATTTGCGATAGATACGGTCAGAAATTATGACGGTGATTTTTGTACTTTTCGTCACGAAGTGGAACACCGTCCCACATAAACAGAAAGGCAACTATGCGGAAAAATCCGTATAGTTGCCTTTCTGATATTATTTAGTTACTTCTACTGTATAGGTAATTAGTATCCCCTCAATTCACCAGCGACTACTAAAAATATTCTGAAAATGGTAAAATAACTCCAAGCAGGTCTGAATAAGTCTATAGACCGGAAAAGGAGTTGATCAGAATGGATAAAATAGCGGAGGTAAAGCAAACTGTTAGACATGATAACTGGAAACGAATGTATGAGGAATATCAGCGGAGCGGTATGAAGGTAAATGACTGGTGTGTCATGCAGGGGCTATCGATAAAGACATTTTACTATCGTCTGAAGGTGATCCGTGAGGAAATGCTTAAGGAAACCGACCAACATGATATTGTACCTGTGATGAAGTGTAAAACCGAAATGCTGTCAGATATGAATACGGCAAAGTCAGACGAGAAAATACATATTACAGGAAACGGAATAAATATCGATCTGCCTGCAACAGTATCAGTTGAGTTGATGACAGCCATACTTCGAGGGATGCGATCATGTTAAAGGAAATAAGCGGACCGTATTACATCGTGTGCGGATACACCGATCTTCGCAGGGGTATTGACGGACTTGCAGGTATCGTTCAGCAGAATTTTAAGCTTGATGTATGTTCGGGAGCAGTATTTCTGTTTTGCGGACGAAGATACGACAGGATAAAAGCATTGCTGTGGGAAGGTGATGGTTTTCTGTTGCTTTATAAGCGTCTGGATAACGGCAGATTTCAGTGGCCGAGAAACAAAACGGAAGCAGAACAGATAACATCTGAGCAATACACATGGCTGATGCAGGGACTTTCGATAGAGCAGCCAAAGGCAATAAGGCAGTCGAAAAGAAAGCCCGATATCATGTAATAAAACACTCAAAAAACCGCATAAACAGTGGACTTTCCGACACATTTATGGTATAATAGATGTGTCGGAAATTTGCTTTGGAGGTGCTGAAAATATGAAAATGCCTGAGAATATTTCACCTGAGATTGCAGCATATATCAGAGCATTACAGACTGAAAACAGCAACCTCCAAAACAAAAACTCGGAATTACAAAACGAAGTCTCTGATTTAAAAACCAAAGTAGAAAAGCAGGAATTGCAGATAAGCAATCTGACAGAAATGCTTGTCAACAGCCGAAAGAAGATATTCGGAAGATCAAGCGAGAAGAGTAAATTTTTCGATGATGCACAGCTTACTCTTTTCAATGAGGCTGAAACAATAGCTGACCCATCTGCTCCTGAGCCCGAAAAAGAAACCTTCATTGCAGCACATAAAAGAAGGAAGAAACGCACCAAAGCGGAGATAACAGAGAATCTTCAGCATATCAAGCAGGTCTGCGATATGGAAAAAGCTGAATGCGAGATCTGCGGCGGTGAGCTTACCTGCATTGGTGAGGAATTTGTTCGCAGTGAGCTGAATATCATTCCGGCACAGATGTATGTTGTGGATATTTACCGCAAGGTCTATAAGTGCGAGCATTGCTCTGATGATGAACAGACAAATATTTTCAAGGCCGCCGCACCCGTTTCTGTGATGAAGGGCAGCATGGCAACACCAGCTACTGTTGCTTATGTTATGCAGCAGAAATACCAGCTTGGTATGCCTCTCACAAGACAATCAAAGTACCTGAAGGAGCTTGGTGCCGAGATCGGCAGCAATACCCTTGCTAACTGGGTGATCAAAAGCTCGCAGTGGTTTGAGAAGCTATGGAATCGGATGCATAGAATATTGCTTGAGGAGCTTATCATCCATGCTGATGAAACACCCCTTCGTGTGCTGAACCGTGACGGCAAGCCTGTTGATTCACGGTCAACGATGTGGGTGTTCTGCAGTGGCAAGTATTCGGATCATAAAATGTCTTTATACTTTCATCATGCCACAAAATCCGGGCAGGTGGTAAAGGACATTTTCGGAGACTACTCAGGATATTTGCAGACTGACGGCAATCCGGCTTACAATTTTGCTGTTAATGCTGTAAGAGTCGGCTGCTGGGCTCATGCCAGACGCAAGTTTACGGATTGCCTGCCCAAAGGCATTAAGGGCGAAGATACACGGGCAGAAAAAGCCCTCGCACTGATCGGCAAAATATTTGCCGCAGACGAAGGTTTAAAAGAGTTGCCCGAAGATCAGCGAGCCCACAAAAGACCGGAAATTCTGAAACCCTTGCTTGATGAATACTGGGAATACATCGAAAACATCTATGCGGCAGGCGGTTCAAATCTGGCAAAAGCAATAACATATTCCCTACATCAGAAAACGCAGCTCAACAATGTTCTGCTTGATGAAAAATTAGAGCTTACCAACAACCGTGCAGAGCGTGCGGTCAAGCCTTTCGTTATCGGAAGAAAGAATTGGTTATTTTCAGATACTGACAAAGGTGCCGATGCAAGTGCAAGATGCTACAGCATTATTGAATCGGCAAATCTTAACGGACTGAATGTATTCGGATACCTGTCATATCTTCTGACAGAACTTCCTAAGCTGGGGAATGAACCGTCAGACGAGCAGTTGGACAGCCTGTTGCCATGGTCTGACACGCTGCCGGATTATTGCAAGCAAGTCTGAATTGGTCTGAACAAGTCTATAGAGTGCGTTAGAATAACTCCCATGGCTTTTGTGCCACGGGAGTTTCGCTTTTCTATATTACACTGGGGGATTGAGGGGATACGGTAATTATCTTTAACCGCCCAATAATACCGCACCATGCTAAGCGTAAGAAATCATGCTAAAATAAACTTCGAATAGAAAGGCTCCAATGAAGTGAAACGGACTCTAATGTACTCCAACGAACTTCAATTGGAGTAGATTGGAGGTAATTGCATGGATAAAGTAGCAATAATAGGAATTGTGTCCGGAAATCTGAAAATAGAGCTCTTATAGGATGTGATATACTCTGCCGCTGTTTTCTTTACATTTCCAAATTTTTATACAACACCCTCGTGTCCTTCCATTCCTCAAAGCCGTTACGCTCGTAGCGTTCCCACACTGCTTTATCTTTTGCAGCGGCAGGATAGGATTCTCCCAGACAGCGGACACCCATCTGAATGCAATACTGATCTTCCGTCATATGATAAACAGGCTCATCGGGGGCTTTCAGTCCCTGCATCTGCTTTAAGACTTCTCCGTGTATCTCGCTTGCCAGTTCACGCTCTATTTCTACCATCTTATCATCATAATAGGTGATTGTAAAATATAAAAAATCCGCATTATAACTGGATTTTTTATATGTCAAAAAGAAACTTTTTCTCCACTTTCAAACACACAAAGTGGTGTTTTGCTTAAAAAGCCGCTATTCAAGCCGATTTTTAATTTTGCATTTTACAATCGCCTATATTATCATAAGGGAGTGGGGCAGGATTGACCGCCAGCATTTCGGTCAACTTGTTAAGGATAGTATCAAGTGGAGTTTGTTGAAACCTATTTCACTTTATTTTTTGTGTTCAAGGTATATTTTTAGCATGGTGGAACTTCTTATACAATACGTGTGGGTTATCGAATGGTTAAAAAGATTGAGAGAATACTATATTCTCTTGAATACTCGTTTTTGTTTTGCTATGACTTATAATTTAACCAATCCTCAAAAAATATAAATTATTAGTTAAATCTACCCTTCAATTGTTCCAATTCTGGATAAACAGTTTCAGCAGTAACCCCTATACCTCTGAGCCAATTTACAACTTCACGGCAACAATCTTTATCGATAACAATTTTATATAGAAAAACTCTATCAGACGTATTTTGACCTTTTTGAGGGATATGTCTGTCTTGTATTGACATCAAGGAAATAAAGTCATATGGTTTCCCACCATTAGAAGTCAGTACATTTTGCGGTGAATACAAATTAAATGCAACGAAACAACCACTCTGAGTACGAATTCGAGAATTAAGTCTTGAAGTCCAGACAGCCATGGGTAAGAATAATTCTTTCAACGATTCATTATCTGTTAGCTCCTTAGCAATATCATTCTTTTTCAATCTATAAAACTGATCAAACGATGAATCACCCAAAATAAACATATCAAATATTTCTTCATTTTCTTTCGTAGAAAGGTTTGGAATAAGGTTCGCAGCAAAACTTTTGTCCGAATAAACATCTGTGAAATAATGGCTTAATAACACAGCATTGGGTAATCCACTAAGTTTATCAGAAATGTTTTTTAAAATATCTCTGCGAAAACTATTATATAAACCCGGATGAAATAAATAAAGACATACATCTCTTTTATATTTTTTGTTTTCAGGTTTTTCCAATTCTTCATCTGTATACTGAAAATAATACTTAAGACCAAAATATAAAGAAGTCATTAAGGTCTCAGTCCAATCAAGAAAATTAGTATATATCTCGTAATGCTGCATAAGAGCAACATAATCAGATTTGGTAAACCTAACACCGGTTGGCATTTCCGAAGCACCATCTGCTCTAAATTTGAATTCCTCATAATTACTACGATGGTATTTACTCAAAGAGCCATACTTATTTTCTTTCTTTTCATCATATTCTCTCATCAAAGCAGGATTTAAACTATACTTTAGATTCGTTTCACCTCTAAACCATACTGTATCCGCATTACGCATTTGTAGCTCTTGCGAATCACTTCCGTCTTCCGGTTCGGATAATTTCTTTACAGTTTCATTAAAACAAGTTATGCAATGATTGACATAAAAATTCAAGTCATCTAATGAATACGCATGAAACTCTGTATCAATTCGAGTATTATTATCTGAACTGCCGTCATTAGTTTGGTCACCTATTAATGCGTTATCACAAGGGTGATGAGTATAAGCCTTCATTTCATCATTTATATCATGCAGTTCTTTGAGAGTTTTTTGAGTTTGAAATAAACTTACTGTCTTTAAATCTTGTGCAAAACGTTGTTCAAGATATTTTACATTTAGCTCTGAGCATTCTTCAATATATTCTAAATCTCCACTATCACCTTCAAAAAAAATTTCAAGAACATTTTTATATTCATTATGAACATCAGTAAACTGCTGCTTTATAGCTGAAAGTCTTTCTTTGACATCATCATTTTTAATACTATCAATTTTTCGAACAATATCGCAATCACAAACAATTTTCCCCCAAAACTCATCATAGAATTTTGAGTAGTGTTTGCTAAAATTACTTATACTCTTCTCAAAATAATCAATCCATTCTTGGCATTTAGCGTATAGTTTTTGAAAACTATCTTCTCGATGATATGATGAAATTTCCTTGTAGTATTTTGCTCTATAATTCCACATATACATTTTTTCAAAAGTTTTTCTTGTATTATCGGCTAATTTATAGCCAATGGTTATCCCTTGAGAGTTTGATACTTTCTTTAAATGCCAACCGTTTCTCTCTTGAGAATGGAAATATTCAATAACTAGTGCAAGTCGAATCGGTACTACTTCATCATTTGCCATATCAGCCATGCAGTTTCCAAAGAAATGATTATCATCAAAGCATTGAACACAAAAAAGCAAATAGTCTTCCAGAGTCATCCCATTCAAAGAAATCATTGCAATATCAACTCGAGCTTCTTTAGTTGCTGTAAAAATAAGATCATTCATTCTATGAAAATAGTTTGCCGTAATTAAATCTGAAATATAAACATGTGTATCGGATTCATTTTTATTCATATCAAGACAGGAATTAAAAAACGATTCATTGGTCATAATATATTTTATTCTTTCAACCATAAATTTCAAATTATCCGTTTTGGATATATCATTTTCAAAATTTGAAACTGACTTGTTATGTTTAGCATCCAATAGTTGACACATTCTTGTGTATAAGTAAGATAGAACGTGTCTTATCAATTCTCTATATAATTCAGATGAGCTGGACAACAGACAAAAGTCCGAAATCTGTTTTTGGTACTCAGAACTAAGTGCACATTTATCGCATCTTAAATAATTCTCAACTTTATTGGAATAATTTTTCTCAATATACTTTAGAACAACCATTTCTAAATCGTCAAACACAATACTCAAATCTTTTCTTTTCACCCCAAAAGTGTTCTCTATCAAATTATTTATAACATTTTGCGGTTTACGAAACCAAATGAAAGAATCAAAAAAACTCAATATAATATCTTGATACTTTTCATGTTGAGAATTATTATCTATACTTCTTAAGAACATATTCTGCAAAGATGTAAGTATTGAATCATAGAAATATCTACCGATAAAAAGAATGCCTATAATACGATTCCTTTCTGTTCGGCTTGCAGGAACAGAATAATGAAATAGCTCATGCGTCAAGTAACCCATTCCACGATACGGATCAAAGATTATTGAGTTGGGTACATCAATATTTATCGTTCGCATTTCATCAGTTTTTCCACATTCAAAATAAAGCTGAGACTTAACTTGAGGAACAGTGTTTACCGTAATAAGCAGCACAAGTTCGGATTGAGGATCTACACCTTGCATCAAATAAATTGCCTCAATAATTTTTTTTGAAATACCATAATATGTATGCATAAGGAAATCATATTGTCCAGTTGAACGAAAATGACAATTTGGAGTTTCAAAAAACATACGACTTGATTGAGACAAATGATAAATCTGCTGTTTAAAAGCATTCGTAAGGTCTTGGAATTCATCCCACTTCCATTTAATGGTCGCCGAATCCGAGTCGTTACTCGAACCTTGAATATTGTGTGACTTAATCAATAACTTAATTTGATATAATATCGAGTGAAATTGTCTGTGAAAATCTGAAACCCAAATAGCATTATAGGCACTTGAAATAACACTCTTATAGTCGGTATATAAAAGATCAAGTGTATCCACGGCCGCCGCAGAAGAAGTTACTTTATTTTTTAATTCTGCTCTAACCTCTTCATAAAGAGATTTTACACTGTTACTTTCATCATCTTCTGTAAATCCAAAAAATAATTGATATTCTTCTTGAGTGAATAATTCTTTTTTTTCAAAGGAATGTTTAAAATTTTCTATGGTTCTATCAACTTGAATAAACAATAAATTATTACCATCGGTTTCAAGAAATCCATCTAATGCTTTGACATTCTCAGCAGAATAAAACAGTCTAATATTGGTTCTTATTATTCCCCTTGAAATATCATTGTCATCATCCATATACCTACCTTTTAAACTCCTTGTGTTAATGAAGAATTTCTTTGTTTCTGGTTTTATAATAAAACTTAACACTTTGGAGACAGGTAACTTTATTCCAAAATCATATTCTCCCACATAATATGAGAGTGCTTTGTTCTCTTCATCCGTAGGGGTATTTTTCCCCTATATGCACTAACTTAATTAAAAAAATGTATACAAATCCCCAGTAATATGCTAATATAGAAATGCAAGTATAGGAGCTATGAGGTGAAATGTATGCAAAG
>CACZZB010000077.1 GCA_902785555.1 uncultured Ruminococcus sp.
TTAAGACCCCTTGTAGACTACAAGGTTGATAGGCTGCGTGTGTAAGTACCGTGAGGTATTCAGCTTGGCAGTACTAATAGGTCGAGGGCTTGTCCAAGTATTAACTTGGTTCATACTTTGCTTACTCTCTTTATTCAGTTTTCAGGGTGCGAACCCTTTCATATAAATCCTGTCTTAACCGACGGGATTTTTTGTTATATAAAATCAATTAAGGAGTGTTGTTTTTGACATTTATTATAATGCCGATAGCAGTTTTACGGGAGGACTGCAAAGCTTAAACTCTCGTATGTTCTCCCATAGGTTGATAAATTCAGCTATCGGAGGAATTTTCATTGAACAGAGAAAATAAAAGAAAAAAATTTCAGAAAAATTATTATCAGACTCATTCCTGTAATGACAGTTTTACCTGCAAGGTATGCGGAAGACTCATGACACCGGAAAATGCCGGTACAGAATATAGAAATCACTGTTCAAACTGTCTTTCAAGCCTTCATGTAGATGATGAACCGGGTGACCGTGCATCAGACTGCGGAGGAATTATGGAACCTGTCAGCGTATGGGTGAGAAAAGGCGGAGAATGGGCAATTATACATCGCTGCAAACGCTGCGGAAAGCTGTCATCAAACAGGGTAGCAGCAGACGATAACCCTATGAAATTGATGTCGGTTGCATTGAAACCGCTTTGTGAGCCACCGTTTCCGCTTGAACGCATAGAGGAACTAACCGCATTGATGGGCGGTGACGGTTCTCTTAAATGATTTAGTAAACGATTATATTTAAACAAATCCTGTCTGTTCGGGCAGGATTTGTTGTTATATGCAAATTTTAGGTGGATTAAATATGGAATATATTGAAATAAAAACAGAAAGATTAGTTTTGAAACCGTTGGGAATACAATATCTTGATACGGTGAATGAATATGCGATGGATAAGGAAAATACCCGATATATGCTTTATCTGCCCAATGAAACAGCAGAGGAAACAGTGGATTTTCTTGTGAAAGTTGATAAGGAGTGGCAGAAGGACAAGCCTAATTATCTGACATTTGCTGTGATATATAATGATATTCATATTGGGGCGGTAGATGTAGATTTGTATGACGGTTTCGGGGAACTTGGCTGGATAATCAACAAAAAATATCAGAAAAACGGCTTTGCTTATGAAGCGGTAAGGGCATTGGTGGAATATCTGAAGGATAACTTGAACATCAGGCATTTTGTGGCACATTGTGATTCACGAAATATTCCGTCTTATAAACTTATGGAGAAAATCGGTATGAAGAAAACTTCTGAAAGGCACGACAGACGCAATAGAAACTCTACGGAAAGCAGCATTGAATATCAATATGAATTATGGATTTAGAAAAAAGCGGAGCAGTGATTTGTTCCGCTTTTTTATGTGTTAAAAAACTGTAATATATTTTTGTAGGATTTGACATGGAAAATATGCCCGAAAACAGTGGATTTTTTGAATTATATATGATAAAATATAACAAATAATTTGTATCGGGGGCAAGAAATATGAAAGGCAAATTTTTGAGAAAAGTTCTTTCCGTAACGATGGCATTTGCAATGACGGCAGGAATCATGTGCATTGGTGCTGTGACGGCAAATGCGGCAGAAGTGTCGGTTGTACCGCTTACGGCTGTCAATGAACTAACAAACAATTCCACCATTTCATCAACACTTATATCAAAAGGCGAATCTGTGACAGTCAATGCAAAGGCAAGCGGAGGCAAAGGCGGTTATACATACGCTGTGCTTTACAAGAAAAAAGCAGAGAAAGACTGGACTGTCAGACAGGGCTACAAGGATAATAATGCCATAATCGTTAAGCCTGCCAAGGATACCGATTATGATGTTTGTGCGAAAGTGAAGGACAGCAGCGGAACTGTCGCAAAAAAATTTTTCACTCTCAAAGTCAATCCGAAACTTCAGAATAATTCCACTATTTCAAAGACAAGCATAATACAGGGCGAAAAATTGACAGTCAATGCATCTGCAACGGGCGGTGTAGGAAAATATACATACGCTGTACTGTATAAGAAATTGTCCGATAAAAACTGGACTGTCAGACAGGGCTACAAAAATAATGCTTCTATAATAGTCAATCCTGCCAAAGCGACAGATTACAGTATATGTGTTAAAGTAAAGGACGAAAATGGAGTTATCGCAAAAAAATTCTTTTCTGTAAGTGTAGCGGAAGATGCTTCAAAAGCATATATAGCTGAGGTTTTCAGACTGACAAACGAGGAAAGAGCAAAAGCAGGTCTTCCTGCACTTAAACAGGATGATAATCTGATGAAAGCTGCCGCAAAGAGAGCTGTTGAAATTTCGGAGGAATTTTCACACACACGTCCGGACGGCAGAAGCTGTTTCAGCATATTCAGTGAATATGGTGTTTATTACTGGTCGGCAGCCGAAAATATAGCATACGGATACAGAACTCCTGAAATCGTTATGAACGGATGGATGAATTCATCGGGTCATAAGGCAAATATTCTTGATTCGAGCATGACACACATAGGTATCGGATTTTACGAAAAGGGCGGTACAAAATACTGGGTACAGGATTTTGCTTATATACGTTAATTAAAAAATACAAAGACACATATTGTACACATTAATGATGTGTACAATATGTGTCTTGTTTTTTCTTGAATAAATAATTATTAATTAATCATAAGTTGTCTTTGTCATAGAGATAGTGGAAGAATGAAGAATAATCCGTTCTTTTGTCGGAGATGAATTGTATAGCATCTCTCGGATGCTGATTCATTCTCCCTGTGAGCATATAGGGTATATCATAGCCCCATACGATACCCTCGTCTTTAAGTTTATTGATGTGTTCTTCAAGGAATGTGAGGATAGGTGTGAGGTGATATTTGGGGTTTTTGAGGAATCCGAGGAGCAATTCGGTTGAGCAGTTTCCCGCACCACGTCCCATACCGTTGATAGTCGAGTCAAGATAGCTTACACCCATTGTCAGAGTTTCGATAGTATTCGCAAAAGCAAGCTGTTGGTTGTTGTGGGCGTGTATGCCTATCTTTTTATTGTATTTTTCGGCACACTCGATATATTTATCGGCTAATCTTCTCATCTGTTCGGGATATATTGAACCGTAGCTGTCAACTATATAGATTGTATCGACACAGCTCTGACCGATAATTTCCAAAGCGTCATCAAGGTCACTGTCGTTTGATTTTGAAATTGCCATTATATTGATAGTAGTTTCATAGCCTTTTTTATTGCAGTATTCGACCATTTCAAGAGCTGCAGGGATAGTATGTATATAAGTTGCAACTCTTATCATATCAATGGGACTGTTGGCTTTATCTGTAATATCACGCTTGAAATTGGTTCTTCCGACATCAGCCATAACGGAAATTTTCAGACCGTCATCATTATCACCGATAATTGCTCTTATATCATCATCATTGCAGAATTTCCATTTGCCGAATTTATCCCTGTCGAACAGGTCACTGTCAGCTTTATAACCGAACTCCATATAATCAATACCTGACTTGAGGTTAGCCTTATATAAGTCTTTTACAAATTCATCCGTAAAGAAGAAGTTATTTACAAGACCGCCGTCACGCAATGTGCAGTCAACTATTTTAATGTCCTGTCTGAAAGATACAAGTTCACCTTTTTTTCTCATGTTGATTCCTCCGTTTTTTGAAAAATTTAGCACTTTAAAGCGACAAGCTAATTATACTATAAAGTGTCAGAAAATACAAGAGAAAAAGATAAATCCTGCACGAAAATTTTGTTTCGTACAGGATATTTTGGATTACATATTTGTTTCAACGAGCTTGTTGAACTGAGGGATTTTGAATAAAACAACTGTGCCTATCATGGTGAATACCAGCTCAGGAAGCATATACAAGCCGTTGTAGCAGACTGAATACAGAAGCGGATTGTTCCATTCCTCAGGCATCCATATATCGAATATTATAGTACCTGAAATAACATGGAATATAAATCTCAGGACAAGTGCAAGGGCTATTCCTATACATATTCCGACAACGCCTTTTTTTCTGAAAATTCCTGAGATGCCTATCGAGGAATATGCGAGTATATAGTCAAGAGCGATAGTACCGACAATAGCAATTGGAGTAAGTCCCCAACTGAAAACCTCTGACATATCGAGTCCCATCTGTACAAGTGAATAGGCGAATGAAGCTGTGAGTCCCCATTTTATGCCGTATTCAACGGATATAAGTGCTATCGGAAGCATTGAGAGGAGTGTCACAGAACCGCCGAGGGGCATTTTAAAGATTTTGATCATGCTCAGTACAACTGCAAGTGCAATCATTACAGCCGTAAGGACAAGTCTTTTGATGTTTGTTTTTCTTTCCATGATTTTGTATTTTCCTTTCTTTGATAAAAAATAAATAAAAAAACGGGAACAGCAAATACGCACAGTGTCCCCGAAAAAATCAGAATATAATTTCCTACGACGGCATTATCCGTATCAGGTCAAAGGGTCGAAATTAAATAATTTCCTCTCAGCCTGTCAATACAAGCTCCCCAATTTTTACAAAAAAATTATATCACCGCATATATATGATTGTCAATAGATTTTTTAATAAAATTTTTTGTTGCAAGATGTCAGTGTATGTGATAAAATAACTTTATCAATAAATAAAAAGAAAGAAGATGTCATAATGGAATATATAATTTCCGACAGAGTGCAGACTCTCAAACCGTCTGCCATAAGAGAGATATTCAAATATGCGGCTGACCCGACAGTTGTATCTCTTTCGGCAGGAAACCCCGCTCCCGAGGCATTTCCCGTTGATGCCATAAAAGAAATTTCCGCAAAGATTTTCGAGGAAAATCCCATTGCCGCACTTCAATACAGTGTTACGGAGGGTTATGCACCTCTCAGAACCACTGTTGGCGAATATATGAAAAAGACTCATAATATCGGCAGGGACTTTGACGACTTAATAATAACATCAGGTGCACAGCAGGTAATGGACTTGATAACAAAGTCTATGGTAAATGAGGGCGATACCGTTATATGTGAAGCTCCGAGCTTTATAGGCTCTCTCAATTCATTCCGTTCATACAATGCTCGTTTGTGCGGTATTCCTCTTGAAAATGACGGTATGAATATCGAGATACTTGAAAAGGCTCTCCAAAACGAAAAAAATGTACGCTTTATTTATATAATCGCTAATTTCCAGAATCCGTCCGGTGTTACAACGAGCCTTGAAAAGAGAAAGAAAATTTATGAGCTGGCTAAAAAATACAATGTAATGATACTTGAAGATAATCCCTATGGTGATTTGCGTATAAGCGGTGAGAATGTTCCGTCTATAAAATCATTTGATGAGGACGGCATTGTAGCTTATGCAGGCTCATTCTCAAAGATACTTTCTCCGGGTATGCGTCTTGGATATGTCATTGCTCCGAAACAGATAGTACAGAAAATGGTTGTATGCAAGCAGGGTGAAGACGTACATACAAATATATGGTCTCAGCTTGTTGCCCATAAATTCATGACGGAATACGACTTTGACGGACATCTTGCAAAGCTCCGTGAGATATACAGGAAAAAAGCAAATTTCTGCATGGAACTGCTTGATAAATATATCGTTCCGAATAAGATAACTTATCAGAGAATAGAGGGCGGTCTGTTTATATGGTGCAAGCTGCCCGAAGGTGTTGATATGGCTGATTTCTGCAAGCAGGCTGTGCTGAGAAAAGTATGTGTTGTTCCGGGAAATGCTTTCCTGACTGACGAAAAGGAACAGTGCAGTTCTTTCAGAATAAACTTCTCAACACCGACTGATGAACAGCTTGAAAAGGGTATAAAAATACTCGGAGAACTTGCAAAGGAAGTTTTGTAAAAGTAAAATTAAAAAGCTGCAATTTGACAGTTGACAAAAATCCAATGCAGTGATACAATTATTATTGCAAACAGGGGAGCTTGTGAACAGGCTGAGAGGAAGTTGATGGAACTTCGACCCTTTACCTGATGCGGATAATGCCGCCGTAGGAAGTGACATAATGAGCTTTTTCGGGACATTCCGCAAAGGAGTGTCCCTTGTTTTATTCTCAGACAAAAAGGAGGAATCGGAAAACGCTTATACGGAACAGAAGGGGAGCGCCTTGTGTTCGTTGATTTTTTGCGATGGGAAGCCGTGTTTCGGCGTGAGAGGGAGAAATTGATCTCCGACCGTGCGGATACTTTTTGTATCCGTAATTATATTATTTTAAAGAAGGAATCAATTATGAAACACAAAAGCAATATCCTTAAGCTGTCTGTCATGGCATTTATGATCGCACTCGGTGTGGTTATTTCTCCGATACTCCGATTTGAAGGAATGTGCCCGATGGCTCATTTTATCAACATAACCTGTTCTGTTCTTATGGGACCGTGGTATTCTCTTGCCTGTGCAACGATTATCGGTATCATCAGAATGACTGTAATGGGTATACCGCCGCTTGCCCTGACAGGTGCAGTGTTCGGTGCATTTCTGTCGGGTGTTTTTTACAGGCTTTCAAAAGGCAAAATAATATTTGCCGTTCTCGGAGAGGTCATTGGCACAGGTCTTATAGGTGCTGTCGTATCTTATCCAGTGATGACGTTTATCTGGGGAAAGACAGGTCTTACATGGCTGTTCTATGTACCGTCATTCATTTGCGGTACACTTATCGGCGGAAGTATCGCATACGTCTTTCTTAAAAAGCTTGTAAATTCCGGTCTGCTGAAAAAATTCCAGAATATGCTCGATACAAAAGCATATGACGACAACACGGGTATTTTTGGAAATGCCGCTGCCATTGCAGCTTTTGGTGTTATCGTATATCTTGTCATAAGTATCCTAACAAGTATTTTCAATATGAGTTCTGCCGTATGGAATATTATTGCATTTTCTTCAATGGGTGCATTTATCCTTGCGGGAATCGTCTATTATATTGTAAAAACCGTAAAAAGCAGAATGGTCGTTTCAAACAAGAACAATACATAAATCCATTCGGAAAGGCAGAGTTGTGATGACTGAAAGGGATATAAAAGAAATAAGAAAAAAAGTCCGTGAAAAACGACCGCTCATACACTGTATCACGAATCCTATATCAATAAATCAGTGTGCAAATACAGTGCTTTCAACGGGTGCAAGACCTATCATGGCTGAACATCCGCTTGAAGCTGCCGAAATAACCGAAACTGCATCGGCACTTATGCTGAATATCGCAAATATTACAGATGCACGAATGAAATCTGTCAGGATATCGGCACAGACCGCAGTTCAAAATAATATTCCTTTCATTCTGGATATTGTCGGTATATCCTGTTCAACTCTCAGAAGGGAATATGTTCACAGTCTTATCAAAGACTTTTCACCGACAGTCATAAAAGGCAATTATTCAGAGATATGTGCACTTTATGACAGCGGCTACAAAAGCAGCGGAGTTGATGCCCATAGTTCTGCAACTATAGAAAAAACTGTAAATGCGGCTGTATCTTCTGCCAAAAAATATAATTCCGTCATCCTCGCAAGCGGCAAAAGGGATATCGTGACTGACGGCAAAAAACTCCTTTTTGCCGATAACGGTACTTCACGTCTTGGAGAGATAACGGGAACAGGCTGTATGCTGGGAGCATTGGCGGCTGCTTATCTTTCATGCAGTGACGGTTTTTCCGCTGCTGCGGCAGCTTGTGTTGTACTTGGTATATGCGGAGAAATATCCTCTGTTCATCAGGGTATGGGCAGCTTTTCAACGGCACTTTTTGATGCACTTTCACTTGTTTCGGATGGGGATATACAGGAAAAAATCAGAGTGGAGGAAAATAAACTTGAAACAATTTGATACAAGTCTGTATTTTATCACAGACAGTACGGGATATGATGAAAAAGAATTTTTCTGCAGAGTTGAGCAGGCTCTTTCAGGCGGTGTAACTATCATTCAGCTCCGTGAGAAAAACAGGACTGCAAGAGAATATATCAGACTTGCACAGGGTGTGCATGAGATAGCACTGAGATACGGTATTCCGCTTATTATAGATGACAGACTTGATGTTGCCATGGTTGTAAAAGCTGAGGGAGTTCATCTCGGTCAGAGTGATATTCCCGTAGACACGGCGAGAAAAATTGTCGGTGACAGCATGATAATAGGTGCAACGACAAAGACCGTTGAACAGGCTCTGGAAGCCGAGAAAAACGGTGCGGATTATCTCGGCGTGGGTGCAATATATCCCACGACAACAAAGGTAAA
Organism: uncultured Ruminococcus sp.; assembly: GCA_902785555.1. GTDB lineage: Bacteria > Bacillota > Clostridia > Oscillospirales > Acutalibacteraceae > UBA1213. Next base: position 8,232 of record CACZZB010000077.1, read on the forward strand.
AACCGTTCTTACCTCAGTCGATACCCTGAAAGATATCTGCAAAGCTGTAAGCATACCCGTCAATGCCATAGGCGGTCTTAATAAAGATAATTGTTATATTCTTCAAAACACAGGTATTTCGGGAATATGTGTCGTTTCGGCAATAATGAAAAGTCCCGACCCGAAAACTGCCGCAGCAGAACTTAAAGCTGTCAGCCGAGAGCTTATAAAATAAGTTCAAATATAAAAGCGTTGAGTCGGGGACACCACTTCGCAACGCTATGTTATGAAAAACATTCAAAATATAAAAATATATTCAAACTTTTATTAAAAAATGTTTTTCTTTGTTGTTCAATGCAGTTTAAGCCACATTTACTA
>CACZZB010000078.1 GCA_902785555.1 uncultured Ruminococcus sp.
CAAATGCTCTATTTTTCGGTATTGTTTTTTAGTCAGTTTCATACGTCTATTATACAGCTTTCATGCGGATTTGTAAATATTTATGTTAACATGCTCTAGTTTTAGAGATTTGATGGATCCCGATGAAGCTGCACGCTATGATGCTTACTGGGATAGTGTTAAAAATGGGGATGTCCAAAGTGTTTCTTCAATTCAAGAAACTATTCAGCCTTCAACTATAAATGGTGTACCTACACATCCTAAAGTAGTTAGAAGATTTATGTCGGAATCAGAATATAAAGTATTCATGAAAAATGGTTTTACATATAATGCACTTGATTCAAGAGGTGGAATTAGTTCGACTTCTGTAAAAGTAAAACCTTATAACCCTGATGGTATAAAACTGAGTACTGGTGCATTAGGAGCAGATAGGTATGTGGATATCGATGTATATGATAAGATTGTATTCTATAAAGGAAAGACTAAAGGTAGTTTGGTGGACTATAAAATACAAAGTGATGTTAGTATTACTGATATAGTTGGTAAAGGTAGGGTAAGAAAATGAATAATCATAAATATGGAGTAGAAAACCTGTTAAGTATATTATCAGAGAATAATTTTGTTTATTCGGTTAACGATTCTTTTGAATGTGCTGATGTGCAGGGATACGCATATTATATTGGCTCCTTTATTACATTGTTCAAAAAAAATAATTCGAATTCTTTATCTGCCCTTTCTATTGAAGAAACATCCAATGAACATTTATTTCAGATATTAAATATGGTTTTGGATTATATTGGTTTTCCTATTTTTATTGGCGACAGCGTAGATAAGGTTTATACTATTTTAGGAAAGCCTTACCATACAAACACTATCATGTATGATGATAGACTACTGTATCTAATTAGTGAAGATTATTGGGTTTCTATAGGTGTGAATAATAAAAAAGTATTAAGTATTGACATACTATTTGATTGTGAAATCATTGATAATGTTCGAAAAATAATGGATGATAGTTAAAACTTATATTATAAGAATTCTTTTATTTGAACTCTTTTTAGTATTTTATATTTGGTAAACAAATGGTGTGACCTTTGTTACAGCTGACAGCTCAAGCCTTAACTGCTTGCTTATTGTCAGGGCAACCCTGTCAGCTTGCTTGGCCCGTTTGGATTAAGTCCGCAAATCAGTTGGAGTGCTGTATTAGGGGGTATGCAGTACTGCTAAAAGTGATAAGTGGACTGATGATGTGTTTACTTAACTTCTGAACAGCCTAAATAAAGAAAACTGATGAAAAATCCGTCAAATGCTGAATGTGTTTGGCGGATTTTGCTGTAAAGGAAAATGTTGCCGTTTACTCCTCTAAAATCACCGCTTATTCCAATTTGCCTGTAAAATAAATATATACAATGCTATATTATGCCAAAATATGATACATCATATTTTTAAATGGTTGATATAGGGGGCAGCTTTGGAGTGCAAAAGTTAATATCTTTTACATAGGGCATGACAGCTTTAAAAAAATGTTATGCTCTTTTTCTATGCCCAAAAAAAGCATAAAGTGCAGAAGTCCGCCTTCAATCGTTTTGCAAAAAAATACAAAACGATTGGAGAAATGAAAAATGAGTGCTGCACCTAAAAAAGTTTTTATTCTGGAAAATGATAAATATGTGGAAATCACAAACGACGAACACTGCCAAAGGAAAGAACACGACCGTCAGTACAGCAAAAAATATTTTATTTTTGTGAATGATTATTTGATGGAAGTGACCTATGAAAACTATAAAAGTTATCATAAATTCAATGAGCATAAAAAATATGTTACAAAGCGTAATAAGAAAAAAGGTGTAATTCTTGTACCCGAAATACCCGGATTTTTCAAGCTGAAAACGGCTGTCAATCTTTCGGACGGAAGCGATCAGAAAGAAATTCAGGAATGTATCAAGAAAGTTCTTGAAGTGCTTGCCCTGCTCGATAAGAAAGATCAGGAGATCATCAGGGCAATTTAATTTGAGGGACTGAGTGAACATAAACTTGCCAAAAGACTTGGCATATCACAGCCGGCTGTACATAAGAAGAAAGTAAGAATACTTAAAAAGATGAAGTCACTGATAGAGTTGATATACGAGTAAACAGTTCAACGGAATATTGCAGAAATTTTCTGTAATATTCCGTTAATTTTTGTTTTTTTGACAGTTTATGACCGTTCAGCGACTGTTTTCGACCGTTTGGTGAAAAAATAGTTGCATTTTATTTTGGCATATGTTATAGTACAATTATAATCAAAAATTTAACTTATCAGGGATAAATTGGTAATTTTTGGTTATTATATAAGCTGTAGAATTTGAGTTTGGATAAACAGAAAAATAGGTGAAAGTATTATATCGTATTTTTTAAGAAAGGTGATGTATATGTCAAAGAAAAAAATAGTATTTCTGGCTGTTACCAATTCTGAGAATACAGAGGACAGGGTGTATTCCGATTATGTACTTGAGCAATGCAAGATAACGCTTTCTAATGAAGTGGATATAAAATCCGGATTTGACATTGAAGGCTTTAAGCGTCATGATATGAAAAATTATTCTTCTTTAGAAAAAGGTATAATCAGTATGATTCAAGAAGCAGATTTTTATGTTATACTGATTGATTGTTTTGATGGAAGCTATTGTCCGAATGTTTGGTTTGAATTGGGAATTATTGCGATTACCTCACAAAAGCCTATGATACTTATAGCACAGCAGAATAAACATTCTCAATTTCCGTTCTATATTAGGAACCAAGTAAATGTTCTGTCTTTTCCCGAAGTTACCATTGTTAAAGACAAAGGAAAATATGTTGTCGATGATAAAAATATAGATGCTGCACAAATGAGGAAATTTAAAAATTCATTTGTGGGACAAATCAAATCGAGTAATATTTCTCCTTTTGGAATGTTTTCGGATAATTTCCATTTAAAATTGTCTGGCTATGAAGATTTGAGGGAATTAGAAACAAAGTTAAGTGAAATTGTTAAGCGGGCAGATATGGCTGAATATATTGACGGAGAAGAAAAAGCTTTTAAGGCATTGTATGAAACAGTCAGCAAAGCAGAATTTTCTCTTCGTACTACTAGATTTGCCAATGAGTCAATCATACATACGGGTGGTGTACATATAATTTCCGATGATCCTGTCCAAACTGCACACAATGAGTTTATGAGAGCTATTTATGAAGCATCACATAGAATCTCAGATAATTGTAAAAATAAAAAGAATAGGGGAGTAGTTTATCGTTGCGACAGAATAGTATGCAATAATTCTCCTGAAAAGTGGAATGATATTTACTACGCATTACGTAATAGTGATGATATAATGAAAGTGTATGTCAGGAAGTCGGATTATAGTATTAATTTTGAGTTAGTTATAGTTGATGAAAAGATTGCATTTATACACTTTTATCAAACCAATCGTTCTGGTCATAATAATAGCAATATACAAAAAATAAAATCTACATTGAAAATATCCGATCAAGGAGTGTGTATAGAATTAAGCAAAGTTTTTGATAGATTGCATCATCGTGATTTTGATGATGAATGTATTGATTTGTCGAGAACATTGGTGGGTGTGGAAAATGATAAATATACTCCTGCTCAATCAGAAAAGTATGGTTATTTTTCCATGGATAACCGTCCTGAAAATACATCACCAAAAAATTATATTAAAGATCAATTTTTAAATGCATTAATGAATTGGAATTTTCCAAAAGACAATGGTGGTAATGGAAGTAAAGATAAAGTAAATATGGCTGTTGGCTATATCAAATTGATGGAAGTATATGATATTGAACATTTTTTTAGAACGGTTGGTTTTTCCGAAGAAGAAAAGAAATCGATAAGACAAATATTACATTTCGGTGATGAATAAATGAAATATATAAAACAGTTCCTCATCATTGTTTTTGTTTCATTTTTGGGTGAATTGTTTAATTGCTTAATCCCGTTACCTATTCCCGGAAGCATTTACGGTATGATTTTGATGTTTATATTACTTTGTTCAGGAATTTTAAAACTTGAGCAAGTAAAAAAAACAGGGAAATTTTTACTTGATATTATGCCAATCATGTTTATTCCGTCAGCAGTAGGAATTATGTCCCAGTTTGAACAACTGAAAGATATTTGGTTTCAAATTATTTTGATTACCATAACAACGACCATAATTACAATAGCAATAACGGGATTATCATCACAAGCTATCATTCGATGGAAAAAACGAAAGGAATCTAAGAAAAATGAATGTTCTGAATAATACGGTTTACTGGGCTGTATTTGTAAATTTAGGCACTTATTATTTGGGAAAAATATTGCAGGAAAAGACACACATGATTATCTTTAATCCTCTCCTATTTTCAACGGTTTTTACGATATTGTTTCTTTTGATATTTCAAATTGATTATGATGTTTATTATGAAAATGCTGATTGTTTATATTACATATTAACACCGGCAACGGTTTGCCTTTCGATTCCATTATATGAACAGTTGCATAGATTAAAGAAAAATATTCTGGCTATATTTATAGGAGTTTTATCGGGTGTGATTGCTTGCTTAACAAGTATTCTTTTGTTTGCATTATTGTTTCAATGGACACATACGATGTATGTTACGGTATTACCCAAATCTATAACTGCCGCAATGGCAATGGGCGTATCGGAAGAATTGGGAGGTATTCCTAGTTTAACAGTGCCCATAGTGATTATGACCGGAATAACGGGAAATATAATAGCGGAAAAAATTTGCAAAATCTTTAAAATAACCGAGCCGATAGCTAAGGGTGTTGCAATAGGAACAGCTTCTCATGCAATGGGAACAGCGAAAGCGATGGAAATTGGTGAAATAGAAGGTGCGATGAGCAGCCTTTCCATAGCAGTTTCGGGAACGATCACTGTGGTAATGGCAACGATTTTCTGTAATTTTTATTGATGAATGGAGATTACAATATGAAAGTATATATATTGAGTTATGAGTTTTCGATGACCGATACAGCCGAGAAAGAGAAAGCAAAAGAATTTTGCCATATCGTCAAAGAACAGTTGGATTTATATGGTGTGGAAAATTATTTTGTAGGAAAAGCGAATTATAAAAAAAGCGTTTCTGAATTGAATCACGAATCCATAGTTGTTTGTATAAATGGTAATGTTAATGAAAATGAAGAGTTTTATAAAGCAGCTTTGAAAAACAAGAGCATAATATACCCTGTTGCATTAAGCAAAGATTACAGAGTACCTCATAAAAGCATATCGGACAAGCAGAGCTTTGATGTTTATGAACAGTTAAGGTGCAGAGATTTGTCTGATGAATTTATCGGTATTGCCGCAAAAGTGTTTGCAAGGAAATTGATTTCGAAATGTAGTCCGTCAGTTTATCATGATAATTTCGATTTATTTTTAAGTCACAGAAGATTGGACGGTGAGGAAATAACAGCCGGTATATGCGATGCAATCAAAATATTGGCTCCGAACAAAAAAGTATTTCGTGACGTAATCAATATAAATATCGGAGAGTCGGCTCAGGATATAATTGATTCGGGCTTGGCAGGCAGTGATGTTTTGGTATTTTTCCATACGAGAAAAGCATCAGAATCGGATTGGGTTCTTAAGGAAGTATTTTATGCCATAACCCATAATATACCTGTATTATGGGTGAAAGTAGGGGATGCAGATATTGACAGTCTGAAATACAGACCGTCCGAAAAACCTCACCTGGAATATTCTGCTGATGATTTTGAGAAATCCGATAAGAGAAAGATGATTGCAGATAAAATTCTGGATCATTCATTTCGGCTGCTGATGGAAAACGGCAATGATGTGTATGATGATTTAATGTGTACTTCGGAACTGTTTGATGGCAAAATGTCTGTTTTGGATAGGACGAATATGATATATTCTTTATCTTATCCTCGCAAGGGATATACATATCCTCAAAGGACAATAAGCCAGTTGGTTCAGTTTTTGGGAAGAAATCCACAACAGTCGGATATTGAAAGAATGAGTTCGGAGCTTGACAAGCATCATAGTTTTGAATTTGATTCTGCCGTAATACTGTCCAAAAGGACATTGGCTCGTAAGGTGAGTGACAGAGTGCTTTTGGATAATTATGATGACTTTTACCATATTTATCAGCGATATATCAATGGCTGTGAAACGGAAAAGAATGATGATATTGTTATTTCGGGAGCTTTCCCCGACTGTGACGAGATATATAAACAGTCCTTGACATATGCATTGGTTTGTTTTGTCAGAGAAATTCTTAAAGGGGGTTATAATTTGTGTTTCGGTGCACACCCGACTTTTCAGGAATTGATTTTTGAAACTGCAAAATCAATCACTCCGAATTATCTGAACAAGGTCAGAATGTATATTTCGGATTTATTTATTCGTGAAAATGATATACAGAACTTTTCCGATAAATGTACACTTGTTAATGTTGCGGGTGTTGACAGTGACCTTGCTTTAAGTTTGACAGAATTACGCAAAAAAATGATAAGCCGTGACAGTGTAAAAGCTCTGATTTGTCTGGGTGGAAAAATCAAAGGAGATAAATCGAAAGAGGGTATCCGGGAAGAAATTGATGTTGCCCGTAAAAAAGGAATACCGGTATTTTTGATAGGTTCTGTTGGCGGATGTGCTGCTGAAATTGCAAAAGAATGTTGTATCAATAATGATTGGAACAAACTTAATAGTGTGTCATCTGTAATCAACCGTGATATTGCATTGGGAATAGATTATAAAAAATCTGCAAGAACGGTAATGGAGTGCATAAAAAGTATGTAGGAACATTGAATGGGCAAAAAAATATTTGTTTCTTATAAATATGCAGATAATGACGTTGAGAATATTATAGGTATGAAAGGAAAATATTTGCTGTGTACCGTCAGGGATTATGTCAATAAATTGGAAGAGTTGTTAGAAGATAAGACCGACCATATTTATAAAGGTGAATCCGACGGAGAAGATTTATCGCAGTTATCCGAAGAAACCATCTGGGAAAAATTGAAAAACAGGATATATGACAGCACTTTAACGATAGTAATGCTGTCAAAGGGAATGAGGGTGCAGTATAAAGAAGAAAAAGATCAGTGGATTCCAAGAGAAATATCTTATTCATTAAAAGCAGTATCGAGGACAGATTCAAACGGGAATCCCGTAACAAGCAAAACGAATGCACTTATGGCAGTTATCATTCCGGACAGAAACGGTTCATATCAATATTTTACATCAAAGAGAAACTGCTGTTCAGCGTCATGCACATTTTATAACAGTAATTCTTCCGTGATATTTACGATAATGAGAAAGAATATGTTTAATCAAAAAAGCCCCGATCGTGAAGTATGTGATAATGAACATAATATTTATCACGGGGATTGTAATTATATGTTGTGCGTAAAATGGGAAGATTTCATAAGAGATATTGACGCATATGTTGACAAGGCTTATGAGATACAGGACAATCAGGATCAGTATAATATTGCCAAAGAAGTATAGATAAACAAAATGTATTTAATGATGGAGGTATTTTATGAGAAATTTTTCGGGCAAAAGACCGACTTTTAGGAGAATAATGCGTACGATTAGCGATGGTATCAATTATATTATGCCGTTTTATTTGATAGCGGCATTAGCAATGATACTTATACCGTTTTTTTTAGTATATACATATATGCCCGATAGCTTAGCAGCACCTGTCGCTTCTGCTTTTGGAGCAATTATGACTGTTGTAGTTGTACCTATAGTCTTAAATCAAATTAAAAGGGATTATGCCAATAAAGACAGATTTTACGAACAGAACAAAGAATTATATATTGAAGTGAGTAAGATATTAATAGACATTTTGGTTGCTGAAAGCGAAGAGCATAAAATGGAATCTGTACAGCCTCTAAATGATTTTCTGGACAAGTATTATTCGAAGATGTGTATCTTTTTTCCGGAGGATTTGATTTGGAAACTGTTTTCTATTTCAAGGGAATTTGACTGCGAAAAGTATGAATACAAAAATATAACTCAGTTAGCAGTGAAATGCTTGAATATAATCAGAAAATCAAGTGGATTAAATGAAAAAATTTATATCAATCAGGGTTTTATTGAAAAGATAGGAAAAAACAGAAAGAATAGTTGAATTTGGGTTCATATAAGCTAAAAAGATGTGACAGTTTTAGTTTTGAACTGTTATGTCTTTTTATTTTGCTGTAATTTTGTAGAAACGAATAAACAGTTTTTTGGGTTGAAAAATTTAATATGTATATGACTACAAAAAGAGGTGAAATTACATATAATTTTACCTCTTTTTTTATTTATAATGATGAAATTTTGTGAATTTGAAAAATATTTGTGACCGCAGGGTTATCAAAATGAAGATTTTTTCCTTTAAGTGTCAGAGAACGAAATTCAAAGTTCTCTGTTGCACTTTGAAAATTAAATATACAGCACATCTGATACATTCCTTCTGTTGTTCGGAACGGACAAGCCACACAAGCGAACGCATTTTATATGCCTTCAGGATTTGGACACTGCAGACACGAGAGAACCTCGTGATGGTGGGATTCCAATGAGATTGCATAAGCCGACAATCGTCAGATGTGTTCCTTTTGTCGTGGGGGATCGTGGATAAATAACGGCAGAATTGTAAAACGATTGATAACAGTCGGATTGTTGGAATTGATTTTGTAGCTTATCACGCAGGACTATTTTTGATAATCTGACTGTATAACAAATAAATATGGCATTGGCGGTCAATGACTTTGACCGCTAATGTTATACATAAAAACGGAGGTTAAATGTACGAAGTAAGAAAAGGCGAAATTTATTATGCAGACTTATCGCCTGTTGTCGGAAGTGAACAGGGCAGCATACGACCTGTCGTGATTTTGCAGAATGATAAAGGAAATCATTACAGTCCGACAACTATCATTGCTGCTGTGACGAGCAGAAAAAAGAAAAACTATTTGCCGACACATATCCAAATCGATGTTCCGCAAATGAAACGAAAATCGATTGTAATGTTGGAACAGGTCAAAACGATAGATAAAAGCAGGCTTTTGGGATATATCGGCAAAGTCGATGATGACACAATGCAAAAAATAGACAAAGCTGTAAAAATCAGCTTTGAAGTGAAATGAGGATAAAAATATGGATATGAAATATATGGCTGAAAATGAGATAGATACCGAAAATGTTATTCGGATAGGCTTTAATGACTGTCTGTTGACGGTTTATTTTTCAAAAAATCGAAATACCAAAAAGGAAAATATCGTCTTGGAAAGTTTGCTTGACACTTTTGAAAAGAGGATAAGTACACAGATAAATTCTTCATCTTTTTGAAAAAATGGTCTGGATATTCGTGAAAGTTTGTAGTATTGTTGGGTTGCAAAAAAATTTTTGAGAGGATGATACGATGAAAAGAGTGTACTGCCTGTACAGAGTTTCAACAAAAGGTCAGGTTGACAAGGATGATATTCCCATGCAGAAAACTTCATGCAGAGCCTTTGCCGAAAGAAACGGTTGGACTATCATGAAAGAATTTCAGGAAAAGGGCGTATCGGGTTACAAAATTTCCGCAAGCGAAAGAGATGCCATACAGGACTTGAAAGTGGCGGCTGAAAAGAAAGAATTTGATGTACTTCTGGTATTCATGTTCGACAGAATCGGAAGAATTGACGATGAAACCCCGTTCGTTGTCGAATGGTTCATCAAGCATGGAATTGAAGTGTGGAGCGTCAATGAGGGTGAACAGAGAATGGACAGCCATGTTGACAAGCTGATGAATTACATCAGATTCTGGCAGGCAAACGGTGAAAGTCAAAAAACCTCCACCCGAGTGAAAACGAGGCTTCAGCAGATGACAATGGACGGACAATTCACGGGCGGAGTTGCACCGTATGGCTATAAGCTGATAAAAAGCGGAAATGTCAACAAAAAGGGCAGAGAATTGATGGAAATTGTGGTAGACGACACCGAAGCAGAGATTGTAAAAATGGTGTTCGAGATGACTGTGAAAGAGGGATATGGTTCATACAGAATGTCGGATTATCTGAATAAGCACGGTTACAGAACACACAACGGAAATCCGTTCCAATGTATCACAATAAACAGAATCCTCAAAAACAGGCTGTACTGCGGATATATAGTGTCGGGCGGTGTGGAGTCCGAACAAATTGAAAGACTGCAAATCATAGACGAAAATATCTTTGATGAGGCTCAATATATCCTGAAACAGCGTTCACAGAAAAATGATGAAAAACAGCAGATTGCAAGAACAACAAAGGGGAGTACCTTGCTGTCGGGAAATATCTACTGTGCCCACTGCGGAAAGAAAATGGTATCGACAAGCCATACGGATAATTATACGAGAGCAGATGGAACAGTGTGTTCAAAAAGAGAATACAGATACATCTGCACCGCAAAGGCGATGAAAAGAGGGAAGTGTGACGGTCAGAGTGCTTATGTTGCACAAAAGATAGACAAGGCTGTCACGGAAATCCTCAAAACATATTTGTCGAAAATCAAATCGACACCGAAAGATATAGCACTTGAAAAACGCTATAAAGCGGAAATATCCGAACTCAGGAAAAAGCAGGGCAGACTTCAGAAAGAGATTGAAAAACTCAAAAGGCAGGTTGTGGAACTGTCTGCGGAGATAGGAAAATCTCTGATAGGGGAGAGCCGATTTACACCCGACATACTTTCGGCATCAATCGAGAATACAAACGACTTGCTTAAACAGAAAGAAACGGAACTGAGTAATATAAATTACAAGCTATAAATGAGCAAATTTAATAATGTGTTGTGGAAATGCACAAAAATATCAAGCAACAAGCATATCAAATAAATCAGCAATATTCTTTTCAGATTTGCC
>CACZZB010000079.1 GCA_902785555.1 uncultured Ruminococcus sp.
CTGTGCAATAACCTGTGCGGAGCGTTTCGGCAAAAACAGTACGGTTATTATTGAACGTCAGTCGAGAGTCGGCAAAAAACTCCTTGCAACAGGCAACGGAAGATGTAATATCACTAACAGAAATGTCTCGCCTGAACATTATCACGGTGATACGGAAATTATAACATCAGTTCTTCAAAAATTTTCTCCGAATGACTGTGAGAAATTTTTTGCAAGAATGGGAGTTCTTTTCCGTGATGAAGATGACGGCAGAGTTTATCCTTACAGCAATCAGGCTTCAACTGTACTTGACAATATGCGTTTATACTGTGAAAAATCGGGTGTTTCCGAAATATGTGGCTTTGAGATTCTGAATATAAAGAAAAATAAAGATATTTTCAGTATAATTTCCGAAAATATCACCGTACAAGCCGAAAATATCGTCTTTGCAACAGGCTCGCAGGCTTCACCGTCACTTGGTGCAAATGATACAGGGTATAAACTTTTACGGAATTTCGGGATATATCATACTCCTTTAATGCCTGCACTTTGTCCTGTTTTTACGAAAGAAAAATACAAAAGTCTTAAAGGTGTCCGTGCAAAAGGTTCTGTAACTCTCTTTTCGGACGGGAAAAAAATAATTTCCCGTGACGGTGAGATTCAATTCACAGACTATGGCATTTCGGGAATATGTGTATTTGACATATCACGCTTTGTGAGTGATTGTAAAAATCCGAAAATAGTCGTTGATGTAATGAAAGAATATTCAGAAAATCATTTGTGCGATTATCTGTTCAAGTGCAGGAAGATTTTTGCAAATGCAAGTGAGATATTAACGGGTGCATTGAATAAGAAATTAGCACAAGTGATAGTGCAGACGTGCGGATTTGCTGATAAATCATGCCGTGAGCTTTCAGAAAGAGATATAAAGAAATTGGCTCATACAGTAAAGAACTTTACATTCACGCCTGCAAAAAGTGATGATTACAGCAATGCACAGGTATGTGCAGGCGGTATAACGTCAAAATATGTATATCCCGATACACTGATGTCAAAGAACGTGAAAAATCTGTATATATGCGGAGAATTGCTTGATGCTGACGGTGACTGCGGAGGTTATAATCTGCATTTTGCATTCGGAAGCGGTATGATTGTCGGAAAATCTGTAAAATAGGTGAAATTATGATAAGAATAAACGAAGTTGCTTTGAATCTTGATTATGATGAAACGGCTCTGAAAAAAGCGGTGGCTAAAAAACTGAATATACCCGTTTCGGATATAAAATATATATCTCTTTATAAGAGAAGTGTTGATGCACGAAAAAAAGAAAATGTGCATTTCACAGCCACTGTTGATGTAAAAACGGACAATGAAAACAGAATAGTTAAAAAATGCAGAAATGCTGTTATTGTCGGGGAATATAAATATGACTTGCCAAAGTGCGGTAAATTGTCAAAAAGACCTGTTATTATAGGCAGTGGTCCATGCGGAATGTTTGCGGCTCTTATCCTTGCACAATGCGGTCAGAATCCTATTATCGTTGAAAGAGGTCGTGACGTTGACAGCCGTACAGGAGATGTAAATGAATTTTGGTCGGGCGGTGTGCTTGATGAAACTTCTAATGTACAGTTCGGTGAGGGCGGTGCAGGAACTTTTTCTGACGGCAAACTGAACACGGGTACAAAGGATAAGCGTATCAGAAAAGTTCTCATGGAGTTTGCTGAAAATGGTTCTCCAAAGGAAATTCTTTATCTTGCAAAGCCCCATATCGGAACTGATATGCTTAAAACGACCGTTAAAAATATCCGTAAAAAGATAATTTCACTTGGCGGTGAATATCTCTTTGAAACTAAATTGACGGATATAAAATCATCTGACGGAAAAATAAACGGAGTTGTGCTTGAAAGAAAAGGAGAAACTTTCACTCTTGAAACGGATAATGTTATTCTTGCAATAGGTCACAGTGCAAGAGATACTTTTGAAATGCTGAAAAATAAACATATTGCTATGGAGCAAAAGCCGTTTGCAATGGGTGTCAGAATAGAGCATTTGCAGGAGATGATAAATAAAAGTCAGTACGGCAGCTTTTGGAATAATAAATACCTTTCGGCAGCTGATTATAAATTAGCGGTACATTTGAGCAATGGGAGAGGTGTATTTACATTCTGTATGTGTCCCGGTGGAAGTGTTGTTGCCGCTGCAAGCGAACATGGCAGACTTGTCACAAATGGTATGAGTGAATTTGCCCGTGATAAGGTCAATGCAAATTCTGCACTTTTAGTCGGCATTAATCCAAACGATTTTGGAAGTGATGATATATTAGCCGGTGTACATCTTCAAAGACGGCTTGAAGAAATGGCATTTCATGCAGGCGGTGAAAATTATCATGCACCCGTTCAGCGTGTATGTGATTTCCTGAAAAAACAGAAATCCATTGAAACAGGCTCGGTCATTCCAAGCTATCAGCCGGGATATACTCTTACCAATTTGGATATATGCCTGCCCGAATATATGACAAACTCTTTGAGAGAGGGAATTGTTTTAATGGACAAAAGGCTGAAAGGTTTTGCGGACGGTGATGCTGTTTTAACGGCAGTTGAGAGCAGAAGTTCATCACCTGTAAGGATATTGAGAGATGACAGTATGCAGTCGGTTTCATTTAAAGGCTTGTATCCATGCGGAGAGGGTGCAGGCTATGCAGGCGGCATAGTTTCAGCAGCAGTTGACGGCATAAAAGCCGCTGAAATGATATTGCAATTTTCTTGAAATAATATTATAATATAGGGGACTGATTATGAACAAAGGAAAGTTTATTGTATTCGAGGGCATTGACGGTTCGGGTAAGGGTACTCAAATTAATATTCTTGTTGAGGAAATGAAACGTCAGGGCAGAACTGTTTATCAGACCGCTGAACCGACTAATTCCGTAACAGGCGGTATTTTAAGGGACGCACTTGGAGGTTTCACCGACAGAAATGCCCATGAATTGTCGGCAATGTTTTTGACGGACAGGATATTTCATAATTCCAATAAGATAAATGGCATTAAGCAGTTTATTGAAAAAGGCGTTGATGTTGTATGTGACAGATATTATTATTCGTCATTCGCATATCAGGGTATTGACGCTGATTTGAAATGGGTGATGGATATGAATTTGAACTGCAAGGAGATTTTAAAGCCTGATTTGTGTATTTTCCTTGATATAGACAGTAAATCGTCTGATGAAAGAATATCGAAAAATCGTCTTGAAAGGGAGATTTACGAAGAAAAGTCCGTTCAGGAAAAAGTAAGAAAGAGATTTTTGGAGGTTTTCGGACTTCTCAAAGACAGTGAAAATGTAAAAATCGTTGACGCTTCAAGAAGTATCTCAGAGGTGTCGGCTGATATAATAAATATTTATAATGAATTCAAAGGAGATTTTTGAAATGCACATTAATACTAAATGCGTACAGGCAGGCTATGAGCCGAAAAACGGTGAATCAAGGGTTATTCCGATAGTTCAGAGCACTACTTTCAAGTATGATTCAGCGGCTACTCTCGGAAAGCTGTTTGACTTGGAGGAGGACGGATTTTTCTATACCCGTCTGACTAATCCGACATTGAGTGCTGTTGCAGCTAAAATTGCGGCTCTTGAGGGCGGTGTCGGTGCAATGCTGACAGCTTCGGGTCAGTCGGCTTCTATGATATCTATAACGAATATTTGTCATGCAGGTGACCATGTTGTTTGTGCAAGTGCCATTTACGGAGGTACTTTCAATCTTTTCAACAAGTCGCTTCGTGAGCTTGGAATAGACTTTACATTTGTTACACCCGATTCAACCGAAGATGAAATAAATGCTGCTTTTCAGGACAATACAAGAGCTGTATTTGTAGAGAGCGTTTCAAATCCGTCACTTGATGTTGCGGATGTTGAATTGTATGCAAAGCTTGCCCATGCACACGGTGTTCCGCTTATCGTGGACAATACTTTCCCGACACCTGTTAATTTCAGACCTTTTGAATGGGGTGCAGATATAGTAGTACATTCAACTTCAAAGTATATGGACGGTCATGCTGTGGCACTCGGCGGAGTTGTCGTTGACAGCGGTAATTTTGACTGGACAAACGGAAAATACCCTGCATTTACAGAGCCTGACGAATCATATCACGGAGTTATATACAGCGAAAAATTCGGCAAAGCCGCTTATATAACAAAGGCTGTTACTCACATGATGAGAGATTACGGTCCTCAGCAGAGCCCCCAGAATGCTTTTCTCTTGAATCTCGGACTTGAAACACTGTTCCTGAGAATGGAAAGACATTGCTCAAATGCTCTTAAAGTAGCTGAATTCCTTGAAAAGAACGATAAAATAGAATGGGTAAATTACCCCGGACTTAAAAGCAATAAATATTATGAACGCTGCCAAAAATATATGCCCAACGGTTCATGCGGTGTAATTTCATTCGGTGTCAAGGGCGGCAGGGAAAAGGCTATGCAGTTCATGGACAGTCTTGAGATGATAAAACTTGTTATCCATGTAGCTGATGCAAGAACTTGTGCTTTGCATCCGGCAAGCACTACTCACCGTCAGATGAATGACAAGCAGCTTGAAGAATGTGGCGTAAAGCCCAATCTTATAAGAATGTCGGTAGGTATTGAATATGTAGACGATATTATCGCTGATATTGAACAGGCTCTTGCAAAAATCTGATATTGCCTGAAAAAATATTTATAAACAAAGCAGTATGCCGTTTTTTAATGACATACTGCTTTATTATACTCATGGTTGAATCACTAAAATTCCCTTTGAATTTATGTAAGGATAATTGTTTGAATGAAACAGATATTTGTTGTAAAATGATATCAACGAAATACTTCAAAAAATATTCGGAGGGAGCAGGTATATCATGAAATCAAAAAGAATTTTTGCGAGCATTTTATCGTCACTGATTTGTATGTCTATTTTTACAGCGTGCAGCGGCAGTAATGGAGGACAGAGTACACCGAGTGATGAAAAGAGTATCCAGAGTGTATCAAGCGAGCAATCTGAGGAAAGTAAAAATGATGAGACAAGCAAAGAAAGTCAGGTAAGTGAACAGAGTAATGCAAAAACACATACATTTTATATAAGAGATGCAGGTAAGAATGCAGAGTTAAAAGCAACATTCCTTAACACCACGACTGAAAAAACAGAAGAAGTTTCTATGACAAAGGTCAGTGAGGGTGATGATTACTTTATATATTCATGTGAGGGAAATATTAATGCGTATAATATGGTTCATGTTACTTCAAGTGACGGTGACACTATGGACGTTGCTTTCAATGAATTTGTAAGCGGATGGTATCTTAATGCAGGTGAATTGCTCCCCTATGTTGAGGGAAAAGAACCAAACTATAAACCCAAGTATGAAACAAAGGTATTAAAGTTTGACGGCTATGACAAGAATGTTCATATATGGACTCCCACAGATTATGACAAAAATTCCGGGGAGAAATATTCCGTGATATATATGCTTGACGGTCAGTCGGTACTTTCAACGGAAGTGGCAGGAGAGATACAGTGCTGGAATGTTGCCGAACACGTTGAAAGCATGATGGCAGTGACGGATAACAAGGCTATTATAGCGGCTATTGAAACAGTCGGCGGTATTTCAGAGGACGAAAAATACAGCGGAACAAGAGATGACGAGCTTATTCCGGATTTGGGCGAATTGGCAGACCCCGATTTTGTCAGCAACAAACGTGGAAATGCTTTTTCCGACTTCGTTTATAATGATGTAGTTAAATATGTTGAGGAAAATTATAATGTATATACAGACGCTGCACATAACTCTATATGCGGAAGTTCCTTCGGGGGTCTGGAAAGTTTCTATATAGGCATGGAACACCCCGATAAGTTTGGTACTATCGGTGCATTGTCTGCATCATTCTGGATGTACAGCGAAGAAAATTGGAAAAATTATTTCAAAACAAAGACATTTGATGAAAAAATGCCTTTCATATATTTTTATGCAGGCAGCTATGCACAAGATACAGCCTCATGTGATGTACCGACATATAATTGGCTCGTAGAAAATGGCTATCCAAAAGACAAACTTGTTTTCAACAAAGATGAGGACGGAGCACATTTTGTACCGTTCTGGAGAAATATATATCCCGAATTCCTCGAAGCAATGTTCACACAGAAAGTTTCGGGACTTGAAAGCGGAGTTCCGGTTGAATACAAGGATAAGGGTGAGAATTCTCAAACAAGACAGACTGAAATAAGCATTGACCCGAATGACCCGAGAACAGCAGAAACAATGAATTATATTTACTTTGACAACAGCGAAACAAAATGGGAAAAGATATATGCTTACTGGTGGGGAAATGCTTCAAAAAATAAAATAACAGGTCAGGATATGTATGGTGCAGCATGGCCAGGTATCGAAATGGAAAAAATCGGTGATACGGATATTTACAGAATAGCTGTTCCGGTAGGTCCGACAGGTTTTATATTCGATACAGGTGTCACAGATGACGAGATAAAAGCAGGTGTTGTCGGCTATCAGACGGAAGATTTGATTTATAATGCAAATATAAATGCAGGTCAGATATATAAGATAGATGTTTCACAGGAAGCTAAAAAAGGCAGAGGCATTGAAAAAACAAAATATAAGTATCCCGCAGGAAGCTGGTCAAATTACGAAGGCTGATTAATAATATATACTGCTGTGTCGGAATATCTCATTTCGGCATGGCGGTTTTTTATTATCCGTTGTGCAAAAAATTCATGTATAAATTAGTATTTTTCGCATATTGAAAGAAATTATCCACTATGATATAATTATCACAACAAAAATAAATTTTTTATATAGGAGCGTGATTTTTTATGGGCAATGATTCTATCCGTTTCGGATTCGGAAAGAAGCTTGCAAGTCTTTTCCTTTCATCAGCACTTGCTGTATCGGCTTTTGCAGGAATCGGAACAAATTTCACTTCCATCACAGCAGATGCCGCAGGTGAGGAATACGGTCTTATGGATACCTGTCAGGAAGGCGTTATTCTCCATGCTTGGCAGTGGTCATTCAACAACATCAAGGAAAATATGGCTAAAATAGCCGAAGCAGGCTATACATCCATCCAGACCTCAGTTATCCAACAGGCAAAGGAAAGCACAAAAGGCAAATCAAATCAAATGTGGTGGGTATACTATCAGCCGGCTAAATTCGCCATTGATAACACAGGAAATTCCGCACTCGGTACAAAAGCAGAATTTACAGCTATGTGTGAGGAAGCTCACAAATACGGTATCCATGTAATTGTCGATGTAGTCGCAAATCATCTCGGAAATCAGAACAAATACGACATTTCGACAGCCATTCCAAGTGACATCAGAGATGATACAAGTTGTTGGCACACTGACGGCTTTACTGAGATAAATTACAACAGCCGTTACAGCATTACTCACGGAAGTATGGGCGGTCTTCCGGACCTCAACACCGAAAATACCAAGATTCAGAACTATGTAATCAACTATCTTAAAGAATGTATTGATGCAGGTGCAGACGGTTTCCGCTTTGACGCTGCAAAGCATATCAGTATACCCTCGGAGGGTTCTGAATATACATTCTGGTCAAATGTTGTTCCCGCTGCAAAATCTTATTACAAAACAAACGGTACTTATGACGAACTCTACTGCTACGGTGAGATACTCGGCGGTACAAGCGGTCCTGATATTTCGGGATATACAAAATATATCAATGTTACGGATGATTCAACCGGAAATGATATCAGAAAGAACGTCATTTCAGGCAATGCAAAAGCAGCCGCTACTTCATGGTACAACTTACAGGCCGGAGCAGATAAAAGTGTTCTTTGGGCTGAATCGCATGACACATATTCAGGTGACTCAAAAGAAACTACAAGTGTTTCCGAATCTAATATAAACAAAACTTGGGCTCTCGTTGCTTCGAGAAATAAAGCTACCGCTTTGTATTTTGCCCGTACAGCAGGCTACAGAGCAGGCAATATCGGTGATATAGGCTCGACACAGTGTTTCAGCAAGGAAGTTGTTGAAGTAAACAAATTCCATAATGCTTTCAACGGTCAGAGCGAATATCTCGCATACAGCGGCTCAATAGCTTATAACGAGCGTGGCACGAGCGGTGTTGTACTCGTAAATGTTGGTGGCGGTTCAACCTCTGTCAGCGTAAAAGCTAACAAAATGGCAGCCGGTACATACAAAGACCAAATATCCGGAAATACTTTCACAGTATCAAACGGCACTATCAGCGGAAAAATAGGCAGTACGGGCATTGCAGTCGTATACAATCCGATAGATATACAGCCGGCAAAAGTAAGCGTTTCCAAGCCTTCGGGCACAGCTTTTGACGATACTATCACACTCAATGTCAAGGGTACAGCCTTTACACAGCTTACTTATTCTACATCCGAAGGCAATGCAGGTGTTATCACTGAGGGTAAGACCAATACCATCACTATCGGCGGTCAGACTCAACCCGGAAACAATGTTACAATCACATTCAAATACGTTGATTCTGAAAAAGTCACCATATATTTCGACAATACAGGCTTCAATTGGAAACAGGTATATGCCTATATGTATGTAGGAGACGGAACGACCTTCGGTCAGAATGCGACTTGGCCCGGTGAGCTTATGACATACAATGCAGACCTCAAACTCTATGAGATTCCTGTAGATAAAAGTCTCACAGACGGCTATGTCATCTTCACGGAAAGTGAAAACGCTACAACCAACCGTTATCCTGCTGATATGCAGCCGGGCTTGTCCATTGGAGGTATGTCACACCTTTTCTACAAACCAAAAGCATGGGAAGAATATACTCCTCCTGTAGTTGAATTTACCAATACTTCAACTCTTGCCGCTGATACAGTTTCAGTCGGAAACGGTACTACCATTACAGCTTCAGTTACATATGGTGTATACTACAAAAAGACTAGTGAGAACAGCTGGACTACAAAACAGAATTTCTCGACAAATAAAACTGTTGTGATAAAACCTGCTTATCCGACAACCTATGATGTATGCGTAAAGGCAAAGGATGAAACAGGCACTATCGTTAAAAAGTTCTTTATACTGACAGCTACTGTTGCAAATGGTGTTATATCCAATACTTCCACTATCTCCGCTGATAAAATTGCAAGCGGTGAAAGTATAACTGTAAATTGTGCAAGCCTTGCCACAACCAAACCCACCTATGCAGTATATTACAAGAAATCAACCGACAAGAGTTGGGTAACAAAACAGAATTTCTCGACAAATACAAAAGTAACTATCAAGCCGACAAGCGATACACTGTATGACGTATGTGTAAAAGTAAAGGATTCAGACGGCACTATCGCTAAAATGTACTACAAATTTACCGTTACGGCTAATGCAAAATCCACTCTCACAAATACCTCGACAGTTTCGGAGACATCAATAAAAGCCGGAAGTACATTGAGTGTGAAATGTGCAGGCACGGGCGGAAAGACCTCCAAGACCTACGCTGTATACTACAAGAAATCCACCGATACAAAGTGGGCTACAAAACAGGGCTTCAAAGCCAATACTGCCGTTGACATCAAATTCTCTGCTGCCGGCTCATACAAAGTATGCGTCAAAGTAAAGGATTCAGACGGAAGCATAGCTAAAAAATATTTCGATATAAAGGTTTCATAATATCCCAAAACAGACCGGACAGTCTTTTTGAAAAAACAGGCTGTCCGGTCATTATTTTTTCTGAAAATAACTTGATTATTTAATTGATTTGTTTTAAAATATAACTTTGGAAATCATATATAATTATATTTTAGGAGGAAACAGCTTTGTCAGCTAACAAAGACCTTATCGAAAAAAGAAGAACGTTCGCTATTATATCTCACCCTGATGCAGGTAAAACCACTCTTACGGAAAAACTTTTGCTCTATACGGGAACTATTCAGACAGCAGGCTCTGTCAAGGGCAAAAAGACCGATAAACACGCTGTTTCCGACTGGATGGAAATCGAAAAGCAGAGAGGTATCTCGGTTACATCTTCCGTTATGCAGTTCAATTATGACGGATATTGCGTTAATATAATAGACACTCCCGGACATCAGGACTTTTCCGAGGACACATACAGAACTCTCATGGCAGCAGATTCCGCTGTCATGGTTATTGACGCTTCAAAGGGCGTTGAGGCTCAGACAAGAAAATTATTCAAGGTATGTTTGTTGAGAGATATACCGATATTCACTTTCATAAACAAAATGGACAGAGAAGCTAAAAGTCCCTATGAACTCCTCGAAGATATAGAGGAAGTTCTCGGTATACACACCTGTCCCATGAACTGGCCTATCGGTTGCGGAAAGGAATTCAAGGGAGTTTATGACTTTGCAAGCAAAGAGATACTCGCTTTCACGGCTAACAACGGTCAGAAAGAAGTTGAAATGAATGAACTGAAAGCAGATGACCCCGACCTTGATGAAAAAATAGGCGATACTCTGGCACAGACTCTTCGTGATGATATAGAGCTTCTTGAAGGTGCAGGAGATGAACTCGATTTAGATGCAGTCCGTCACGGAAAATTAACTCCCGTATTCTTCGGTTCGGCTTTGACAAATTTCGGTGTAGAGCCGTTCTTGGCTGATTTCCTTAAAATGACCACACCCCCGTTGCCAAGAAAGACCGTTGAGGGAGAAGTAGACCCGTTTGACGATAAATTTTCGGCATTTGTATTCAAGATACAGGCTAATATGAATAAAGCTCACCGTGACAGGATAGCGTTTATGCGTATATGTTCGGGCAGATATGACAAGACTATGGAAGTTTATCACGTTCAGGGCGATAAAAAAATGCGTCTTTCACAGCCTCAGCAGCTTATGGCTCAGGACAGGGAAGTTATTGATGAAGCCTATGCAGGAGATATTATCGGAGTATTTGACCCGGGTATCTTCTCAATAGGTGATACAGTCTGTTCACCGTCCAAAAAAGTCAGATTCGAGGGTATACCGACATTTGCCCCCGAACACTTCGCAAGAGTCCGTATAAAAGACACCATGAAAAGAAAACAGTTCGTCAAGGGCATTTCACAGATAGCACAGGAGGGTGCTATACAGATATTCCAGAATCTCGGAGGAGGTATGGAAGAAGTAATAGTAGGCGTTGTAGGTGTACTTCAGTTTGAAGTCCTCGAATACAGAATGAAGAATGAATACAATGTCGATATTATCCTTGAAAATATGTCATACGAACTTATACGCTGGATAGACAATGAAGACCTTGACCCCAAGACCTTGAATCTCACATCAGATACAAAACGCATACAGGACTTGAAAGGAAAACATCTTCTTCTTTTCTCGAGCGAATGGAATATCACATGGGCTCTGGAGCATAATGAAGGACTTGTCCTCACGGATTTCAGCAAAAACTGATAAATATAGTTCCGTCCCCTCAGTTGGAAATTTGGCTGAGGGGACGGAATTTTTTTAATATTTATTTTTTTCTCAGGCTCTTTTTTGAAACGAAGTTTTTTTCATTTTTTCGTCCGAGTATGAATGCACATATAAAGAAATATATTGCGAGAATTGTCAGACCTATGCAGTGTATAGCCTGCATGAATACGTTGTCGGGAAATATCTGTCTGAATATGTAATCAAGGAGAGTCCATATCCCCTCGAATAAGAATAAGAAAGCTGTCGGGCGATAGGTCTTGTAGCTTCTCATTCGGGGAGTATACATGAAAGCTCCCATAGCTATGCAAAAGACGCTTGATATAATAGCCAAAAGCATGATATAAACTTCCTTTCAAAGAATTATTCGCATATAATGAGTTCCTGTGCGTATGGGAGAGTTTTTACATAATCACAGAAGGTATGCCACTCATCTAATTTGTGATTTTTCCTTGCATGGTAGATGTTCACGAGATTTTCGTAATTCATAGTACAGGTACGCATCTGATTGTAGCTTGACGGCAGAAGCTGTATTATATCATACCATACTTGTTTATCCTTTGTTTCAATGAATTGTTTTCTGAGATGTTCAAGATAGTCTATAAGAGTCTGCATAACTTGCAGAGTTGTATCTGTCATTTTGTCGGTGCTGAAATGGGATATATCAAAGGGCACGGAGGTTATCTTGTGCATGGTGCTTGTGGAATTTGCGACAGTGCCTATTTTGTAGGTGTCAAATTCTTTCCACCAGTACATGGGGGCAGTTATATCCATTGTGACGAATATCTGACGCATGAATTTTCTGTGGTCACCGCCTGCTTTTCGCAGACGCATTGCAAGAGAAAGGTCGTTTTCTCCTAAAATATAATTTCCGTTTTCGTCAAAAAAGCTGTCGCTTCTGTCCCAGCTGTTCATGGGGTTTCTTGCTCCACGGACAGCATTTTTTAAGTTCATAACTTCAGTATCTTTTATTTTGAGCATATTGTTCATTCCTTTATCATTTTTTCTTTTTTTGGAAAGTGTAGCAGAAATGTGTTATTGTCTTGTCAGGCAAAAGTCTTTTGACGAGTTTCAGGCATTTCATTTTGACTGATGGGATTATATATAATTTCCCCTGCAAAAGACCGTCAATGGCTTCCTGAGCGACAGTTTTGCTGTCGAGAGGTTCAGCGGAGAATTTCACATGAGCAACGTCATTGAATTCAGTGTCAACGGGTCCGGGACACAATGCGCTTATTTTGACCTTGCTGTTGCTTCTTTTCAGTTCTTCATAAACAGCACCTGTAAGGCTGACAACATAATTTTTGGTCGCATAGTAGGTAGCCATCAGAGGTCCCGAAAAAAATCCTGCTACCGAGGCTACATTCAGGATATAGCCCTTGTTTTTCTTTTTGAAGTCACGGAGAAACAGCTTTGTCAGAATATGAACGGCTTTTATATTTGTGTCAATCATCTGAAGCTCACTGTCGAGGGAGAGTTCAGTGAACTCTCCGCACAGACCGAAGCCTGCACAGTTGACAAGCATTTCGATATCATCATTTTTCAGAACTTCATACAGCTTTCGACATTCAGGCTCATGTGAAACGTCACAGCGGATACATTTTGCATTTTTACCGAGCTCTTTTTTAAGAGACATCAATTTTTCGGCACGTCTTGCAACAAGTATGACTTCCCATCCCCTGCTTGAAAGAAGTCTTGCAATATCCCTTCCTATTCCGGAGCTTGCTCCTGTTATCAATGCTTTACGCATATAAAAAACCTCGTTTCTTAATTATAGTGCCATTCACCGTAAGGGTCAAAATATCCCTCGTAGTATCCTGTATCATAATTATAATAATCATCGGGATAAAAGTTTCCGTACCTGTCAAAATATCCGCCCGGATAATAATTTCCGTATGCGTCCGTGAAACTGCCTCGTGTGTATTCACTGTTGTTGCTGTAGCTTGAACTGTATCTGTAATTATCCCTGTAACCGAATACCGAACATGATGAAAGAGCTGTTACAGACATTGACATAGCTAATACAACACACAATACTTTGATTTTCTTCTTCATAAAAAATCACCGCTCCTTAAATAATATTATAAACTTTTTTAGCGTTG
>CACZZB010000080.1 GCA_902785555.1 uncultured Ruminococcus sp.
ATAAGTAGTGCCTATGAAGCATATTTAGACTTTGCTTATGATGAATTACTGGAACCTATGAAGCGTTCAGAATTTCGTAATAAGATGTTATTGCAGCCTAGTATCAGTATAAGTAAAACAAAAAAACGCTTTGGAAATAGTAATCCTCAGCACTGTTTTAAAGGAATACGCTTTAAAAAATTGTATTACAAAAAGCAAGATACCGTTTTGAATGACAATAAGGAGGATGCTAAAGATGTCAGATAATAATACTATACAGTTAAGTGTCAGGATAGACAAATCTACTGATGACAGAATCAGCAAAGTGATGAAAGAAACCGGTATGAATAAAAGTCAGGTCGTAAAGATGCTGTTAAATCCTCAAACTGACAATATACAGATCAAAGACGGTACTAAAATTGCTGAAAGGCTTTTTGATATCGAATTACTGCTCAGAAATACAGAAGATGAAGATATTCGTCTTAAAGTGTCTGAAACTTGCAAGCAGTTGATAAATGAACTGTATAATGTTTTCACGAAGGGGGATGATGAAAGTGGCAATAACTAAAATGATCAACAATAAATGTTCTGACAGAAAGAATTTTTTAAGAACTATGGAATATGTTTCCAATCCTTCAAAAAATCCTGATGAGCAGAATTCTATTAGCCAGGAATGGTTTAAAATGACTTCGTTTGTAAACAGAAAACTTTATAACAAAGAACAGAGCAAAAGGCAGTTCAAACAAATTGTTGTGTCTTTGGCTCGAAGCTGGTCAGCCAATCCTGTTGAGCGTAGCAACTGCCGAAACGATTTGAAAAAGGTCAAGGAAGCCTGCGAAATGTATTTCATGAATCAAGGATTCAGAGCACCCGGCTGGATACACTGTAATACAGCTCATCCTCACTTTCATATGATATTGGAAACCTGTAACGCATGGACAGGCAAGCAGTTTTCACAGTCAAAATCTGATTTGGCAGATTTCAAAGACTACATTAGTTCAAAATTAATGTTTCTTGGCTTTGACAAAGAAGCCATGATCGATATTCAGACAATCATGGAAGAGGAATTACTTCAAGATGAAGAAGGTACATATGTGCCTACAATGTTTTCTGAGTATGAGGATGAGTATGATGACGAAGAGAATGATACCTATACTGCTGAAAATGACAGTGAAATTATCTCTGAAACATCCTCATGGCACAGCGGAACAACGGAACATGAAAATTCCAACGAAAAAATAAAACAGCATCACTGTTGGATGCCTGAAAAATCCTTAAAATCTTCATCGAATAGCAAAACAGAGGATTATCTTTGGATACCACTGGGGGATATATCGAAATTTGCGTTAAATGAGATAAAATTCCCTAAAGAAAGCATATCTCATTTAATACAGTTAGGAGATATGCATATAACTGAAAAACAGAAAAGAGAACTTTGTCAGCACACTGAACCAAGTATGACAAATGAGGTAAAAAATTCTGATAAAGACATAGGGCATCATCATTTAATAAAAACAAGAAATACACATTCAGAGGTAAACGAGAAAAAAGAACTTTGTCGATATATAGAACCAGAAGATACTTCTCAAATACCTTCCTTATACGGTATAGTAGCAGACGCAGAAGAGCATTCGTTTGAAATGCCTTCATGTAACAATGGTACAACAAAAGGAAGAACTGAACTTTGTAAGTATATAGAGCCAGAAGATGTATCTAAAACATCTCATTTGACGAATATGGACAGTACACATATAATATCAAAAGAGAAAAAAGAACTTTGTAGATATATAGAACCGGAAAATATATCTGAAATATCCTCATGCGACAACAGCACAGCAAAAGGAAAAATTGAGCTTTGTAAGCTGATAGATTCGCAAAATATTTCAGTAATGTCAGTGCAGAATACCGGAATAACGGAGCACAAAATTCCTGAAGGTAAAATAGAGTTATGTAAATTAATCAAGCATGATTAAAAATAATAGAATGATATAAAATTTCCGAGGTATGAAATACTTGTTTATTTCATACCTCGGGAAATATAAATTATAAAATAAAGGAAAGGTGATATTTTATGCATATATCTATAAACAATGGTGTGAATAATGTTCTCATTGAATCAAATTCTGCCTCTAAATTACGTTTGGCAGCATACATACGAGTTTCAACTGAAAGTGAAGAACAAGAAAATTCTTTTGAAACTCAGATGAAGTATTTTGAAAATCTTACTTCCAAAAGTGACAAGTATACCCGTGCCGGAATATATTCCGACTATGGTATTTCAGGTACATCCTTTCATAATCGTCCTGGTATGCGAAATCTTCTGGAAGATTGTAAGAACGGCAAAATAGATTGTGTGATATGCAAATCCATGTCACGATTTGCCCGAAACAGTTTGGAATTTATCCAAATGATGCGAATTTTAAAAGATAATAATGTTCGCATCATTTTTGAAAAAGAAAATATAGATACTTCAAATCCCATGAATGAAATGGCGGTTACTGCCTTCGCAGCTATTGCCCAAAAGGAAAGTCAGAGTATCGCCGAAAACATCAACTGGTCGAATGAACGCCGATATCAGTCAGGAGAAGTGAAAAACGAATTGATGTACGGATACCGTTGGTGTGATGATTATACGATACTTCCGAGCGGTTACAGATATCAGAATATAGAACCTGTTTCTGAAGAAGCGTGTGTGGTAAAACGGATTTTTGAGGATGCTGCAAACGGAGTAAAATATGCAGATATAGCACGACAGCTCAATAAAGAAAAAATTATTCCTCCAAGAAAATTCGGCTATAAAAGGAACAGTTCCGAATGTTATTCCAAATGGACAGGAATGAATATTTCAAACATGATAAAAAATGAAAGGTATACAGGCAGTGTTCTGACACCAAAAGTATACACTGTCGATACACTATCCCACAAAAGAAAATGCAATCACGGTGAAACGGATCAATATATGATCAAAAATCATCATCCTGCAATAATCAGTATGGAACTTTTTGATGCTGTTCAGATTGTCAGACAGAGAAATTCTGCCCGACCGTGTATAAACAGGACAGGCAAACGCAGAATACAGAAGCTTTCAGGATTACTTTGGTGTAAAAATTGCGGAAAGGTTTTCCACGCAAACGGAAGGAATAAAAAACCGTATTGGCACTGTTCCCAACATTGTGGAAAGCAAATAGACGAAACTGTCACCTTTAAATTAATTCGTCAGGCTTTTTGCAGGAAATTCGGAACAAGTGACAATTTTATACAAAATATTCACTTGATGTATCAAAATATGGATGCACTCCATCAGCAAAAAAATCGTATCAATAATGAACTTACTTCAAGTTACAGCAGAAGTGAAGCTATAAATAGTAATATCCAAATGCTCACGCAGAAAGCTGAAAAAACAAAAGATGAACGATTCAACAAAATCCTTTACAAAAATATTAATTTTATGGAACAAAGACTTTCATCCGAAATTGAAAATTCTGTCATGCTGAATACAAAATTAGAAGAAATCAAAGAATTGGATAGAAAATATTTTGAATACTGCGATTTACGGAGAGAATTTTTAAAACGGCTCGATATGTGTAAAAATTCCGGTATGATTTTGGAGGAAATCGTTCAGAACTATCTTAAAGCTATCATAATAAAAATAATTGTTATTTCTGCTGAAAATATAATTGTACAGTGGATAGACAACAGCTTTACTGAAATAAATGGAGGAAAAAAATATGTATCATGAAAGTAAAGTAAAAATAATTCCCGCAAGTAAAAATTTTATGACCAACCCCAAAAATGCAGTTCAGGAAAAAATACTGCGTGTAGCAGCTTATTGCAGGGTATCAACAGGTGATGAAGAACAGTTGACTTCCTACACAAAGCAAAAAGACTATTACACCAATTTTATAAAAAATAATTCTCAATGGGAATTTGCAGGAATATACGCTGATGAAGGCATCTCAGGTACATCCACTAAAAAACGTACAGAATTCAATCGGATGATAAATGATGCAAGGAATGGAAAATTTGACTTGATACTGACAAAATCCATATCCCGATTTTCAAGAAATACAGAGGATACTTTAAAGTATATAAAGGAATTAAGGCTTTTACCGAATCCTGTCAATATCCACTTTGAAAAGGAAAATCTGGATTCTTTCGACCAGTCGAGTGAATTTATCATCACACTGCTTTCTGCTCAGGCACAGTCCGAGAGCCGTTCCATCAGCAGCAATGTCCGTTGGTCGCTGCAAAAGAATTTTCAGAATGGTAAGCCTACCATCAATCTTAACAGGATGCTTGGTTATGATATGGGAGAAAACGGTGAGTGGGTGATAAATGAGGAACAGGCTGAAATTGTAAGGGAAATTTATAATATGTACCTGTGCGGTATTTCTGCGAGCCGGATTGCAAATTTGCTGAATGATAAAAATATGCTGACGGTAAATGGTAAAAAATGGTCTTCACAAACAGTATTAAAAATTCTTCGCAATGAAAAATTTGCAGGTGATCTTGAAATGCAGAAAAATATAACAGTAGATATGCTGTCTCATATTTCAAAACGGAATGATGATGAAGCACAAAAATACTATATATAAAATCATCATATACCTATTATTTCAAAAGAAGTTTGGAATAAAGTGCAGCTAATGCTTAACAAAAACCGCTATGAGAAAATAATGATAAAAAAGCGTGATAAATTTGCAGTTTTTTCCCATCTTGTTTGCGGAGTTTGTGGTAAACCATTTAAGAGAATAAGATATTCCTCAAAAATATATAATCTCAGTAACAGCACAACAGAATGTTTCTTTAGCTATCCGATTTTGAAGTGTGAAAAAAACTGCAAGACAAAAGAGAATACTAAAAAACTTAAAAAAGGAGAGAAACGCTGTTATTCCGAATATTTACATGAATGTGCAATTCATCAAAGTTTCATGGAAAAACTGTATGATATCAGACAAGATTTACTGCAAAACGGAAGCAATGCCAAAATTGTCCAAGAATATTATACTTCCTGTCTTGAACGATCTCTATATTATGAAGATTATCAAAGAGTTGTAAGAAACATTGCGGAAGCAAATGAAGTATTGGAAGAAACCACTCAAAGTCAGAAAGAGTTATCAGTCGTATTAGGTAAGGATAACATTTTTGATAACTTGATAGAAGAATATCAAAACCAATGTGCTGACTTAGAAAATCAAAAAAATCAAATTTTCAAGCAAATAATATACAATGATGAAAATAAACCAATATTTGATTATTTTGTTGAATGTATTTTAAAACTTCCTGAC
This sequence comes from uncultured Ruminococcus sp., assembly GCA_902785555.1. Lineage (GTDB taxonomy): Bacteria > Bacillota > Clostridia > Oscillospirales > Acutalibacteraceae > UBA1213. The sequence goes on from CACZZB010000080.1 coordinate 5,268, forward strand.
ATTAATTTTGCTAATCAAAGTCCATGCTTAATTTCCTTTGAAAAGGGCATATATCTTAGCTTTGTCAAGTATGGGATGGTTTATGGAGATGTAATAGAATATCAAACAAAGTTCGGTGTATCTTTTCAAACACATGGAAATTCACTCAAAATAGAGGATTTTATTGACTATAAAAAAATTACTGACAGTGGTAAAAGTATGATTATTTCAGAACCTTATGAAGTAATCAATACACAATTACAGTACAGAAAGAAAAAATAGGAACATATACAGAAAACTGCCGAAACCAGTCAAGGTTTCGGCAATTTCTTTATGTGAAATTATTTTTTATAACAGTTTACAATCTGACAATATTTGCTCAATAATTTTCCAAATATCAAGAGACGGATTTTCTTTATAATATTCAAATCCTTTGTATTTATATAATGTATAGCCGTTATCTTGATTGGCTTTTAATATGTGCTTTGCTCTTGTTATAGCCATTATAACATCATTTAGTTCTAATTTAGACAAACAGTATTTAAAATTACGTTCTTCTTTGTATTCGTCCATACTTTCAAAACTTACTTGAAAGGCACGGTTGACATACTGTAAATAATATTTTCTGTGGGCTAATGAACGGTAGCAATCAAATTTATGCAGAACAATCCATAGGTCAAACGTTAAATTGCTGTATCCGAATCGATAGGTAATTTGTTTACCCATCGATTCAGCCTGCTTCATCTTATCCATCACATCTTTAAATCTATCAGTATGCTCTGTACTATTGCTTTCAAAATCATAAATATGCCATAAATCTGTTTTTCCTGTTATGGTAATAGATTTCACTCTCTTTTTCGGATCGGGCTGAACGGGACAGTCAAAGGAAACTTTGTAGGCAGCGTGTTCATTATGATTAATGGTATCTTGAAGCCATTTCAGATACCAATGTTCTGTTTCACCCTCAACACTGAAAAAATACTTTTTTGTTGATTTTCTGTTAGCCATTACTCACACCTCTTCTCCATTTTTAATAATATTCTCAAAAAGCGGTGTAAAATCAATATCTTTGATTGCTCCATATTTACATACAAAATAATTTTTCATATAGTCTTCTGATTTGCGGACACCTGTTTCAGCAGATGTACCAAAATCTGATAATGCATAAATCTCACTGATACCTGTATTGTCACTACGTTCAACAAATTTAATTTCATCTCTTCTGAAAAGATTGGAATTCAAGAAGATAGGATTATGAGTGTTAAATATCAATTGAGCGTGTAATCGGTTAATATCATCGTTGTGGAAAATATTGATTAAATTCATCAAAGCCATAGGATGTATTGAAGCGTCAAATTCATCAACAATCAAAGTTGCTCCTGTCTGCATGGCACGAATTACCAAAGGAAAAATATTAACAAATCGTATAGTACCATAGGATTCAAAAATTTCGGCAGGCAATACTGCTGATTTTTTTGAAGCATTATTTTTTATAACAGAACAAAGACTGGCATCGGAATCTTCGTCTGACACAAGATATCCCAATACATTAGAATTAATACCAAAGATTTTAGCTGCTTCATTCACAGTCTTTTCAATATACATACTGCTTTTTTGAGGATCGGCAAATCGTTTTATCAGCTTGATGGAATCAGCACGATAGATAACCATCAATTTTTTGTCAAACCAATCGGTAATCAATTTTGACAAGGACAACGAAAATATATTTTTAAATCCATTTGTCAAAAACAATTCGGTAGGCTCAATATTTTTTTCAGCTAAAGTTCCTAATAATGGCAACTTTTCTGTTTTCAGGTCAGGCATGAACTTTTCTATAGAGTGTCCTATTTTGATCGATTCGTTTTCCCTTAAATAAATTAATTTATCATTAACATATAATTCTTCAAAAATTATTTTTCTTTGATATTGTGAATCTAAGAATTGTCCTAAATCTATTGTTAGTGAATATTGTATTTTTTTGTCATTTTCAATAAAACTGATAAAAAAATGAACAGGCTCTGAACTAAAAGACTTGCTGTTAGGAATCAATCCAAGAGCATAAGCGGCAGAGTTTGGAGAAGCTGAATTATCTTCAACATCTCTTATATTGCCACGAATAACAATTGAACGCAAAACATCCATCGCACCAATAATATTCGTTTTTCCGGCAGCATTAGGACCATAGATAACAGACGTACTAAGGACATTCAAAATTTTATTACTGATTTTTGTTTTACAGATGCTATAATCTAAACCCTTTTGTTTTGGGGCAGCAGTCATAGAAAACACGTTTTCAGCTAAAAAAGATTTGTAATTTTTTACTTTAAATTCAAGAAGCATGAAATAACCTCCATTTTACATTTTTATATAATATTATACTCAATTTTTGGATTAAGTCAACAAATTTATTATCATTTTGAAGATTAACTGCAAAATCAAAAAAATATTTTTTGATGATTTATAATTTCATCTTTAATCACAAAAAATGTTTTAATTCTAACTGCTACTGACAAAATTTCACCCAAAGAGACCTTTAGGTTATAAGTTTTGAGTGAAAAGAGGATATGAAATGAAAAAAGACAATTTAACGATAGCAGTAGCCGGAACAGGCTATGTCGGGCTTTCTATTGCAGTCCTGCTTTCACAAAATCATAAAGTTTATGCAGTGGATATTATCCCCGAAAAAGTTGAACTGATAAATCAAAGAAAATCTCCTATTCAGGACGAGTACATTGAAAAGTACCTTGTCGAAAAGGAATTGGATCTAACGGCAACA
>CACZZB010000081.1 GCA_902785555.1 uncultured Ruminococcus sp.
AAGTTCAACGGACAATATATTATCCTGCGGCACTCCCTGTTCAAGAAGATATTTTCTGAATAAGGTATTCAGAAGAAATGATTTTCCACACCTGCGAATGCCTGTAATAACTTTAATCTGTCCGTCCCACATATAATCTATCAGCTGCTGTAAATATTTATCTCTTTTTATTTCCATAGAAATCACCCTTATTGAAAAGTATTGCTATTTTTGATGTAAGTTTTCAATATTATATCATAAGAACCAAAAATCAGTCAAGAAGATTATTGTCCGTATTTGACAACCGCTTTAGAATGCTTGTATATGCCCGTATAACTCCGCTGTATGCTCCTCAAATGTGTTGGGAGTATAAGTTTCCCCCGAGCCCTATACCCCCCTCAAAATCGCTGTATTTTGAGCATATACAAGCAGTTTGAAAAGTGATAAAATAAATAACCATTTAATTTAATACTTTAATTTATTTCAAACTACAATTAAAATTTGATACTATTTCAAAATTGTTTAAAATGATACTATTCAAGTCAATCCAAAAGCATATATCAGACAGATATATAGTTTATATGGTTATACGCTGTATAATGCAGTACAGAGCCATAGAGAGCTATTACAGGCGAATCTGAAAGCATGATTGAATGAGTACAGCTACAGACAAACTATTGCATTAAAGGCAAGTAATGACATTCTACAGCTTGCATATTTTGAACAAATCTATTCAAAATAAATATACCGCCATGAGATTATCAAGGCGGAATTTTGTGTTTTTGGAAGTTTATGTAATTTACCTTTTATTGAGCGTTTCAGGAAAGTATTTTCTTATCAGTATTCTGTCAGTCAATCGTCTTATAAAGTATTCCTGTTCGTCCGTTATCTGATTAGTACTGTTCCATCCCATAGCAATTCCCATTATTAAATATTGGGTTTGTACTGCGGAATTGAATGTGTCGTTTTTAGTCTGTTCTTTAAGCCTTTTGAAATGAGTTCTCAACAGTCCTTTTGCGTATCTGTTTATATTCAGTGATTCAAACATTTTGCTATTCTCCATTCTTGATAATTTTCTTTTGGAATGAGGGCGGCATTTGATGTACCGCCCTATTCTGTTAAACTTCATCAATCATGGTCAAACATGATAAGATATTTTCTTTCAGGTTCATTGTAGGGGCGTGTAATTACGGTTATACATTCACCAATGCCACAATCTTCTATCTTTACGGATATAACGTCATGGATAAGTAAAAGATTTTTAAAAGTGTTATTTCCGATTTCGTGATTATATGATAACTGTATTGCATGGGTGCAGTGTCCTACTATCAGAGTATCAAAACAGGCTATAATATACAAGTCGGGCGTGTTGTCGGTCATGTGGTTTTCATAGCTGTAACAAAAACGACAGTTTGTTTTTGAGTTGACATAGTTTTCAAGTTCTTCAAGTGTCAGTTTTTTGGAAGTGGGTTTAAACGGTTTAGTGTTTATTTTAATATCTCCATTCTGTATGTTTATTTTTTAGGCATTGGGCGGCAGTGTGTACCGCCCTTTGCACTGATTGATTTTTACACGATTGTAAGTTTGAGTTTAGGATCGTTCGTTATCGTTGTATGACCGTACAGGTCTTTTATCTGATTCAGTGTAAAAGTTTTCTTTGAGCGTTCAACACATCCGTCATTGTGATAGTACCATGCTTTTTTAGACTTTGACCATTGGAAATGTAAACTCTTGATTGTGTCTTTGTGCTTGTATGTACCGCCTGTAAGCCATAACCATGATCCGACTATTTCAATAACAATGCCGTCAAGTGTTATCAGCTTGTCAATGATATTGCGGAATTGTTCAGGCGTTTCATTTGTGGTTGCTGTGTAGGTGTTGCCGTCAGCGGTTGCATGGGTATCTTTCAGCATTGTAAAGAGTTTATCATACTCGTTATTGATTGACTGCATATCTGCAACGTTGCCGCCTAAATCGGGATGGTGTTTCATTGCAAGTGTACGATACATTTTTTTGAGTTCTTCAAGTGTTTTCGGTACAGGATTAAACCATTTCATAAATATATCCCCTTTTGTTCAATTTTGATATTGACATTTAAGGGCGGTACAGTTTATACTGTATATCAGCAACCGCCCTATTTGTCAGATGGTTTTGGTTGTTCGCCCTTGCTTTAGTGGAGTTTAGCAAGGGCATTTTTTTAGTTTATGGAGAATCTTTTACTTGTTGTCTGTTTAAGATATGTTTTATAGAGTTCGTTATGTTCGGTCTTGAATTTGTTTGTGTCGAATCTGTTTGTAGTAACGGGCGTATAGCGGATAACGAAAACATCAATAAACATTTCGGTCTTGTTGGTAGCGTTCATCTCCTGTTTGATCTCGTCTTCAAGGGCGGTTATTTCCTTATCGAGTTCAGCGGACATGGTTTTGAGTTCTTTCAATTCACGGATTTTTGCAAGCATTTCATTTGTTGTCATTTTAATGACCTCTTTCATTTTATTACTTGTCAGCGGTTTGTGTTTCACTTGACTGTGGCTATATTATATACTAACGTCATTATAATTTCAAGACGTAATATTACACAAAGATATAATGACGTTATTGTATAAAATGTATAATGACGTAATTATAATAATGTATTGACGTAATTATATTATTATGATATACTGATAATAGATATTTATTATTTTGGAGGTTTTTGTTATGTCAGTATCACAGGCACAAAAAAAAGCAAGTGCAAAATACAATCTGAAAGCGTATGACCGAATAGAATTAAAAGTAAAAAAGGGCGAAAAGGATTTAATAAAAATTCACGCTGAAAAGCAGAACGAAAGTTTAAACGCCTTTATCAATCGAGCTATTCAGAATCAAATCAAGTTAGATAATAGCGGATGTTATGGTATTTCGGAATCAGAATAATTTTACAGCTATGCAAGTTGGATAGTTTCCCACACAGCAAAGTTATCTGATTTTGGACAGCTTAACTGCCAACGAATTTCGTTGGACGTTTTTCGTACAGCGATTTGTGCCAACGAATTTCGTCCACAGTTTCGTATGTTTTGCGTACAAAGCAGTTATCCGAAATGGGAATATGCCTGTTTTGGAAATAGTGTCGCATTTCACGACAGTATAAAGGGGTGTCCATTTCGGACAGTCCTTGTTTGGGATTGAGTTTTAACGAAATGTTAAAATTGGTGTCCGTTATGGACATTAGCTTTACAGTGCTTATATGTCAAGGTGTCCGTTTTGGCTATCTTGATAACTCAAAGATATTTTGTCGTTGAGTGCAAGTGTCCGAATTTCGGACGGTTGGTTTATGCAGTCCTATTCTTGGACAGCATACAAAGATGTTTCGCATTTTACGAGGGCATAGAGGGGTGGGCGTTTTGCCCATCCGTCTTAATTCAGGGTGAAGGTTTTTCAAAAAGTGGTGTCCGTTATGGACATTTAGGATGGGATATTTCATCCTGTACTCAGGGCTAATTTGTCCCTGACATTTATTTGAAATCACTTCACTTGATTTAAGGTATGTGCTTATCACAAAATGAAAAAAGCTGAAATGAAAGTTTTGTTGATGTTCGGGACGAATTTCGTACTTTAGGATTTGAGGTGTAAAGGTTTTCCAAAATTGGAAAGCAACGGGAAAAGCTGATAACGAAACGTTATCGAGTTTATTCCATAAAAGTACCATTTCGGTATGTGAGGGTGTCGCATTTCATGACATCCTTTTTTATTTTGGACGGGGTAACGAATCGTTCATAGGGCTACATGAAAATGATACCATGATTTAGGGCGGTGCATATTTTGAATAAAATCATTCAAAAAAGTAGGCTTGCATTTTTTGTGCAAGTCTACATTTTTTTCAAGCAGATGTTTAGATAAAAATTGCATTGAATACAGAAAACATAACATTGATTTATTTTCACTTGATATTGCAAGGATTTTTTCTTTTGGTTATTTTTTTCGTTGCATTGAAAAAAATTTTTTACAGCCGTTTACATTTCGGGAAAAAAATCGTTATAATGACAGTAGAGGGGGTGAACAGGCATGGTAACAAAAACAAGGATATTCGAGATAGTCAAGGGATCGGGTATTCCTGTAACCATTTTTTGTAAGAGAGTTGGTTTGTCGAGAACGGCATTTTACAGATGGTTGAGAGATGATTTGAAATTGTCAGACGGCAAAGAACAGGCAATACAGATTTATGTGAGTAAACTATCTCAAATTTGCGAATAGAAATGGAGGAATTTATGCAAGCAATATCAAAACACGATTTTATTCAAGGGCATTGTGAGGCATACGGACAGCGGCACATGATACAAGATATTGTTTTCATTACGGATGATTTAGATATGATAACACTATCCGTGTGTCAGCGGTGCAGTAAAAAATTTGTTTCCAAAAAATGAAAGGATGATGTAAAATGTTTGAGAAAAGTTTTTGTAATATTTGTGGCAAAGCTACAGAATATCTATCAAAAGTGGATTTGTCCCCTTCTTATGAATCAATTTACGATATGGAGGGCATAACGCTTGAAATTTGTGGCGGTTGCATGGACGGCGTATTTGATTTTATCGAGAAAAGACGGTATAACGCTATTAAAGATTATGTCGGAGATGAAACGGATGCAATGCAGATTCAGGAAATGTTAAACAGTCCTGATATTGCCGCAACGGTAGAGGTTTTCAATGTGGCAGATGTAGGAATGGATGATAGTGTATAATATTTTCCAAAGATATATGTTGTTTATAATCAAAAATAGTGAAAGGAATGATCCATATAAGCGTAACAGTAGTAGATAGTATTATGGGAAGTGGAAAGACAAGTTGGGTTATCAATGAAATTCTTAACAAGAATTTTGAACGTAATATACTTTACATAACGCCATACTTGGATGAAGTACAGAGAGTAAAAGATATTTCCAAAAGAAAAATATATGAACCTCAATGTATGGGAACATCAAAACTTGAAAATATATCAAAATTGTTATCTCAACAAATGGATATTGCAAGTACACATGAATTATTTAAGAGGTTTGATGATAATTGCAAACAAGCCTTGAAAGATAATAAGTACACTTTAATTCTTGATAAAACGCTAACGGCAGTAACGCCATATAAATTTAAGAATAGTGACGATTTCAAATATCTGATTGGAAAGGAAGAAATAAGGGTAAACGAAAACGGATTGATTGAATGGATAGGAACAGACCTTGACATGAGATTTAATGATGTAAGAACATTATCCAAAAACGAATGTTTGTTTATTGTCGATGGAAAGTTTTATCTATGGCTATTTCCACATGAGATATTCAATCTGTTTGAGGATGTTTATATTCTCACATATCTATTTGATGGAAGTTTGATGAAATATTATTTTGATTTATACAACATTAAGTATCAGTTGAAAAGTATCCAAAAAATAGATAATGAATACAGATTAGCAGAGTTTTTTAAACCTGATAAACAAAATATAAGAGAACGTATCAAGGTTTATAACGGTGATCTTAATAGCAATTTGGGATTGTATAAAGATACTTCACTATCAGCTACATGGTGTACACAGAGTTATAATTCAGATAAAATCGAACAGTTAAAAAATAATCTCACTAACTTTGTAAGACACATAATTTCTACAAGCAGTAATTATACAATGTGGACAACCTATAAGAAAACAAAATCAAAGTTATCAAACAAGGGATATGCAAGAGGATTTGTTCCTTGTAATTGCAGAGCAACAAATGAATTTTCAGACAGGACTTGTTTAATGTATTGTTGTAATTGGTATGAACATCCAGAGATTATAAAGTTTTTTAAGCAATATAATATAGAGGTTGCACAGGACAAAACTGCTTTATCAAATTTGCTACAATGGATATGGAGAAGTAATATTCGTGTACCCGACAGCAATAAAATTATTGATATTTATATTCCGTCAAAAAGAATGAGGAGATTATTTTTAGATTGGCTTAATGGGTAATTGTCACGTTAAAGGTGACAAAAGTTTAAAAAAATCCGCTATTCATGCGGGTTTTAGAACAATTTTGTTAAAGAGAAAAATAGTTAAAAATATATAAAATCTTTAAGGATAAGAATATACGGTTGAACGCAAATAAGCAGTTATGTACAAATGAAATGATAAAAAATTGGTGAATTTGCCATATAAAATGGAACGAAAAATATTTCCAAAAAAGAACATTACTATAAACTTTTTTTGAGTTTAGCGGCATGACACCATATCTATTTAAGAGATGTTAAGAAATGCGGTAGTTATGCGGTTTTTTAGGGCATTGAGTACAGGATAGCATGTAATTCTCTTTTGGAAAAAACGTAGTTATTTGATAGGTTATTTTGATAATAACCATATTTAGAAATGGAAAGTTACAGCGGTTTTTGAATGTTTATGTGCAAAAAGTCCGTTACTGTGGAATTTAAGGAGGAAAAAATTATTGTTTGAAAATTACAAAGATGTGGTAACAATCAATGAGCTAATGACAATGTTAAGGGTTGGAAAAAATAAAGCGTATGAGCTTATCCGAAATGGAACGATACAAACTATAAAAATAGGCAGAAAATATATTATTCCAAAAATAAGCGTTATTGACTTCTTACTTGGAAAGTCAAGCAGTTTGCAGTAAAGGGAGATAAAATTATAGATGCGTTTCATTAAAAAATATTCAACTTATATTGAAAATTGTTCAACTGTATGCTATGATGATAATGCTGTATGCGTTTCTGTTAGGAGGTCAGGAACGTGAATATTACCGAAAGAAAAGGTAAAAAAGGCATATCGTATAATATCAGAGTGTTTGTAGGTACAGATGTTGACGGTAAAAAGAAATTTAAAACCATCACATGGAAACCTAAAGAAGACATGACGAAAAGGCAGATTGAAAAGGAACTGCAAAAAATAGCTGTACACTTCGAGGAAGAATGTTTGAAAGATGGTAAGACCACAAAGAAAATTAAATTTCAAACTCTTGCTGATGAATGGCTTGATCTTGCATTACAGACGGGAGAACTTAATATATCCACATTTGAGAGAATGAAGTTATGCTGTGAAAGAATTTATAACGCTATTGGAAATACATACATTGATGAACTGACATATAGAGCAATACAAAATTTCATTGTGTCACTTTCAAAAGATGGAGTAAATCAGCGTACAGGCAAAGGACTTTCAGAGAAAACACAAAAGCACTATATTACTTTCATAAGTGATGTATTTAACTATGCTATAAAGTGTGAGTTTGTAAAAGAGAATCCATGCAAGAATGTTAAGGCAGTAAGGGAAAAATGCAAGACTTCAAAAGACTTCTACAGCATTGAGGAAACAAGGCAGTTTATTGAATTGTTGGAAAAAAAGGCAACATTACAGTACAATCTTTTGTTTCATATGTTGATTTTCTATGGTTTAAGGCGTGGAGAAGTTTTGGGCTTGGAGTGGAAAGACTTTGATTTTTCCAATAAGACAATGAGCATATTAAGAACTTCAAAATATTCAAAGTCCATAGGCATATATACAGATAGTACCAAAACAGAGGAAAGCACACGCATACTTGCTATTTCTGATGATACAATTTCATTTTTGAATCGTTATAAGTCAGAGCAAGACAAAATGAAAGCAATTTATGGTAATTGTTGGATTGATAATGACAGGTTGTTTGTTTCGGAGGGCGGTTCTCCATTACATCCGAATGTACCATATAATTGGTTGAAAAGATTTTGCAATAGTAACGGGATAACTTTCAAAGGTTTACATTCATTCCGTCATGCAATGGCAACAACGGCAATTACAAACGGTGCTGATATAAAAACTGTGTCGGCTGTATTGGGGCATAGTCAGACAAGTACAACGCTGAATATTTACAGTCATGCAGTTAAACAAGCAAATGCAAGGGCAATAAATATTGTTGCTGATATTATTAACGGTAAGGGTACTAATTGATATTTTGGAACAGTTGAACAAATTGGTTGAACAATTTTATTTTAAGTCAAAACAAAAAACTTGAAAGTCGCTATTTAAGCCACTTTCAAGCCTTATTAAATGAGTGCGAGTGACGGGACTTGAAGGCATATATTGTTTGTGAATATACATCAAGTCGGAATTGTAGTTTTCCTTGATTTACATAGGTTTTTGTGAGCTTAATCAACTTGTCTGTATGCCCTCAACTGCTACTTTGTTCCGATTTTGTTCCGAAATCCAAAACACAATGATTATTTCATGCGTTTTGTAAGATAAATCTTAACATGATTCCTTCAACTCTGTAATGGTTTCGTCTAATTTCTTTGCGGCTTTCTGTTGTGCCGAGTCATAGGAATGGGAATAAACCTGTAATGTCAGTGCTACATCTGCATGACCG
>CACZZB010000082.1 GCA_902785555.1 uncultured Ruminococcus sp.
GCTTATAAACAAACTGTTTTATTCTCAGCAACCTTTGGCTTGTATCAAACATCTTGTTTTTTGATTTATATTTTTACTGGCACAAGAGGTTAATTTATAAAAAGCGTGAAAATGCTTAATCGCTAATATTCAATTTCAGGAAAGGGGGGACACTCATCAATGAAGAAAGTGCTGTTGATTATGAATATTGTGTTGCTTTCGGTGTTGGGCGTTTCCCTGATTTCCGTTCATGCCGCTGAAAATCAGACAACGGCGGTGATTCCCGTAGAGCAGAAGATATTTGCCGATATCCCTATAGAAAAGATTATTGACAGGAAATTTGATTATATTTTGACGGCTGAAAAGGAAGATTATCCCATGCCTGACGGTACAATGGAAGGCAAATATACTTTTTCTGTTTTTGGAAACGATTTTAAGAATATCAGTATCCGTTATACTGCTTCGGGAGAATATTATTACAATCTCGTTCAGCAGAAAAGAGAAGATTTTGAAAAGAATGAGCCTTATCGGATATTGGTTTCGGTAAAAAATACAGATAACCGCTTAATGAGTCAGATAATTGCATATCTTCCTAACGGTGATAAGTCGGATTTGATATTTACAAATACGCTGATTGGAGAGTCAAGTAAAGAGATTTCAAACGGCAGTCAACCGATACAGGAAAGTTCAAGGACAGTATCGGAAGTTTCTCATATTTCGGAAATTTCCTCCGACAACACTTTGGTTAATACGGGCGACTATACTTATACAGAAATTTTGACAGTTATATCATTAGCGGCACTATTGATTGCAACAATCTGTCTTTTTGGAAAAAATAAGAAAATCAATTGATGAAAAATCTTTTACGGTGTATGATATATCCGTAAAAGAATTTTTCTGTTTTGGAGAATTTTTATGAAAGAACCGTTATATAAAAAAATCGGGCATGGCATTATTTGGTGTATCCATCAGATTATCAATTTTGCCATATTAATTTTAATTGTACTGATGTTTGTGTTTGGGCTGTTTTCCATTCTGGATAACAGAAATATTGAACATCAGGGAGATTCCGAACAATTCAAAATGTACAAGCCTACAGTGGAAAATACCGTCAGTTTTGAACAGCTTCAAAGTAAAAATCATGATGTATTCGGATGGCTGACTGTGGATAATACCAAAATTGATTATCCATTGGTACAGGGCAAAGATAATGATATTTATATCAATACTGCTCCCGATTTAACATTTTCACTTACAGGAAGTATATTTCTGGATTACAGGAACAGCAGGGATTTTTCAGATTTCAATTCAATTATTTACGGTCATCATGTGGAGCATGAAGCAATGTTTGGCGGACTTGACCGTTTCGAGGAAAAAAACTATTTTGATAGTCATCGCTACGGTTTATTATTCTTTGAAGGTAAAAAATATCGGTTGGAAGTATATGCCTTTGTTTCAGCTGATGCTTATGATACTTCTGTTTTTACTCCGAATGTTGCAGAACGCTATCGCAAAGAATATATTGAAAATATTCGCAATAAAGCTCTGAATTTACGTGAACTTCCAATCAATGAAAATTCCCATATTGTGATATTGAGCACCTGTTCGTCAGATACTACCAACGGCAGAAAATTACTGATTCTTCAACTCGAAAATGAAGTCAATGAGCAAGTTGTTAAGAACGAAAGCAGTATTGCTGAAGAAGTATCGGAAACGGATGTTGAAGATACTCCGGCAAAAAACGATGATTCTCTATGGCTATGGACGACAGGCGGATTGATAATTTTAATAGTATTGCTGTTATTAATATTTATGATTCCAAAAAAGAAGAAGGATGAACAAAAAATGGAAGATACAAAAGAAAATCACATAGCTGTTAAAAAATCCAAACCATTATGGAAAGATATATTGATGCTTTTTATTAAAATAGGAGTCATACTGTTAGCATTATATTTATTATTCACATTTATTTTCGGAATACATATTCATTCAGGTATAGCAATGAGTCCTTCAATCAGTGACCGTGACATTGTAATATATTATCGCTTTGACGATACATTTAAAGCAGATGAAACCGTTATTTATGAGTATGACGGGGAAGAATTGATTGGCAGAGTGGCAGCAGTATCGGGAGATACCGTTGAAGTTACCGAGAACGGTTTAAAAATTAATGGCTACCTCCAGCAAAACAACAAGGCTGTCGGAGAAACATTTGCCTTTGAAGATGGGGTAGATTATCCCGTTACGCTGAAAACCGGAGAATTTTTTATTTTGGGAGATAACCGCCAGCACTCAAAAGACAGTCGATTATTTGGAGCGATTTCACAAAAAGCGATTAAAGGCAGCGTCATCACAATCATTCGCCGAAGAGATATATAAAATTGAAAAATTTATAAATTCTGTCTTACAGAAATAAAAAAGTTTTTATTTTTCCGTGCCATGAAAACTGTAAATATTTCTGCCCAAAATAGGGAACTGTTTCCGCATTTCAGCTTGAATTGTCTTAAAAAGTATGTTATCATTTCATTGTCACATAGTTTTGTGTATAAAAATTTAGGAGATTTATTGTGAATAAATTTGAGTATATAAAGTGTTTTTGGAAATACATTGACGATGATACGCCAATTCTATTATTTTATGAAATTGATTTAGAAAATGAGAGATATGCCACAAGAATGACAGAGGTGTTCTCAGATAGAAGAGCAATTCCGGTTATTGAAAAGGGGTTTAATTATATTACAGAAGCTCCTGTTCCAACAATTGATGAAATTAACAGAGAGCTTGAGTTTTTTGCTGTAATCATTTCAAAAGAAGAATTTGAAAACACTTACAAAACAGATAAATATGCAGGGGAAATCAGTTTTCCAAATTAATATTCTTTTAAATTCTGATTTATCCGAAAAGTACAAGGCTCGTTAGGTTACAAAAATCCAATTTGAGGAAGATTTTATGAAGAAAAAAATTAAATTTATCTCTGTCACATTCATCTCAGTCATTATTGTACTGACGGCTGTATTTTTTGTTTTTGTGAATACAGACAGGTATCATAAAGATGAAACAGCGATTGTTGCGGCAGTATCTGACAATACCGTTACCGTGACTGAAACGGACGGAAAAATGATTTTTTTACCTCAAAACCCGAAATACGGACTTATCTTTTATCCCGGAGGAAAAGTGGAATACAGTTCCTATTCACCCCTTATGCACAGCCTTGCTGCACAAAATGTACTTTGTATTGTCACAAGTATGCCTTTTGACCTTGCTGTATTCAATCAGAATGCGGCTGACGGCATACAAGAAAATTACCCGTCTGTCAGTCATTGGTATATCGGTGGACATTCTCTCGGAGGTGTTATGGCATCCTCCTATGCGGCAAACCATACCGATACATTTGAAGGACTTATCCTTTTAGCCTCCTATTCTTCAGTAGATATAAGCAGTTCCGGCTTGAATGTTATTTCCATTTATGGCAGCAATGACGGTGTACTCAATATGGAAAAGTACAATGAAAGTATATCTTTGCTGCCGGCAAGCAAAAAAGAATTGATTATACATGGAGGATGTCATGCTTATTTTGGCAGTTACGGTTCACAGAAAGGTGACGGAGAACCGACTATCACTCCGGCTGAACAGGTACGACAAACTACAGAATTTATTTTAAAAAACATCATAAATTGATTTTTTTATTTTTGAAAATTATGTTATTTGTGTAATATTAAATAAGTCAAGTACGATATTACGAATCGTACTTGACTATTCTTAATGTGTACTAAAAAAATCCCATGTGATATGGTATAATTACATCATAATTTATGTTAAGGGTGAAAAGTGCTATGGAAAACAAATGGTATGAAAATTTTATCAATGATTTGGAATATGGGGATTATGTATTTATTCTTAATACACTCAAAGGTATACAATCTGCTCTTTATATGATAAACGGAAAAGAATATTCGGGTGCAAATACGGAGCTTTTTAACGAAAAAAACGGCAGTATATCTCCATATAAAAAGTATGAAAGTATTTTTATGGACATGATGAATAATAACAAAGCCCTGCACGTTTACAGATATGAGAATGGTCAATTTACGGAACATAAGTGCTTTTCGGAGAAAATATATGATAGTTTTGTGTATGGTGACTGTACATATGATGTTCTTTTGAAAGAGGAATTTGGCTTGGAGCCGAAAGGGGATGAAGCTAAGAGTAAGTTTCAGAAATCTTTCAAAAAAGCGGAACGCTTTAAAAAGACCTTGCTTTATGCCTGTTATGTCAATGATACGCAGGCGATAGTTGAACGTGCTAAAACTGCATCGAAAGCACAGCTTGACAAAAAATTTGAATATCTTGGAACACCGCTTTCTTTTTGTGCACAGAAAGATAATTTGGAGGGTTTCAAGGCTCTTGTTGAAGCAGGAGCAGATATGAATAAGTCCATTGCAGGCGGTACAGTTTCTCCGCTTGGCGAAGCTATCAAACACTCAT
The DNA here is from genome assembly GCA_902785555.1 of uncultured Ruminococcus sp. Lineage (GTDB taxonomy): Bacteria > Bacillota > Clostridia > Oscillospirales > Acutalibacteraceae > UBA1213. The sequence continues at coordinate 4,465 of CACZZB010000082.1, forward strand.
CTGATATAATTTTTTATGTTCACGATAATTTTTCCGATATTTTTGAAGCTCATTTCAAGGATTGTAACGGTTGTATATCGTATTGTACAGATATTAAAATTTATGAACTTATGTACAGTCTGTACGGAACAAATGGTATGGAAAAACTTGTATTTGGTCTGATTGCCAACAGAAATGTTGTCGGACTTAAATTTGCTTTGGAACATGGTGTGGATTTCCTCGAATATAAAGCAAGCTATTATAAATGCAATGCGTTGAAGTATGCAGAGATAGAATATAAGAAATATAAAGATTCTGATAATCCATTAAAGGAAATTTATAATATGCTGAAAAGTGCTGCCGAAAAACAATTATGAAATAAAATGCAAATCAAAAAGGGAAGATGTATTCAAAATGATGAACGAAAAGGATTTTCACAGTAAAATGGCAGACTATCAAAAAACTTTTCAGCCTATTAATTTTAAAAATAATCGTGAGTTGTTGGATTTTTGCGGTAATTGGAAGCATAGTATCAAAGAATTGTATGATACGTAAATAACACCAATGTTTCGGGAAATTTTCGGTATGAAAACCCTTGATAACAAAACCTGGTTTACGGATTATGAAAATCATGTCAGAAAGGCTGTACATTTTCGTGCTTTGAAAGGAATTTCGTATGAAATCGACTTTGGCTATAATTTTGACTTTATTCAGGTAAGCAAAAGTGAAAAGCTGCAATATAACCGTACTGAAAAATCTGTGATGCTGCATATAAGAGATGTTCCTTATCCGTATGCGGCTGACACGCATAAGGAATTATGGGATTGCGGCTATCAAATTGAGGGTTGTTTCAAAGACAAAAATCAGGGAATACGGCATATAAGAACAGTTTTGAACAATGTCATTCCAATCATATACAACTATTTTTTACGCATCAAAACATATGATGAAATGATAAACGAAATTGACAGGAGAATTGCACTTGATAATCCTATATATTACATGATGTGGCCCGATCAGAAGTATATCAAAATATGGTTAACGGCTAAAAATGGCGAAAAAGACAAGGCTTTTCAACTTTTAAAGGAGTATCCCTATTTATCAGAAGAATCAAAAAACATAATCATGATAAAATTAAAGTCTTTATAAGCAACTCGAAAATTAAAACCAATAACTTTGATTTAAAAAGTCCTGACTTTTTATCTTCAAATGTTTCCAAAATTGTGTTACACAAAAAAATACCGACTTTCCGTGAAAAGGAAGTCGGCACCTGTTTTTGATTCCGACTTTGGCTTTAAGACTCTTTTTAGTTGTTAGTTTTGCTCCTCATTTCTGACCGATTTGTTTGCCTTTCAATCGGGCTGTTTCAATGCCCTCTTTGGTTCTATGATGCAGGTCGGTGATAACTTTCAAAATAATATCCGTTTTAGTCCTTTCTGTGAGTATACCATATGATTTTTTCCAAAGCATGGAACAAAAAATAACCGAACCGACTCTTTTTGGATACAGAGGCGGTTCGGTATATTCAGCGTTTACTCAGTTTTCGATTATTGCAGATATGATTTTGTTGTCATTGTTGAAGTATTCATAGTTAAGGCGAATCGTTTTAGTTTCGCTTGTGCCGTCGGTATAGGTTGCCGTAATTGAAATCTCAACATCATTTGTCATGTTCTCGAAAAGTTCCTGTTGAGTCATTGCTTTATTGGAATTATTGCAGTAGCCTCCAAGTATTTCAAATGGAGCAAAAACTGATTTACGGTTAATATCTTCAAAAGCTTTTTCTCTGTTTTTGTAATCAACGGTAAATTCCGAATAGAAATCCTTGTCGGTCAAGCCTTCGCCTACAGCACCGCCTGAATCCTCTCCGTTAATATTCAGACTTACATAATATCCGCTTTCATCTTCTTTTATGTCCCAATATACATCACCACCGGATTTACGAAAAGATTCTTTTTCAGAGTTTTTGCGGTTATAAATCATGCTGTTGTCCTTATCCAAAAAGAAAACGGCATTGCTTATGCTGTAGGTCAGCTTTTCAATATTGCTGCCCTCACATTTGATATGAGTTTCAAGCACACCACCTATACAATAGGGAGCAGGGTTTTCGCCACTTTCTTCCTCCGGATAGCCGGTAATAACCAATTCGGGAGCGATTTTTCCGATAGGTGTAAACTCCTTGTCGGTCAGAATTACATCTTTGTCTGCACCGATTTCAGCCGCATTGACGGTAATAAAAAAGCTGTTTTGCTCATGCACAATATTTCCGCCTTTGAATATAAAGTTTGAAAAAATTCCTGCCGATAATACAGCTACAATTAAAAATGCTGTTGCGGCAAATCTGAATCCGTTTCTTGTTATCATTTTTTTCTCCTCCAAGGGTGCATCAAAAGAATACTGGGTTCTTCTTGCACAATAGTTTTTAAGCATGGTGTCTATTTCGTGGTCATTGAGTTTCTTATTCACAGGTCATCCTCCTCTTGATTTCTGATTTAGCTGCCGAAAGTCTGGACTTCACCGTTCCTTCGGGAACATTGAGAATCTCTGCGATATCTGCTATCGAATAAGATTTGAAAAAGTACAATACAATTACAGTTCTCTTTTTCTTACTCAGACTTCTTATTGCAGCGTGAAGTTCATAATAGTCATCTCGGTTGGTATTGTCAATTTCGGGAATCGAGTTAAAAAAATTATCGCTTTCCTCAGATGTCGAGAAACTGTATTGCAGCCTGCGGTACGCTGAATTAAGCACATTTTTGTATGTATTGACACAGATAGAGTACAGCCACTTATCGAATGGTTTTGTTTTGTCATACTTGTCATAGTGCCTTATTGCTTTGAGCCACGTTTCCTGAAACAGCTCCTCAGCTTCGACTTTATTTCCGCATAAACTCATGCACAGTCTTGTCAGGTCGGCACTGTATTGTTCTGTGTACTGCGAGAAATCGTTTTTCAAATTATCATCTCCTTGAAAGCTTTCACTCTATATACAATTCAGTATGGAAAAAGGTTCAAATTATTTTGATATTTTTTCAAAAAATTTTTAATCGCAAATTAATATTTAGGACAATTATTTTACTGAATAAATTTTCACTGAAAATATTTTCAGCAGTTTCCAAGTTTTGAAAAAATAAAAAAGTGAATTACTCTCCGAAAAAGTGTCAAATGGTAAGTAAATACACCAACCATTTGACCTGAAAGTAATCCACATGAAAGCATTATACCCTCAAACAAGCATCATAATTAAACTTAAAATGTATTCTTTGAAAGTGTGCATAGTTAAGCGGCATTCATCTGCTACTCAAAATATGGATAAATATACCCATATTGAGAAAATTCCTGTTTCATCGTATCCGACTTTGCCAAAGCTACCATCGTTTGTGTGACACTCCACAGGCGTAAATTCCCGTATA
>CACZZB010000083.1 GCA_902785555.1 uncultured Ruminococcus sp.
TATCGCTTGGATAATTATGCATTTTCTTTCCCTCTTTAATATTTTTTTCTATTATACTCTTTTCGGGAACTTTTTACAAGATTTTAAACAGGCTCTAAGTGTCGGACGGAGATAATTTGTATTTTCGGATTCTCCCGTTGACACTTTTACAGCGACATTTCCCGAAGGAGTCCAGTCCAACGCTTTATACAACTTTAACAAGCCTTCTGCTGATATATCCGAAGAATAATATACAACAGGTGCATTTGCACTGTCTGTTTTATAGGCAAGGTTGGAAACCTTTATTTCAGAGCCTGCTGTTTTGATAATCGTATCGTCTGAAATTTTTGTATCGGATTCTTTCATATTCCGTTCCCAGAAAGATATTGCATTGTCAACCCAGCCTTCCGCCACAGTGCCTGTGCCAATGCCGAAACCGTGCGACAGCCCTGTGAACACTTCTATCATAGTATCTGTTCCATTCGCTTTAATACGGTCAATTCTTTCCTGCATAGTCGTATAAGGTGCGATACCATCATTTGTTCCGACACAGTTATATGTTGGTGGTTCATTTCCCGTTACTTCCGAAAGTGCCGTGTACTGCATGATAACAGCGGCAGCTTGGGGATAATCGCCCTGTCCGTAATATGCTGTGCTGTTAGTGCCTACCCAGTCGGCAACTCTTGCACCTGCCGAACCGCCCCAAAGTGAATAGTCACTTGTATCAACTTCCAATTCTTCGGCATGGTCGAAAATGAATTTTACCGCCCTTGCACAGTCTTCGGGACCTGTTTCATAACCTGCACGATAGATACAGGCAAAAGCATTATAGCCGTGTTTTGATATTTCAAGTGCATGAGGGAAACTGTCGTGCATTGAACCTACATACACCATACCGCCGCCAGAATTGCATACAGCAAATTTTGCACCAGGCTTACCTTTGAAAAAGAACAGTCCAGTATCATTCTTTGACGGGTCGGCAGCTTTTTCTTCATCTGTATAAATATCATAGAAAATCGTTTCACCGTCATCAACACGATTTTTCATATAGTTGCAGATTTCAACCGTTTTTTCGGGACGTATTTCGGTGTACCATGTGAGATTTAATTCTCCGAGAGTATCTCCGCTGTAATAGCTTTCATTGACAGGGAAAATCAATCTGCCGTAGTCCTCAAAGGCGGAATAATTGATAACCTCCTGAATTTTGGTTTTGGCGGTAAATGCACCGTTTTGAGTTGATGACGATGGCATTATGCTTTCACTCTTTTCTGAAATCGAATTTTCCGAATTTGAAAGGGCCCCCTTTACGTCAGCACTGATTGTGTCATTTGCACATCCCGAAAAAAGTCCTGCAAGCATATTGCACATCATTACAGCCGAAATCAAGCCTTTTTTTCTATTATTAAAAAATCGGAACATCATACCATATCACGTCCTTTACGATTGCTTATTATTGCACCGCATCTTACTCTCAATTTTACAGATGTTTATTTTTATCACTGCCAAAGAAAACAGGCAGCGCATTGTACAGATATTCTTGGACAGCATACAAATCATACTGTCCGCCGTCTTTTTGATAGAATACATAATGTTCGGGTGTGAAAGTATCTCGCGAAAGCATTTCATTTGCCATGTTGATAGACTGACTTTTTACGACATCTTCCGTTCCTACAGCGTGATAGATGAAATAACCTCTTTCATCAAGATTATTTTCATGTACAAGCTGTTCTATGAAATTCACATTATTTTCAATCTGAAAATCACCGTAAGTGCCGTAATACCAGCATGAACCGCTCATTGGCAGAAAATATCTTATGTAATCGTAATCATAGCAAAATTCCAGCCATGTCGTAACCGAACCAAGCGAAAAACCTCCAAATATACGGTGGTCACGGGAGACTTTCAGTCCTTCGGGTGTCGTGTCTTTGGCGTAGGTATGATATTTGCTTTCGACTGTCGGCATAAGATTTTCTTCAAAATCTTTGTGGAACTGTCTGAACTCGCTTATTGAACCGCTGAAATCCGTATTGCTGTTCTCATTATAGAAAGTTGCAGAAACAATGATGACAGGCGGAATATCGCCTTTTTCAATAAGGTTGTTAAAAATATTTTTCGTGCCGTATTCAAAATATTCTCCTGCATGACCGCCCCAACCGTGCATGAGATAGATAATATCATATTTTGTGTCGGTATCATTTTCATCATATCCGAAAGGCGTGTAAACATATGCTGTTTTGGTAACAGGACTGCTGTCCCTTGCATAATTCTTTGAATCGTATTCGATTTGAACAACTTTGCCGGAATGACTTGATGTTTTGGTATATTCATCGGGAACGGAGATGGTCATGCCTGTCTGAACAGTTTTGACAGCATTGGCTTGTTTGGTATTATCCATGTTATTACTTATTTTTACTGTATCGTTTATTTCTTCTGTACTGTTGTCTGATTGTGCCGTATTGTTTTCTTGTATGGAAGCTGTTTTATCTGCCATACACCCCCCTGAAATCAAAAGTATACACAAAAGTCATGAAATAATGATGATTTTCTTCATGATGAACCATCTCCTTTTTTATCCCGAATGTTTTACTCATTTCATTCCCAATACAAACTTTACAAACATTGTATCATCATGATTTACTATTTCGCTGTGACCTAAATCTTTTGCAGAAACGACTGCCATTTCTTCATCTGTCAAAGTGAAATCCCATATATCAATATTCTGTTCCATTCTTTCGAGTTTAACGGATTTCGGGATAATGGAAACGCCACGCTGTGCATTCCAGCGGAGAACGACCTGTGCATTGGATTTGCCGTATTTTCTGCCTATTTCGGCAATATCTTCATCGGTAAAAATACCGTGTTTACCCTCTGCCAGAGGTCCCCATGCCTGCGGAACGACACCGTAGGATTTCATATTTTCAATAGCCGTCTGCTGTGTAAAGAACGGGTGCATTTCCACCTGATTGACAGCAGGAATTACCTCGACAGTTTCACAAAAGTTTGCAAGAACAGCAGGGTAGAAATTGGCTACACCTATTGCTTTTGTCAAGCCCTCTTTATATGCCTTTGTAATGCCACGATAAGCCGCAAAATAATCGTTCATGGGCTGATGTAAAAGTACAAGGTCAACATAAGGCATATCCAATTTTGCAAGAGAATTTTTGACAGCCTGATAAGCCATTTCTTCACTGCCCATGTCGCTTACCCATACTTTTGTAGTGATGAACATTTCCTCACGGGTTACAATGCCGTCTGCGATTGCACGGGCAACAACCTTGCCGACTGCCGTTTCATTAAAATATGCAGCGGCTGTGTCAAGCAGGCGATAACCTGTCTTTATTGCATTGTAAACGACTTCTTCGCACTGTGTCAAATCGGGTATCTGAAAAACTCCGAATCCCTCCAAAGGCATTTTTGCTCCTGTGTTCAATGTTACAAATTCCATAGTGATGTCCTCCTGATAATTTTATTTTTTAATCATGCTGTGCATGAATCAAGACCTGTTTAATTGACAATTCGTTTTGATTATCTCACAAATGCTGATATTTGCATTGCGGTATCTTGCATGGGGATTTTTTTCGGGGATATTCATTTGTATAGCCGTCATGGGACAGGCGTGTATGCAAGCCATGCACATGATACAGCAGTCACTGTTCCAAGTGCTTTTCTGATTTTCCATTGTAAAGCATTTTTCGGGACAGACTTTTGTACATATACCGCATCCGATACATTCATTTGTTATGCGATAGATATTTGAAAACGTATCTTTCGGCATTTTGGCCATTCTTTGCAGATATTGTTTGTGGATATTTCTGTCTGTTTCGGTGACGGGAGAAATATATATACGTTTCTTTTCAATATCTTCTTTGATAGCGGCAATTTGTTTATCTTCGTTTTTATCAAGCTGTTTTTGCTCATTCATGTCAAAGGCAGGCAGGAAATTGTCTGCTGTCAGTATAATATTGATGTAATCAAAATGCAGTCCGATACTTTCTGCAAACTGCTGTGCAAGTTCGGCAGCATCGCCGTGACGATTGCCGTATGTCAGTATCAAATAAAGATAATCTGTTTCAAACTGTGATTTTTTCAGAAAATCTTTTACAATCTGCGGCATCTCATGTCCGTAAACAGGGCAGACAATACCGATTTTTTCGGCTTGATATTCAGTATTTTTATGTATAGCCTGTGCTATGCTGACAAGTTCGCTGTCAATCTGTTTTGCGATATAAAGGCTGTTGCCTGTGGCGGTAAAAAAGAAAATCATATCTTCTCCCCCTTGATGAAAAATGAATTGTCTGCTATAATTGCATTATACAATGAAACTGCAAAAATGTACAATGCCAATTTTGCATAGTGCTATAAATATCATTTATACTGAAAGGGATAGCTATGATAGAATTGTATGAATTACGGCAATTTGCGGCATTCGGAGAAACCGGTACGCTTTCGGAAGCGGCTGAAAAACTGCATTTATCTCAGCCGGCAATTAGCCGAAATATGAAAAAATTAGAGGATGACATGGGAGTCACCCTCTTTGAAAGAAGCAAAAACAAAATATCGCTGAATGACAACGGGCAGTACCTGTTGGAACTGGCACAAAAATTATTGTCTGACGCTCATGATTTGCCGTTAAAGGTTCGTGAACACGACAGACAAAAGCATACTATTTCACTGGGAGTATGTGCACCTGCACCTATATGGCGACTGGCATCTTTGATTGCAAATGTTTTTCCGCAAATGACACTGCAAACGGAAATTGATGATGATAAACGGTTATTATCCGATTTGGCGAATGGTATCTATCAGTTGGCTGTTCTGCATGAAAAGCCTGAAAGCAATAATCTTATCGTTAAGGAATGCGGCAGGGAATCGCTTATGTTTGCACTTCCAAAAGAACACCGTTTTGCCGACAGAAAAAGTTTGTCATTTGCCGACATGGACGGAGAAAATATCCTGCTTATGCCGAATCTGGGATTCTGGGATTTTGTCAAAAACGAAAAAATGACAAAGACACGTTTTCTCACTCAAAGCGACAGATACAGTTTCACTGAACTTGTACAGGCATCATCTTTACCATGTTTTACATCAGATGTGGCGGATAAGTTTATGGAGATACCTTCGGGGAGAGCAAATATTCCCATATCTGACAGTGAAGCGACTGTGACATATTACCTTGCCTGCATGGCAGATAAAAAGAAAACATTTGAACCGCTTTTCAGAGTGATTTGAAATATGGAATTATCGCCACAGAAAGAACAAAAAAGTTTCATTGACAAATCAGATGCCATATCATATAATGAATACAGTCAGTATTTACATCATTTGATTTTATATCAAGTGTGTCTGGCATGGCTTCAGACGGTCTTACATTTGGTATCATATCAGCGTGCAGCAGAGGGTGTCTATCCGATTTAGAATTGAAATTTTATACGGGATAATTATATTCAAACGGCTGTTAAGGCATCATAGTTGATTTTAAATCACATTAAAATATTATGTAAATAGCCGTAATCCGTACAAAAAGTAATGTAGTGATAGTCGGTCGGAAATAGGCTAATTTTCATTGCCTGAACAAGACCGAAACCGACAAGCAAAATATTTAGCTTGGACTAAAGATATAAATTTTAAAGATATAGAATAAAAACAGAGAGAAAGCAAAAAAATGCTTTGCTCTCTGTCTTATTTTTGGGAGAAAAAATAATATAAAAATATTTGTAACATTTCTCTTGTTCGTGTATCATATTATTGCGGAGGTGATAAGGTGCTTTTTGAAGAACTTTATGAAGAAAATTATAAAATAGTGTATGGCTATTTATTATCCCTTTCAAAGAATGAAAATATATCAAAAGATTTGACTTCCGATACGTTTTTAAAAGCTTTTGAGAAAATATCGACTTTTAAAGGAAACAGCAAAATATCTACATGGTTATGTCAGATTGCCAAAAATGAATATCTGCAATATCTTCGCAAACATAAAAAAACAGACTCAATAGAGGAATGTTCTGATATTGCCGATACTGAAAGGATTGAAGATATTGTTCAGGATAAGACAATGGCAATTACCATACATAAATTACTGCACGATTTAGAGGAACCGTATAAAGAAGTTTTTGTTCTGAAAGTTTTTGCCGAATTAGGATATAAAGATATAGCCTGTATTTTTGAAAAAACAGAAATATGGGCAAGAGTGACATACCACAGAGCAAGACTTAAAATTATAGAAAGATTAGGTGATAAAAATGAAAAATGATTGCAGTGTAGTGAAGGACCTTATTCCGCTCTATGCAGAGGGACTTGTCAGTGAAGAAACAAAAGAATTTATTTATGAGCATTGTCAAAGCTGTGAAAAATGCAAAGGTCTGTTAGATACCATTGCTGATTTCTCAGACAGTAAAGAAACAATCGACGATAGAAAAGAAAAAATGTGGAACGATATAGCAAACAAGGAAAGGAAAAAGAAACGAAAGAGATATATCTTGCTGTCATTTGGAGTCTTAACACTCATTCTAGTAACAGTTTATATCTATTCGTTTGTGATAAAAGGAAATACATGGTTTGCCGAATACGATTATACTTATACCGAGCAGACTATAAAACAAAGTAAATTCAGTGAAAATGATATTCATGCCGCTGCAGAAGAAGTCAAGCGTTATTTCAAAAACAATTTTGAAGAATGTGTATTGCTCAGACTTTCTTATGACGAGGAACTTACATTAGACGAAACCTATCATCCTGAATATACAGAAGCTATGGTATTTGAAAGTGACTACTATATGCTTAAAGAGCCTGTTGCGGGAGATAGCAACCGTATGAAAAGAAATTGGCATTGGACAGTAATTCATGATTCCGATGGAAAATGGAAAGTTGTCAGTTGTGGTTACGGTTAATAAAAAGAACGCATATCAATGTGGCTAAACATTGTTTTTGTTTGACGGAAAGAGAATGGTCAAATTATTCAAAGTTATGATTTATTGATATTTATATCTGTTCAAGTAAAAATTTTTAAAGTAATGAGCTAATATCTCACATTGATTAACAGAAATTTCATCATCTTCTATATTCAGCCAATCCGTCTTAATTTTTTTTGTTAATGGAGCATAGTTAATAGAACCCATATATTTTTCACGTTTTAATGTTAGCATGATATTATTGTCGGGAATTGATAAATATTCCAAATTTACGTTGCCACATATATTCAGTCTTAACGACTTCAAATGAGTAAATTCAGAGAAGTACGAAATATCTTTGTCATTAAACGCATAAAATGTCAAAGATTCAAGATTTTGAAAATTCTCATACCATTTTTGCGGTAATTTTTTAATATCTATTTCTTCTATGTTTTGAAAAGTAATGCTTTTTATTGATGTGCATTTTTTGAACACTTCAATATCAAATTTGGAATACAGATAAATGGTTGGTTCAAAATTTTCTATAGACCAAAGTTCCCAAGTTGCTATGCCGTTATAATAAATATTAAATTCAAAAGTTTCGTGTTCATGTACCAATGGTGTATTCAAAAGAATTTCTTTGATTTGAACAGTAAAATCATCATTGATAAAGCGAATGTCCTCTAAAAGGTTGTCTTTTGTTTCATTTTCGTTTGTTTTCAGACTAGAGCGTGTTCACATAAAAAGAGCATCAAAAATCATAGCCAACATGATAACAGAAAGAAAAATTGAATCGAGCTTATCGTAGCGTGTAAAAACTTTT
>CACZZB010000084.1 GCA_902785555.1 uncultured Ruminococcus sp.
CTCTTTTCTTTCGAGGATAAGCGTTGTATCCAATGCACCGCTGATACCTGTCGTGCCTGAAATTTTGTTGAGAGGATCGGAATCGTTCTGCTTTCTCAGGTGGTGAACAAGCAGAACAGTGATTTTCAGCTTGTCGGCAAGGGATTTCAACTGCACGATTTCCTGATAATCGTTGGCATAGTTGGTATCTCTTTCGGCACTGCGAACCATTTGAAAAGTATCAATGACAATCAGAACAGTATCGTCATGCTCCTGCACAAAATTTTCAATCTGTTCGGCAAGTCCGTCAGCCAGCGAACAGGACGACACTGCAAAGAACAGATTATTCGGCACTTCATCGGCAATGTTCAAAAGCCTGTTTTGAATACGGTTCCAGTTATCTTCCAAACACAAATACAGCGTTGTACCCTGATTTGTTTTGAAGTTCCAGACAGGTTCGCCTTTTGCAATTTTCAAACACCAATCAAGCATTAACCATGATTTGCCTATTTTCGGAGCACCGCTTATCATGGCAATTCCCTGAGGCAAGATATTTTCAATGCAGAACTGCACAGGCTCTAAACGCATATCGGCAAGTGTTTCAGCGTCAATGATGTCCAACTTTTTGTTCATATCAACCACTCCGTTTCAATTTCATATTTTCTTTTCTCTGCCGGCATGATATAATTATAGAAAACGGCAAACAAAAATTAAATGACAGATTAAAAATCGGATTTTTCAAAAAGATTGATTTATCACGGAGGTATAAATGCGACATTCGCCTGATGATATGTACTATGATGTTCAGCTGAGTTTTTCGGCTGACAATAAAAAAATAGAAGTGTTTTCATACGCTTACGGAGAATATGAAAACACTCTGTTTGATGAACTTAATAATTTTATAGAATATGATTTCAGCATTATCTATAAATACAAACCCGAACTTGACCGAATATACAATACCATTTATGACAGAAATGAAACTTTCGATGATATATTTGAATATCAGCGTTTCATAGAGATTTGCGAAACAATAGCAAAGTCTTTTGAAGAACAGCTTCCAGGATTATCTATGTCACTGCAAACACTTTTGGAGGATAAATATTCATTGACTGACTGCCTGAACATAGATTTGGTTTTGGCGATGGAAGAAATTTGGGAAGAACTTGAAAGTATAGCTGTCATGCAGGGCGATATTGAAAGCCTTTTCTATGATTTGAGCGAGGTTCAGAAAAGCAATACGGACAGAAAAAATATTCCTTTTTCTCAGCATTACACAACTATCGTTACGGAAATGAATTTGTCATACAACGAAGGTGTATTCAAATATACAGTTATCACCGACACACCACGACAGTTTTATGCGGCACTGGTCATATTTTTCTTTTCCTCACAGCCGTTGATTTCACTGTGCGAATACTGCGGAAGGTATTTTACACCGAAATCCAAAAAGCTCACCCTGTATTGTGACAGAGTGAGCAGTGACGGCAAGACCTGCAAAGTGAAAGGTGCAAGGTCAAAGCACAAAAATAATACCGAAAGCGATCCCGTCCTCAAAAAGTTTTATCAGGAAAAGCACCGCAGATATATGGCTTGCGAACGGAGTAAACTTGCATTTGATTATGACGGACAGACCATTGACAAATATTATTACTGGCTTGATAATGTAAAGGAACAGCTTGAAAAATACAAGCGTAGTGAGATTACGGCAGAAGAAATGATGGAGTTTCTTCAATAATTCATCATTCCAACAAACACTTTTGATAATTTTACACTTGCAAAAAATTCCAATGCAAGTTAATATACAAACTGCTTTTTATTTGGAAATAATAAAACCAAATGATTTTTTATAGGGAGGCAGTTTTGTGGAACGAAAAAAGTCTGAACACTATTCAAAAATATATCCGAGATATAACAGCATTTCAGAAATTTCTGAACAGCCATTCAGTAACAAAAGAGTTGGCTATCAAGTACAAGGAAACTCTGATGTCAAAAAATTATACAGTGAGCACCGTCAATTCAGTCATCGCATCGCTCAACAGCTTTTTTCTTTTCTGCGGTTATGAGATTTTCAAGATAAAAACTATCCGAGAACAGCGACAGATATTCTGCCCCGAAGAAAAGGAACTGACAAAGGAAGAATATTCTCGCCTTGTTTCTGCTGCCCATGATATTACAGACAATTTGCGGAACAGGTATCCGTGTCAGCGAATTACAGTTCATCACGGTTGAAGCGGTCAGAAAAGGTGAAGCCGTTGTTTTCTGCAAGGGCAAACGCAGAAGTGTTTTTATTGTAAAAGCTCTGCAAAGAAAACTTCTGAAATACGCAGCAGAAAAGAAAATCAAGTCAGGCTGTATCTTTATCACACGAACAGGCAAGCCCCTCAGCCGTACAAATATTTGGAGAGATATGAAAAAACTCTGCAAGTCGGCAAATGTTAATCCCAACAAGGTTTTTCCGCACAATCTCCGTCACCTGTTTGCAAGGGTATTTTACGGTATTGAAAAGGATATTGCAAAATTAGCCGATATTCTCGGTCACAGCAGTATCAACACCACTCGCATATATATCATTTCCACAGGCACAGAGCATCGTCAGCGTATGGAAAATATGCGGTTGGTGATATAAAAAATGCCCTGCCGTTTCAGCAGAGCAACATAATCCATATTATGTAATCATCATCTATTCCCAAAACTAAAAAACAACTTGAATATGTGATTATGATAACATTATTAATCTTAAAAGTCAATATATTTTGCTAAAAATTTTATAAAAACTTTCTGTTTTGCATTTTTTACATAACAAAATCAGCCCTGCCAGTTTAATTTTTTAAAATTAATTGATAGAGCCTGTTTTGTTGTGTCTTTTTTATTTCGGATTGAAATTTTTTGAGTTAGTTTCAAAAAGATTTGATTACATAATATGGATTATGTTGTAAATGCTTGTATGACACACTATGGTATTTAAGAAGGTTAATTATGAACAGTTTATTGGTCAATGCTAAAAATGTTTTATCTCCCGATAATGACTTTGCATTGGAATTCTATGGTTATAATTTTACTTCATCAAGAATTGAAAAAAAATTATATGTCAAAGTTCCGTTTGCCAAAAAAGAGTTTCACGATAATCAGATAATTTTGGATGATAATAAACTCAATTTGATTTCCGGTGCGTTAAATAACAGTTTCTTATCTTTTTTTTTCTCCGACAGATATTATCTATATGATATATCCTTTAGGGATACTGTCAGTGCGAAAAGTATCGGGTTTAATTTCGTTGATTTAAAAGATTCTACTTTTTTAGAACCTTTCCAGGCTTTTAAACCGTTTAGTGCAGTAGGGATAAATCCTGCTTGCAAGCTTGTAGAAAAAATGCAAGAAATAATGTTTTTACAAAAGCCAACATATAATCCACTTTCAATGATTGGTGTAGTATACAACGGCACAGAAATAACTTCTTTAAAATCCTATATTAGATTTAATCAAGAAGAAACCCCTACATCACTACATAGAGGGATAATAATCAAACGTATCGTAAAAGCTATGAGTAAAAATAATAATTCTGTAGAATACTTTGCAAAATTCTCAGAAAAATTTGAAAAAGTTGGATTTATATTTTACTTTATAGGTATAGACAGTTATAAAGATGGTTCTGAGAGATATAAGCTATATTTTCGTATTTTGGATAAAAACAACGAATATCATAAAAATTTAAAGGGGATAACAGCGTTACTTTCGCAATTTGGCTTTAATTTTAATAATGATATTGAAGATATATTCAATCAGCACAATAATGGAATATGGGGGCTTGCTGTATCTACAATTGATTTCAATTCTGTAAATGGTGTGCAATTGTATTTATACCCTTAAGTTATTCTTACATACTTTATTTTTAATTTTTTGATAGATTAATACCAGCCATTTTGCTATAAGTGGTATAATTTAGGTTGGGAATATCTATACATAACGGCAATTAGAAATCACCCTGAAATCCTAATTGTTAAAAACTAACTTTTTCAGGAGTTATCTTTTTTGTAATGAATGGAGGTGAAAGTAATATGAAAAGCAACGATACTATGAAAGCTGTAAAGCTGACTTCAAACGCTCTGGATAGCATTACCGAAAGGCTTAAGCAGCTTGCTTCGATTGATGAAAATGTACCTACACTCGCATATGTTGGTGTTGCCGGTAAAGGTCCCTGTGGTTGTAAAGGAAGTTGTGAAGGCGGCTGTACCAGCTGGTAATCATTGAATGGTGAAACTTTGTGCCGTTAAATGGTAGTAGTTTTTCTGTTAGTTAATTTTCATTTATTTAGATTGATTTCGGGTTGTTTTTTCGCCCGAGTTATCTGCTGAATTTAACCGCAGATCTTGCTATCGTTTAACGGTCTTTGTATTACTTATAATTTTTTGACGACACAACACAAAAATGACAATTTATTGTTTGGATATATAAATAGCTAAGAGGGAATATATATGAGTTACTATATTGAGAAAAAATCTGAAAGACATAAGATTAGAAACATTATCTTAATTCTAACACATAGTTGTAATCTGAATTGTACCTATTGTTATGAACATCATAAAGGGGTACAATGTATCAATCTTGAAAAGGCAAAAGAGTTAATTGAGAGAGAAATGAATTGTAATGAGGGCTATGATTGTGAAATTGAGTTTTTCGGTGGAGAGCCTTTTCTTGAATTTGATAAAATCGTAGCTTTACACAACTTTCTAAAAAGTCGTGAATGGAATAAAAAATGGATTACTATGATTACCACCAATGGTACACTTGTACACGGCAAAATTAAAGATTGGTTAGAACAAAATCAAGATACTGTGAAAGTTGCATTAAGTGCAGATGGTACTCCCGAGATGCATAATATTAATCGTTCAAATTCTTACAATAAGATTGATTTTGATTTCTTCGCAAAAACAAATTCAGTTGTAAAAATGACGGTTTCGGCTCAGACCTTACCTAAGTTGTCGGAAGGAATTATATATTTGCATAACTTAGGTTTTGAAGTAGTTAGAGCAAATTTAGCATTTGGTATAGACTGGTCTAACGATAGTAATGTGTCATTGTTTGCATCAGAATTAAGCAAACTTGCAGATTTTTATATTCAAAATCCTCAATTACGTCCTTCGGATATAATGGATTTACCTATATTAGATATAAATCCTCAAAGTCGAAGTTATGCCTCAAGACATTGCGGAGCAGGTGTAGAGTTAGTTGCGTATGAAGTAGACGGTACAGCATATCCTTGTCATACTTTTGCCCCAATTTCTGTTAGCAGAGATATTGCCAAAAAAGCTCTTGAATTAACATTTGAAAGTGAAATTTGCATGGATTGTTTTGACGAGAAGTGCCGAAATTGTGTAGTAGCAAATGTTTGCCCGAATTGTTACGGTATAAACTTTAGCACTACCGGAAATATGTATTCAAAAGATGATGCATTTTGCAGAATGACAAAAGTTCAATTTTTAGCGAATGCATATTTTAAGTATAAACAATATGAAACGGGATTGTTGGAACTAACACCCCAAGAAGAATATAGGTTGCTAAACAATATCAGTTTAGTACAGAGACTTGAAGTTTAAATTTGAATGAGGTTGTTTCATTGAATAAAGAATTGATTTATGTTGACGAACAGGATTGTATTGTAGGGTTCGGAGAAAAAATCCAAACACACAAAGATGGACATTTGCATAGAGCTTTTTCTTTGTTTATATATGACAAGGATAAAAAAAGATTTTTGCTGCAACGAAGGAATGAAAATAAATATCACTCTGGAGGTAAATGGAGCAATGCTTGTTGTTCTCATCCATATAAAAATGAAACATGGTATGAATCTTTACAGCGTGGTGTGTCTGATGAATTGAATTTATCTTTAGATATTTGCGAAGATATTAATTGTGATAGCAAGACCCTGCCACAATTTTTAGATAATAAACTCTTTTTTGCTGGTTCATTTATTTATTTTTCGAATTATGAAGACCTTTGTGAACACGAACTCGATTATGTTTTTATCTATGTTATCGATACTGCTATTCAAGATATTAACTTTAACGAATCGGAAATTTCGGCACTAAAATGGCTAACCTTATCTGAAATAGCTGAGTGGATAAAAAAATATCCTAATGACTTTTCTTCTTGGTTTAACAACGCATTTCACTTAGTAAAAAAGAGTTTAAGAAGTCTTAATAAAAAATAGTAGTTATGTTTAGTACCCGAACAGTAAAAAGTCTAATGCAATGAATTAAGATTAATTTCGGTAAAGCTATAAGTGTAAAGAAGCGACGATTTTTCCATAATTGCAAAATTATACTCGAATATAGAAACATTGAGCAAACTTGTAGCCGTGTCGGATTTTATAACAGCCTGATAATTCAACATCAGATATAAAGGAAATTCTATCTGCTCAATGTTTTAGGTCATGGGTATAAAAAATACTTAGGGAACATAGTCATATAAGATACTTTATCTTGTGAAAAATTGAAAATTATAGATGGAGGTTTATCGAATGGATGGTTTTTGGACGATTATAATTTTGATATATACAGCATGGGCAATTTATTCAGGTTATAAAATTCTGTCAGGACGGTCTGAATGGCTTGACAGACATACTCCGCTTAATATAATGATAAAAATTATTTTGAGTATCATTGTTGGTTATTTTATTGCAGCATTTTATTTAATCTATCTGATATTCAAGTTTGTATTTGCTTTAACAAAATTATGATTTGGTAAAATAAGATTAAATCCTCACGGAAATTTGATTTTAAGTCAAATTTCCGTGAGGATTTTCTCAATCGGTTATTCTTTACATTATCCTTATGTGAAGTCACCTTAGGCAAGGGCGTTTTCTTTGATACGCTCACCGTTTGGCGGACTATCGAATATGATAAAGTCATAATTCTTTTCAATTTCGGACAGGCATTTTTTCAAGGTATATTCCTGTCTTTTAGTTTTCATCATCAAAACCGTTTCCATTTTGCGGAAACGGTAATTTGACGGGAGCAGGTCAAGTCTTTCAATGCCTGTCGGTCTGACGGCATCTTCGGCTGTAACAGGATTATCTTCACACATCACTTCATATATGCAGGGCAATTTATCATCGTACATATCGAAGTAACTTGTTGCATAACTCTGCAAGTCAAGGTCTGCAAGCAGAACTTTGTAGCCTTTTTCGGCAAGGATAGCAGAGAGATTCACAGCAGTAGTGGTTTTTCCGACTCCGCCTTTTTCATAGGTAATTGCAATTTTAATTGCCATTTGAATCATTTCCTTTCATATTTGCAGTTTTATTGAGAGCTTCTTCTAAAACGAAGTAGCGTTCAAGCAGTTGTTGATCAATATGCTGTCGGGTTTCCTGACTGAGAGGGACAACATATTGCAGTTTGCGGTTTTCGGCTTCGGGCAGAATTACAAGCAATTTTTCCGTTTTGGTCATTACAATTTTGATTCCGTTTATCTTTATGGAATCATTGATAACAATAGAGGCATAAGCCTTGATCTTATCTTCACTTTCCGTCAGTTTCATGCTTATATGGGTAATTACTGTTTCCATAACCCGACCTCCTGAAATTTTCAAAATTGCATTGTTGATTCTACTGTATTTTAATCACAAATCAAATAAATATTCTACATCACAATCACAAATATTTTGTAGAACTTATTACATTGATTATTGTATAATACAAGTTACTATATTTATAAAAAACGCAGAATAACCCTCTCTATGTGAAATATTGTCATATTTTTAACAGTGTATTAAACTCCATAATTTTTCATTTGGAGTTGAAAAATACACTGTTAAATTGTGCATTTTTGTATAAGGGTAAATGCTTGTCTAAAATTACTATTTTTTAGACCATTTTCATAAATATTTTTGTTGACTATTGGCAAATTGAGTCGTACATTGTATAATGGCGACAGTTGGCCAACAATTTATTTTTTTGGAGATGAACGAATGACAGTAGACCAAGCATACAGGAAATGGCAGGATGAATACTGGTTTGATTCCCACAATATCCTTGAAAAAACCATCAACGGATATATCTCAATGTTTGACCGCCATATCATTCCGATTATCGGTAAGGATGATATATCCTCCATCGACTGCACCAAAATCCATAAACACTATGATGAACTTTCGGAAAACGGCTATTCCGCCAAAACTATCCGCAACATACATCAGGCTCTTTCAAGTCTTTTATCATGGTGTTTCAAAAAAGGTTTTCTTGAATTCCCCATTCATTTGAACCGGCTTGTTACATATCCCAAGCCTGCCAAAAAAATTTGCATACAGAATGTACCCACAATTTCCGAGTACAAGAAACTTGTCGGCGTTCTTTCGGGACATTACAGATATGCGATACAGTTCATGGCTCATACGGGCATAAGATTCAGCGAACTTTCCATTTTGAAAGAAAACATTGACCTTGAACACGGATTTGTCCGTATCAGTTCGTATGTTCAAAGAATTTATACGGACTACAAGGCAAAAACTACTCAGCTCACCGTGCAGGACTATCCTAAAACATCATCTGCACACAGAGTAATCAGAATAACACCGAATATAGAAAAAATCCTGCTTGCACATCTTTCAATGCTTGATGAAATGCAGATAAAATCAGAATACATTTTCTGCAACAGACACGGCGGTGTTATCGAAGAAAGAAATATTATAAGATACTATAAGTCGGCTCTTGAAAAAGCAGGACTTAACAAAAAAGGCATTTACAGCCTTAGAAAACTTTATATTTATACTGGAGGTAATCTCGATGTTACTTAAAGAATCATACAAGCTGTGTCAGAACGAATACTGGAGTGTTGCGGGTAATATTCTTGAACACACCATTCGTGGCTATGTATCAATATTTGATGTTCACATTCTCCCTTTGATTGGTGATGACGATATATCAAATATCAACTATGATAAACTTCAGAAACACTATTACAAACTTTATGAGCAGGGCTATTCTCCGAAAACCCTCAGAAATATCAATCAGGCACTTGTAAGTCTGTTGAACTGGTGCTGGAAAAAGCGTTTTCTCAGTTCCCCGATAGATATGAAAAACATTATCATTTTTCCAAGGAAAAGGGGCGGCAACGACGTAAAAAATGTCATCTCATCTACCGAATACGATAAACTTCTTGGTTTCATGACCGGACACTACAAGTATGCTATTGAATTCATGACAAACACCAGAATAAGGTTTGAAGAAATCGGACTTCTCAAAGAAAACATCGACTTTAAACATAAAATCATTTACATCAGAACCGCTATCAAAAAAATATATAAAAACTATGAAACAAGAGAAACAGAAGTAATCTTGTTCAAAAACCTTAAATCATCAGCAGCTTACAGAACTGTTCCTATGACACCGAATGTAGAGGAGATACTCAAAACTCAGCTTGCATTTGAAGATTTCCGATACCTACCACTGCCCTATCATTCAGAACAACTTTGAAATGCCTTTCTATCGCATTATGGGCAACAAGGATTGCAGTGATTATCGTGGACGTTCCAACTTCTATATCAATGACATCAACTTCATTGCCGCAAGCTACGGCTTGAAAGAATGGAGCAATCCGTCTTACTGGAATATGTACAAATATGCTATGTGCGTTGAGGCTATCCCCGAATTTTCCTTTAACCTCGCAAACATCATCAAATCCGTTTTCGGCAAGAACAAAAAGGCTCTTGCCCTTGACCTCGATAATACCCTTTGGGGCGGTGCTGTCGGTGATGGCGGCGTTGACGGTATTCAAATCGGTCAGGAAACGGGTGTTTCACAGTCCTATTACGAATTTCAGAGCTATATCAAGTCCTTGAAATCTCTCGGAATTATTTTAACAGTCTGCTCCAAGAATGACCATGAAAACGCTATTGCAGGTCTGAATCACCCCGAAGGTGCTTTAAAACCCGATGATTTTATCATCATCAAAGCCAACTGGGAAAACAAAGACCGCAATATCATTGAAATTGCAAATGAACTCAACATTCTCCCCGATTCCGTTGTATTCGTTGACGATAACCCTGCCGAAAGGGCTATCGTTGCCGCACAGGTGAACGGTGTCAGCACTCCCGTTATGGACAGCGTGGAAAACTACATCACAACTCTCGACAGAAACGGCTATTTTGAAGTGACAAATTTCAGTGAAGATGATTTGAAACGAAATGAAATGTACAAGACAAATGCCGAAAGAGCTTCACAACAGGCATCTTTTGCGGATTACAATGAATATCTTTTGAGCCTTGACATGACGGCGGTTATTGATGATTTTCTGCCCGTCTATTTGCAAAGAATCACACAGCTTTCCAACAAGAGCAATCAGTTCAATGTCACAACAAAACGCTATACCCCTACCGAAATGGAAGAAGTTTTTGCAAGTAACGATTATATTCGCCTTTACGGTAAATTAGTGGACAAGTTCGGTGATAACGGTGTTGTATCTGTCGTTATCGACAAAAAAGACGATACGGTTTTAAATATGGAATTGTGGCTGATGAGCTGCCGTGTTCTCAAAAGGGATATGGAATTTGCCATGCTTGACAGGCTTGTCGAAAGATGCAGAGAACAGGGCATTACAACTATCAAAGGCTACTACTTCCCCACCGCAAAAAATAATATGGTAAAAGACTTGTATGGCAGGTTCGGATTTGATAAAATAAGTGAAGATGAACATGGCAATACCATCTGGCAGCTTGATGTTGCAGGCTATGAAAACAAGTGTCATGTTATCAAAGTGGAGGATAATTCCTCTATTCAACCATAAAAATATATAACAGGAGGATTTTTTCTATGAAACAGAGTTTTGACAAAGGATTTTTGACACCGCATCCGGTGTTCATTATTGCAGCCTATGACGAGAACGGAAATGCAAATGCCATGAATGCCGCATGGGCAGGACAAATCGGAGGAAATCAGCTTTCTATCAGCCTTTCTTCTCACAAGACTACAGAGAACATCAAGGCAAATAAGGAATTTACCGTAAGTTTCGCTACAAAAAAATATGTTGAGGCTTGCGACTATGTAGGCATGGTATCGGGCAACAAAGTTCCCGATAAACTTGAAAAATGCGGTTTTACCGTTACAAAATCGGATAAAGTCAACGCACCTGTCATTGACCAGTTGCCTGTTGCTATCGAGTGCAAAGTGATAGAACTTCAGGAAGAATTCGGTGAAACAAGAGTTGTGGCTGAGATTGTCGGCATGAAAGCTGATGAAAGTGTGCTTACCAACGGCAAAGTTGACCTTTCCAAACTGCACCCGATTATGTTTGATACAGTTGCTTTGTGCTATCGTGAGATTGGCGAAAATGTAGGCGGCGCATGGTCGGCAGGCAAAAAGTTTATGTAAATTTGGAGAAAGCACTATGAAAGTATTGATTATCAACGGAAGTCCAAGACCAAACGGCAACACTTCTATCGCTGGCAATGAACTTGTCAAGACCTTTGAAATCGAGGGCATTGAAACGGAAGTCGTTCAAGTTGGCAATAAAAATATAAGGGGCTGTATTGCCTGCAACAAGTGCTATGAAATCGGACATTGTGTTTTTAATGACACAGTAAACGAACTTGCCCCAAAATTTGAACAGGCTGACGGCATTGTTGTGGCTTCACCTGTTTACTATGCGTCAGCTAATGCAACTTTGGTTGCCTGCCTTGACAGACTTTTTTACAGCACGCATTTTGACAAGACCATGAAAGTCGGTGCAAGCGTTGTTGTGGCAAGACGTGGCGGATGTTCGGCAACATTTGATGAACTGAACAAGTATTTCACGATAAGCGGAATGCCCGTTGTTTCAAGCAAATATTGGAACAGTGTTCAC
>CACZZB010000085.1 GCA_902785555.1 uncultured Ruminococcus sp.
ATTCTCTATAAATTCTTCTCTGTTTAGTTTTTCATTATTATATATCTGAGTTGATGTAAAAAAGTTTCCCATAATAGCTCCATATTTCAATTCAATTTATGACTTTTTCATCGACTTTAAATGCCCTTGCCTTTATAAGCTATTGCATCGATTTGAAAAAGAATGCCATCTCTGATAAAGTCTGTTGTGTATGCTTTCCTAGTTGGGTATTTTCCGTTAAAATACTTTTTGATAATGTCGGGGAGATAATTAAGATCACTGATATTTTTGAACAGACAATCCATCTTTACTACTGAATTTCTTGTTTTTTGAGCACATCAGCAATGCACCCACGGATTTTTTCTTTTACTACAGTGTTTTCTGCTATTTTAATTAGTACATGATCTTGTTTACCAATTAAGAACTTCATATCAAATTTAGCGAAATCAAATTTATCATAAAGATAAAAGAAATCAAAACAATCTGATATTCCAACAAAGGGGGCAAATTGCTCATATGGAACTAAACCAATAAAACACCAATACCCCACATAATCCAACTCTTCATACGGATTCTCGTTAAATAAACGGAAGCAGTTTGATTTTTCTTGACTATCGCTCAAATACTTTGCTGATAAATATGCAAATAATTGATGGATTACATTTTTGTTTCTTGATGTATTATTATCGAGTACGCTTACAAATGTATTAAAATTAAAATTTGATTGAAGCAACTCAAAAGCCCAGTTACGTGCTTTCATTTGTAAGTCTTTAGAAAGGTATATAAAATAATTCCTTAAAACTGCGTCCATCATAACGATGTAGTTATTCTTTATTATTAAATTGATTCTTTTCGCGAATTTTCGAATAGTTTTGGGTTTAGTATACACGCAGTGAATCAGATCAGGATAATTTATGATAGATTTACTATAAGAATGAAATTCGTTACCATTCTCTAAACAAGAAATGTGGTTATCTAGATAACAGAAAAATGCTCTTTCAACTATCCTGCGTGTTTCTGATCCCTCATTTTTTCAAGATTTTTTCGGAATATGGGCAGCAAAAAAGCCCGATATTTCGGGCTTTTTCCTGCATGTCATACTTTTAGTCATGCTAATATGCCAAAGTACGCCAATTTTGATACAATCAGAAGGGCGTTTTCTTTTGGTATATCGCGATTTCTTTTGCTATACCGCGAATTCTTTTGGTTGTTGCGTTTTCTTTTGGTATATGCCGTTTTCTTTTGGTCTATAAGGATTCACACTTATACTTCTGTGTATCACAATGTATTAGTAATATGTTTTACATTAAATGATTGCAAAATTGCTCCCTGTGTTCATTTCGCAGGGAGCAATTTTATTTTTCTTTTAATTAGTTCCTTCGATTATAGAAATCATCTAAGTAAAATAGTAGAAATCACCATTACCAGCTTGAATCATACTCTTTGGTGGTACCTTATTTTCCGCAGAAAAGTTCATATTATGCAAAAAGGACTCCGAAGAGTCCTTATCCGGTACGTCCGCCGCCCCAGATACAATCGGCAGGAGCACCATAGACAGAGGCTATTTCGCACCAGTCGTAGAAATATTCCCGATGCTCACGGTACAGCGGCAGAAACCCACTGTATAGGTCATAGAACTCAAAAAGCCCGGGAAGATGAAAATAAGCTTTATTTTGCGCTGTGTTTTCCATATGCAATCATACCATTTTCTTTATTTTTATCGTTTTTGAAGCAAGCAGCGTTACAAGATCACCCCCATTACACTTTGCAATTATTCAGGTATACTCATGAGAGTACCAACGAAAAGGGGCATATCCGTTTCCGTATCAACAATTGCATAAAGA
Organism: uncultured Ruminococcus sp.; assembly: GCA_902785555.1. Taxonomy (GTDB): domain Bacteria; phylum Bacillota; class Clostridia; order Oscillospirales; family Acutalibacteraceae; genus UBA1213. The sequence goes on from CACZZB010000085.1 coordinate 1,824, forward strand.
AAAGGTCTATTGAATACCAGCCTGTTTTCATACATTGGAATGGCAGCACTTACATTTTCTTCATGTAATGAAGCCGCAGCAGCTTTTGTGCCTTTTTCATCAAATTGAATGTATGTATCATGTATTACTCTTGAAAGATATGGATTATTACTTGCACTTGAAATCCTTGAAAAATCTGCTTCTTCACCGATAAAAGCCTTTTTTATTCCCATCTCTTTAAAAGAGTCACCCAAATCGGTTTTATAAGCGTATTTGAATTTCGGTATTGAAACCGTGTACTGTGATTGCCAGTCTTTTTCCTTGATTTTGGATACAGCCATAAGTTCTCCGAAATGTTCGGGAGTCAGATCTTCAATATATTCATTGACGGTCATGTTCTCTTCTGGAAGTATTGCAACGAATGCATATTTTTCATCTCTGTAATACCTCACAAATCCTGTTGCATGATCGTCCTCTATAATAAGACTTTCATTGCTGGTGAGCATCTCAGCGTTCTGCTCTTTACCGCTATAATCAGTAAATACACCATGCAATATGGCTTCATGAAGATATTCTTCACGCCACTTAGCATCAAATTCAACTGCATTTACAAGGTACATAACCGCATTTGGATCGATATCATCAAGTGCTTTAGAAATATAGCCTTCAATATTTTGGTTTATCCACGCATTGATATCATCACGCGTATGCTTATCAAAAGGAGTGGTATATATATTTGGAGCATAATAATCAACTGCGGTTTGCAGAAATTGCGGCACAGGCTTGATAAGCTCCTCATTATCTATGATCCACAGCGAATTTGCCATAGTAAGCTGGCTTTTTTCATTTGACTGTTTTTCTCTCCATTTACAGAGGCAGCCATTCAGCTTATCAACAGACAATCCACCCATTGCCGCTTCAATTTCGGTCAGCGTATTGCCGTCGGCGCCGTTTTCAAGCATACCAAGAGACTGTATAGCAGAATACGGAGAAATAATAACATTATCCGTCTCACTGATCTCATTCTTCATAAGTCCAAGAGTAAATGTATAATCCGCATGCTTGAATTCATCATCAAAAGCAATACTTGAAAAATCAGCTTCGCTTTTTTGCGGACTCATCCCGACCGTAATATCAGTGGACTTATTTGAAATTGTCTTTGAGACAAATACTCGTTTTATCTTTTGTACGAAGTTACTGTCTTTTTTGCTTCCCAGAACCATTACAGAAGCAGGGATAACTAAACATAAACATATGACAGGTATAATAATTTTTTTATGATTCATTTTTTCCTCCTTAACATCACGGTCGTTAAGTTCGTGGATTGCATATGAGCAAGTCTAAATTTGTTGTTCATAAGAAAAGCCTGCCTTATGCTTTCTACTTGCATTATTCTCTCATTGATTTTTTTGATATTTGCAACCTTCATTTAATCAACTCCATAATAAGTATTATCTAGCTTATCCTTTTGAACATATCTTCAAATTCTAGTATTCGATCTGATTTTATCATTATTCCCAAATTGATTGGTATATTTGTAACTGGAGTAGGTATGTTAGGAAGCATAGAAAATCTCAAAACACCATTGGCTTTAAATTCGTGACCGCCATATAGGATCCCTAATAAATACAGTCTGTTCCCTAAAGTCACTCCTCCCCCCTCAATATATGCCCCTTGGTTTAGTATAAAAACAGGTGAACCGCTTGAACCAGGATAGCTAGCAATATCAAGAAGTGTTTCTCGCTTACCTTGATAGTTTTTGTTTGGATGGCTTGATGTTATTCCACGACGAATAATAGGCTTATGATTATACTCATCAGAAATACCTATTGGATATCCAATCATAACTACATCTTCCATTGCAGACAGACTACTTAGTTGATTTTGCGTTGGAATCAAATCTGTTCCAAGAGGGATATAAAAAACATTTATCCCTCTATTTCTTAAATCATTTAATACATTTCCTAGTGGAAGGCACCTTAAATCTACATCTGTATCAGGATGATGAATCCATTCGTTACCAGAATAATTAAAAGATATTTGCTCAGTATCAATTGGATTACCTTCCGAGTCCGCTTTACAAAATTCAAATACAGTATTAACGCTACCTTCTACCACATGATTATTTGTTATCAATACAGGAATACAGGTTCCTTTTTCTTTATTATAACATAAATCAACTACAAATCCTGTTCCGGTTCCACTTAATCCATTACTATATTTACAACGAATAAGAACAGTAGAATATGTAAGACGTTCCGATAAGCTCATTTGTTTCATATTAACAACTCCAATTCTATTCTTTATCTTCTTTATTAAGCTCGTTTTTCGATTAAACGGATTTTTATTCTGGATTATATTTAAGCATCTTTCTTAACAATATCCGCATTCATTTATTTACTTATATTTGCTCGTTTTCTTATGCTCGCACATTGTACTTATCAATACCTTGTTATGCTTTTTATCCCAGCCGAAATAAGTCCTCGGCCGATCACAGTTTGGAAGGCTCCTCATATACATATGCATATTTATTAAAACTCCGCTGTCTGTATATTCCTCACGGAATTTGGCCTCTGTACTTTCGCTTAAAGCATATGTTATTTTTTTATTGTTTACAATAGAGTCATACTCCTCTTTGCTGATTTCCTTTTTCATATATTTAGCCCAGGTATTGATATAATTGAGCTGTTCAAAAACTCCCTCAATATATCTTTGAGTATATCCTGCAGCAGCATTTTTTATCAGCGAAGATCTGGCTTCTTTTGAAAAGGAGATATTCTCTCCATAATAATACTCGGCAAACGGAATAATAGCTTCAACTGTTGTTGGCTTCGGTATAGTGTTTTCTAATATATCAATACGCTTTTTGAGTTCTTCTATCTGCTGCCGCATCTCGAGATTTTCTTCAACTAATCGCTCACGCTGTCTCTGTCGGTTTGCTCTAATTTCGAGGATTTTCCTTTGATGTGCAGTCGAACCTTTTGCAGTATTAATGATATCATAAAATGCATTTATATCCTCAAATGCCTCCATAAAGTTATCAATTGGCTGTGCAACAACCTTTTTCAGTTCTTTATGAGCATTGATTCCAAATGAATATGGTGCCATTTCTGCAATAGGCACATCATTTTTACCGTCACCAATAAATACCCAGTCTTCATCAATGCTTAAGCCATAAAATTCAAGTTTTTCTTTTACGCACGTTATCTTGTCCTCAAAATCACTTGATTTTATGTCTGCGTCAACAAGGTGCCCGTTTGAATCAAATATATAATTGCATGCAGCATATATATCAGCAGAATCAACCTTTAATTCATTTTTAGCACGACGCGCTAGCTCCATAAATCCACCTGTAATAAAAACAGGAATAAACTTATCACGATCCAGCTTTTTGAAAAACTCTACTACTCCAGGCATATATTCAGCATCGTCAACCAATCTCTGAAATACAGCCTTTCTGAGCTGATATTTCTTATGGATAGCAACTGTCGCTTTAACCCAGTCAATATAGTTTTTATATTCTTCGTTGTCCCATTTTAAATGGGTCTCAAATTCTTCATTTTCTGCTTTCGAGCCCAAGGCATGAGCAATAGGCTGCCACATGGACGAAGCATAGTCTGTGCCTTGAATTTTGTATTTGGCTTGAAAGATAGTACCTTCAACATCACATACAATAAGCATCTTTTTCATATCTGATCCCCCTATTAATAATCAGAAACTTATAATGTATATCCAGTATACCAGAATTATCATATAAAATCAAGTTAAAAATTAGTTGTTCCCTGTGCATTGACACAGGGAACTTTTATCATTTTATATACTTATTAAAAGCATTTTGAGCTGACATCATTTCTCTCTGAGTAAAGGCACAAAGCTTTACTTCAACCTCGTATTCAGGATAGTCGGCTATAAACTTATTATACGCTCTGCAGCACTGTTTTGTCGATTCTTCAACAGGATCTGGCAGATTTCCTCCAAAGATACCTGAGCTGATAAGAGGAAAAGAGATACTGTGAAGCCCATTCTCCTTTAAAACGCATAAAGAGTTATAATACGCATCAAACAACTCCTCAAAAGCTGTTGGTGTATTTGAAAAATCAGGACCTACAGCATGAATAATATACTTCGCGTTTTTCATATTAAATGCAGGAGTTATAACAGCATCGCCATCGTTTAAGGGCGTATTATACTCTGAGCATGCTTTTGTAAGCTCTTTCATGCCTGCTTTCTGAAATAAAACGCCACATATTCCGCTGCCAGCCCATAACCCTCTGTTTGCAGCATTTACAACCGCATCTACCGCCTGATCTGCACAGGAAGCATTCAATAGCTCTATTTTGCTCATAATTATTCACCTTTCTAATATAGTCAAAACCGGCTAGAACATAATAAAAAACATTCAGTTTCACAGTATAATAATAATATTCTGTAATATAATCCGCGTAAATGTTTGATTTTTCATTTTCTGATAACGCTTCATTATTTTCAGTTAAAATTAAAATGTTAGAAAAATCATCTGGTTCAAAGCCAAAATTTTTTTTATTTATAGTTAGATGATCAGTATTAATAATCTCAAGTACAATTTGTTTCAATCCTTCAAAGCTAATATTATTCTTTAGATAATCCATAACAAAAATATGTCTTTCAACTTTTTGACTCAGAATCAACTTCGAATAATTTTTTGATAAAGGTGACCTTTTTTCAGAACAGACAAAAGCATTTTTCATAATAGTACTATAGGGATTACTTTTACTTTTGTTATCCGTGATTATTTGTTCATTCTCTGTTCTTATCCCCCTAAAATTCTCGATATTTGCAGCATCGCCAAGACCACGCCTGCCTTGTTCTATTGCATCAACATACATAGCAAGGTCTCGTTCCGTATATTTGCTTGTATCAGCGGTATAATTTTCTTTTATAAGCAACAGTCCATTGCCGTCTTTACACGTAATTTTTCTAAAATCATTAATATCCGTGCTTAATTTCACATCACGCCTTAATGAATAACAATATTCGATATACTCTTTATTATCCTTGATTTTTTCCATTATAGGAAGAACCACATCTTTGATGACATCGCAGGTATTATTTAAGGCTCTGAGCAAGATTTCTGAATCTGAAGTACTGCAAAGACAATGTCCGATACGTTTGTCAAATTCACTTTTTCGCACTTCGGGATCACTAAAGAAATTCTTATTAATATCCCATAGTTTGCATTCAAAATCGATTACATTATCAATGGTTTCGTTTCTCGGCTTGATACCAAGCTCTCTATAATAATCACTATTATAGAGACCTTGAATGCAATATAACGAACATGTGTGATCGTCCAGAAAGATCAGTTCCGGATTATACAGAGAAAGTATTCCCAACAGAATTTCCACATTTTTATATCCTGTTTTGTATGCTGATAATGTGCGATAAGTTATGACATTAATTATACCGTCACCTACAATCCTTACATAACACGGTTCTTTTGTCTTTTTTAGCTTGACAAATCCCAGCGGTTCAAGTGTCTCGCCGAAAACTTGTGTAAATGCCGATTTTAATGTCAGTTTCTTTTGCTCCGCCTTTTCATTTTCAGGCTGTTCAAAAAGGCCAGATTCTTTCAATATTGCAATATTTTCCGTTTTATGAAATTCAGAATCATTTAAATAATTTTCAAGAAAATCGGGACGTTCACTGATCCTTTTATCAGATAAGAAATTAAGAAAGCATTCATCTTCATCAGGATAGTATGTGCAAATTTCGGTGCATCTTTTGTGATTGCGAGGCATCTTGAATTTATCCAAATAATCAAGACACGAATCAATATCCTTAACTTTATCCAATACAGGCAGGACGAATTTTTTTACATTTTCAGCCAGCTCTTTTAAAACTGTGACCATTGATTCTGTACTATCAGAATTATAGCCAGCCACATAAAGAAGAGACATAATTCTTCTGTCAGGTTCATTGAACAAAGAAGCATAAAAACTGCTCGCATAAGCTAACCATTCATGATTCTGTTTTGGACTTTTATCAAGAGATATTCTTTTTCTGTATATCGTAGCAACACCGCCTACAACAGCAAAAGCTTTGTCGTAAGGATAATAAGGATTTTCCGGATAGAATGTTATTACATGAAGTATTTCATTATTTATCAATCTAACAAGATACGG
>CACZZB010000086.1 GCA_902785555.1 uncultured Ruminococcus sp.
GCAAGCCGTCATGGAGTCTGTTAATGACTTTTTGAAAAATATCTGCCAGATCGAACATTCAAGACATCGTTCTATAGACAATTTCTTTGTTAATCTTTTGACTGCTCTGGTGGCTTATTCTTTCATACCCAAAAAAACCTTCTCTCAACATTCCTAAACTTCCTGTGTCTGTTTAATTTTCATCGAACTCACGTTAAATACTCTCTTTGTTTTATAACTCATTTTGAGTTCCTCAAATCATCTTGTTTTTTTGAAAATACAAAACAATTGAAGGCGGACTTCTACACTTTTCGGTCATAAAAAAGGTTTTCGGGTTACTGATATATGAAATTAAAATTCATAGCAAAACTGATAAATATTCATAATTCAAATTCTCCTATATACAGCAAAAAGGGCAGAGGAAATATTTATATTTCCTCTGCCCTTTTTTAAAGGTGTTCAGAATCTGTTGCAAGCTAAATATAATATGTCCACCATTTACGGTTCAAATCATTATTATTCAGCCGATTTTTTTACAGGTTAATATTATCAATACTGCCGAAACAATGAATATCAAGAACATTGCCAACGCATATATATTTGTTGAATCTCCCGTTACCACAGATTAACAGCTTGACAATCCTATCTGCTCAATGTTTTAAGTCGATGCGTAAGTAGAAGTGTTACTGCTGAAAATATACTTACTGCCGTTGGTGTTATCAGTGGAATTGGTTACTTTATTCGTATTCCAAATTCATTAAAACAAAACTGACACCGATGTATAGCGATGTCAGCTCTGTTTTCTAAAATTTCATATTTTGCCTTACGAAATTTTTTAGATTATATAAACATTTTTGTAAATGTTTATTTCACATATACTTAAAGGTATTTTTTGGAAACTGTTCCTTCATCGTCCATGACTTTAATACATTAGGATTTATAACATTGTTCATTTGGTTCTGCCTCCAACCGCATATAACAATATCGGCTGATACAGCCAAATAAAAAATTAATATGAACTCTGTATTATTTTCTTATATTTTTTTTCGACTGTCAAGGGGATGTTCCAGAATGTCAACAAAATCTCAAAAATCATTGATAATTCATTGATTTTTCACTTCATTCATTGATTTTTTATTATATTTTTGCGTTTTTTAGGGATATATTCAGAATTATCAAATGATTTTGTTGATTTTGTCAGTTTTAGAGGGATATTACACTATCGGAATTGTCACTTTCACCAATGTACCTCCGCCCTCACGCTGTGAAATTTCCAATTTGCCTTTGCACATCAGTTCAAGCCTTTCCCTGATATTATTCAAGGCTATATGCGGTTTGTTGTCATCGACCTGCTCAAAGCCGGGACCGTCGTCCTCTACGATAATCTCGCTTGCCGTATTTGTCTGTCGGGTGATGACGGAGATGTGAACAGGCTCACTGCTCGATTTCATACCGTACTTGATGGCATTCTCTACGATAGGCTGCAATGTCAGCGGAGGTACACGGAACATAGTGTGCGGTGTATCAAAGCTGACAAAAAGACTGTCCTCAAACTGTGCCTGCTCAACGGCAAGGTAGGCTTGGGTATGTTCCAATTCATCCTTGAACATCACGGTATTCTCGCTTGCGATAGCGGCAAAGTTCCTACGCAGATAGGTGGTAAAATCCAGCGTAACCTGTTTTGCTTTCGTCGGGTTCTGGTCACAAAGGTAGTAGATGCTCATCATGGTGTTGCAGATGAAATGAGGTCGCATTTGCAGAACATTGATACTTGCTCTTTGCTGTGCGATCTTACGTGCCTGAGCTACCGACCTTTCCATTTGATCCAAAATGATGATATACAGCATTATCAGTGCCGATACAGCCGAACCGAGTACGGTCATTAACACGGTCGAGTAAAACATCTGCACCACCATGCACAGGAGCGGTACAAGAAAATAAACAGCAAACGCTATGCGGTATCTTCGTGATAATTCCGTGCGAAACTTAAACAATGCGAAAAGATTGACAGCCATCAGCAGTATAAGGGGGATGAGCAGTACAGAATACAGCGGTCCTCGGAAATACTCGTTGTCGGGAGTGTAGTAGTATATCCATTTCGTAAACTGAGCTATTACCAACAGAACAAAGTAAACAATCCATAACAAATCAATTATATAAACCAGCGGATTATTACGCATATTTTTTCCGGCACAGTATAATAAAAAACTATTCAAAACAGGTAATATCATTGATGAAAAAAGCGACTCGAAAAACAGGCAGATGTAAGAAACAATCATATACCCGTAGCCTTCCACATCCGTGACATTCCACAAAATAAAATTGCTCATAGTGTACGCTGTAAGCATCGAGAATATCTTAACAAAATATTTTTTATATTCCTTTTGGGTATAACGAGTTCCAAGCGACAGTATCAGTCCGATGACTGCTATAGCCATCGCTGCTCCCGCTATACCGATATTTGCACGCATATTCCATTCCATATCAGCCAAGCCCTCCTAAAGGATACCGCAGTCGGCTCAGCTGCTCCCCGACACCTTCGGGTGTGACGGGCTTGAGCGTGAAGCCGCTTACTCCCGTACTCCATGAGTCAAGAGCATAATCACTGTATGCCGTAAGATACACAACATTGGTTCGTGGATTGATTTTGAGCAGTTCACGGCACAAATCAAGTCCGCTTGTATTTCTCAACTCGATATCCAAAAAAGCAAGTGCGACACGGTTCGCCTTTGCATATTCGATTGCGTCCGAAGCCTGTATAAAACCCATGACTGTCGCATTAGGCATGACCTTCTCAAGTATCGGTAAACCACTTGTGAGAATCAGCTTTCTGTCGTCAACCAAAATAATGTTAGGGCACTCGTCACTCTGTGCAGCTGTGGAGAGCAGGATATTTACATCTACATCTAAAACTTCGGAGAGCCGAGATATCATCACCGCATCCGGCAGATGGCTGCCGATTTCCCACCGGGCTACCGTGGAACGTGTAACATACATTTTATCCGCCGATGCCTGCTGTGAAAGACCTTTTTCAGTGTGCGGCTTTTTCATGATATTAGAAAAAAACAAACTCATTATATTATACTCCTTAGTTTATTCATATTATCTTATATCAGAACCCTACATACTATTATAAACAAAAGCAATATACAAAAACAAGATATTTTTATAGATTCAGATGTTCCATTATGGAACGTTTTATTATTTGAGAGTAATGTCTATATTCTGTCATATTACAATTCATTTTTTCAACTGTATCAAGTCAAAAACATCATACCGGCAGGAAAAAAGCAGATTTTGAAGGAGACGGAAGTCAAGTTGAAATATGCAGAACGAAATATCAAGTCATAGTGTTTTGCAAAGTACGACAGACGGTTTTATTCGTTGCTCATAATCACAAAAACATTTATCCCCAAAAAGCTCTCCGCCATATCAACGATACGGTCGGAGAGCTTTTCTGTTTTCTGACGAATGAATTTTATAAGTTGTTATGATTTCGGTACAAGTTTTATCTCAACTGCTTCCATACGCCGACCGCTGTTCGGTGTTCCGGCAGTCTGACCATTCTTTACCCAGTCAGTCCAACCTATATTCTGGCAATGAACTCTGTAAACTACGTCATACGACTTGGCATAATCTCCGGTGAGCTTGATTTCCAAGGCTTCCATGCGAAGACTCTGTCCTGTCGTTCCTGCAAGCTCTCCAGAGTTGTGCCAGCCTTGCCAGCCCTGATCTTGAACATTGGCTCTATACTGTACTGCACTGCTTCCGTCCTTATTCTTCAGATCAATTTTAATGCCTTCCATTCTCAAACTGCAACCTGTTGTTCCGGCAGTTGTCGCATTAGTGCCGTTTGAAGTGACGCTGTTTTGCCAGCCGATGTCTTGAACATGAGCTCTGTATGAAATACCGACGGAGGAGAATTTTTCGTTTATGATCTGGGTTGCCGTTGTGGGAAATGATAATTCGCTGCCTGCCTTGAAAAGAAGTATTTTGCAGCTCGGAGCATCTTTATTGTAGCTCACACAGCTCCAGTATTCGGTTTCTATCCTGTTTCTCCATTCATTCCATGAATGAATATTGTAGACTTCCTTTGAAATAGAATCGTTATTCCTGCTTGATGCATCGAAGGTTTTCATGTAGATATGCATCTCCTTAGACGGAGCTCCGCCTTTGTGAGCAACCTTATCTCCCGATGAATAGGCAACATCAGAGATAGGAAAATAACAGTTGCTGCCGTAATTTGTATTAATTCCCATTGAATTCAGGTACGCATTAAAGCTCATGCCTTTGCTGTATGCCAGCTTGCGTATCTTTTCAATCTGGCTCGGACTTATTTCACTCTTGTTTGCTGCATTTTTAACTGATTTTAAAGTTTCGTCCTTGACACTGTTAAATCTTTTCTCAAAATCACTGTAAAAATAGTAATCCGCATAGTTCGGCATACCACAACTCATACTATCCGTTACAAGTGTTGGCGAAATGACAACGCCGTCACCGTTTCCGTTCATATCCACAAATACATTACGGTTATGATCTTTAGCGTACATAAATGCAGTATAATGACTGATAACACTGCTCTCTTTGTCAGCATTCAATGCCATATCTATCAAATAGATTAATTCCGAATCAATCAAATCCACATCATGGCAGGCATTATTGTAGTCTGCACGAGCATCGGCAGACAATGATGCCACCTGCTCAGGTGTAAACTGTGCAACCTCTCTTGCTGCCATCAGGCATTCCATAGCCGTACTGAATGAATTGAAATATTCGTTCATCACATAATTTGCAAAAGGTTCTGCCGCATCATACGCATCACCGCTGAACATGGCATTGTTACAAGCAAGCTTATATGCAGTCATAAAACCGTCTCTTGCTCTCATATCACTGGTTGCTAACATAAGTTCTTCACCCGAAAGTGCTTTTGACGATTGAATCACCTTAAATATCAGGTTGGAGTTTGTTGACCAATCTCCCGATTTTCCGATACGGCTGGCAATATATGCGAGTTTTTCCTCATTGCTGATATTTTTATTTTGCTTCGTGTTAATGAGCAAATTGAGCTGATCCGTTGTAGTTTTCATGGAACTGAGCCTTGCTCCGTTACTACCCAGCAAAATAGCATTTTCCACTGTATCACAGATTTTCTGAGTATTGCTGTCCATACCTTTTTTGATTTCATTGAATTGCTCATCCATGCGGTCACGCAAATCACTGATATCTTTCTGCACATCTGCAATAGTAGGTCCGCCGTCATCTACTTCCATGAAATATCCGAGTATGCCATTCAGGAGAGGAGCAACTACCGCTCCGCCAGGCATATATTCATTTATAGCAGATATGCCTGTATCCTTAACGATGGAAAGTGCCTTCATTGCTGCTTTTTTTTCAGTGTCTGACATATCTGAAATATCCGAGCTTGCGGCAGATACACTTATACTCATGGCAGGTGTTGCGGTTATCGTAGCTCCTGCTATTGTAAATGCCAGTATCGCAGCCATAGCCATAGGTACAAAGCCCTTTCCTCCTGCAACGTCTTCCAGCATTTCATCGGGGATTTCAATGTCATAGTCATCAAGAACCTGTTCCAGTTCGTCCTCGTTCTTGCAGGCAAGCACTTTTGACTTTTGTTCCTCTGTCAGCGTATCAAGAAATGTGTTGATGTTCATATTTTCCATTTTGAAAAGCCTCCTAACATAATTTTTAACATTTATTGCACTTCGGCATATTTTACTGAGTTTCTCTTGGAGATTTCTCTTTGTTTCTCCTGTGTCTATATATTAGCATAGAACGGAAAAAAGTTCAATTTACAGTTTATCAATATTCTGTAAAGTTTTTTATAATTGGGCTGTCAAATGTAAAATAACTTACGAACTGCCATGAAATTGTAAACATTCGGTATCAGATATCCGTCCTCTGCCTGTTGACAAGTTCTGCAAAGATACCGCCCCTTGCCATAAGCTGCTCAAAACTTCCTTCTTCTGCAATACTGCCGTTATCAAGCACTAATATCCTGTCGCAGTGTCTGATAGTTGAAAGTTTCGTTGAGTGATGTTGTCAAGGGCACTTGTCGCTTCATCAAAAATCAGTATTTTCGGCTTGGACACAACAGCCCTTGCAATAAGGATACGCTGTTTTTGACCGCCTGAAATGCCGCCCTGTCCTGCCGAAACAAGCGTGTGCATACCCATCGGCATATTCCGTATATCATCGGCAATACCTGCAATTTCAGCGGCTTTCCATGCATCATCAATGGTAGCCTGCGGTGCAGCTATAGTGATGTTGGAAAAAATATCACCCTGAAACAGTTCACCGTTTTGCATGACTGTTCCGATTTTGTTACGCAGACTGCTGAGTTCAAGGAAGTTCAACGCATTTCCGTCATAAAAGATTTCGCCATGTTCGGGTGTACGCAGACCGAGCAACAGTTTTATCAGCGTAGATTTGCCGCAGCCTGTCCTGCCGACAATCGCAACATATTCTTTCGGGCGAATTTTCAATGAAATGTTTTTCAAAATATATGGTGAATGGTCGTTGTATCTGAAAGAAACATTACTTAACTCAACGGAACCTGTCAAATCAGTCACGATTTGCCTGCCGCCTGTTGTTTCAGGCTCTGTCTGCAAAAATACGTCAAGCATTTTCAGTGTCGGATTGATTTTTCCGACCGACAGAAAAGAATCCGACAGAAGTTTGATTGCACCGAGAACTGTACCGAATGCCACTGAAAATGCGATATATGATGACGGTTCGACACTGTTATCCGCTGCAATGTTATACAGCATAATACTTGAAATCAGACTAATTGCCGTAGTGAGTACGCTGTTGAGCCTTATAAAAAGAGGCGGCGAAAAGGTCAATCGTCTGCTTTCGGAATATTCACCGAGCCATTTTGCAAAAAAACGCTTTTCCGCACCCGAAAGCCGTATTTTTTGAATGCCGTTGATTACGCTGTAACGGATTTTGGCTTCTTTGGCGGTTTGGATAATCTGCTTATTGCTGATTTTGGTTTGTATCACTGCGGAGAGTACACCGAAACCGATAGCAATAAGCAATATCATCAGCGTTGGAAAACCGAGCGGCTGTGCTATCCGGAATATCTGCACGATATACAACAGAGATGCCAATGCAGTCAATCCCGTTCCTGCCGTTGCCGAGATAAGCAGTTCACACAGTTCATCAACTGCAGTTGAAAAGCCGGCCAGTTCGCCCGGACTGATTCTTTCAAAAAAATCTGATGGCAGGCTCAATATCCGCATCATCAGTGCAGCATGAACAGTTAAGGAAGTTTTGTCCCATATTCTCTGTATCAGCGAACCGACTACTGTTCTGACAAGATAAACAGAAAGCACGGTACACAACAAAAAAACGCCTGTCGAGGTCAGTAACAAAATGCTGCCGCTTGCCGTCACTTCATCAGCAAGAATCCTCACCGCCTGCGGTATAAGCAAACCGACAGCCGTCATCATCAATGCACAAAAAATCAGATAAACCCAATCTTTTGCACGCATACAATCTTTGATATAGCAGAGGAAATCGATTGCTGTCAATTTCTTTTTCGGTAACGGCATATAAAAGCAATAGGCTTCATTTTCAAATAAACCGGCTGTTTGGCGGTTTACGGAAATCAGCTTTCCCGATTGGCTGCGAAAGCTGTAGTGCATACCGAATTTATCAGGCATCAAAACAACGGGCATACCGTTTTCTTTTATGTGTGTCAATAATACACCGTAAGCGTCCTTATACCATTCACCTTCAAGGATTACCTGACGCTTCATCAAACCGTAGTGTTTAAGGCAGTAGTTGAGCTGTTCGCTGCTGTCGGTGATACTGTCTGGCACTTTTACAGGCTTTAAGTGATAATATTTTAGTATCTCGTCAATCGCATGTTCAACAATAATGCTTTCATCTAAAATACTATCTGCCGTCTGCTGTCCGTAGACAATTCCTGCTGCCTGAAGGAAGGTATTTTCCAAAAGCTGTTGGTCAAATTCTTTTCGTTCTTTTATCTGCTTTTCAAACCAGTTCATATCCGACCTCCCCGTCATTCGTTTGTTACAAGCTCTGTATATGTACCGCCAAGCTGCATAAGTTCTTCATGTGTTCCTCTTTCGGCAATACTGCCGTTTTTGAGTACAATTATCTCATCACAGTCACGAATCGCAGACAGTCTGTGTGCGATAATAATACAGGTAATACCTCGGTCGGTGATTGCGTTTACCACATCATACTCTGTTTTTGCATCCAATGCACTGGTTGCCTCGTCTAAAATCAAAACAGACGGATCTGCCGCCAATGCTCTTGCAATTTCAAGACGCTGCCGCTGACCTCCCGAAAGATTCAGTCCGTCAGCCGTCAGACCTGACAGGTAGCCGCCCTCACGAGTGATTATGTCCTCATGTATTTGTGCATCTTTGGCAGCAAGTATCATTTCAAAATCTTCAATTGATTCATCCCACATCTTGATATTATGCTTTATCGTTCCCTCAAACAACATAATATCCTGCTCAACAACAGCCACCGAGCCTGTCATAACATCACGGTCAATTTCATGTCTGTGTTTGCCGTCAAACAGGATTTCACCCTCCCAAGGCTCATAAAGTCCTGAAATCAGCTTTGACAAGGTAGATTTGCCACATCCTGATGTTCCCACTATTGCAACTCTGCTACCTGCTTTGACTGACAAAGAAAAATCTTTGATAATCGGTTCGGAAAGTCCGGAATATCCAAAGGTAATATGTTTCAGCTCAATATTTCCTTTCAGCTTATACACTTCTTCCTGTATTCCGTCATGAGTGTAAACAATGTTTTTGTCGGAAGGATATGACATAATATCCTCTACCCGTTCATATTGTGTACGCATCGTCTGCATCTGCTTTCTTATATCTGAAAGAGAAAATACGGGCGACATCAGCACATTGAACAATCCTTGAAACATCCACATTGTTCCGAGTGTAAAGCTGCCTTGCATGACAAAATATATTCCCGTCATCATAACGAGAAAATAAGCAATGCTTGACAGTAATTCGGGTATCCTGCTCAAAAAAGTTTCAGTTCTTTCCAGCCGCACCTTCTGGGTATTGACAGCCGCCTGCAAACCTGCCCATTTTTCAAAATACGAAGTTTCCGCACCGCTGATTTTTATGGTTTCAATCATGCTTAATCCGGAAAGTGTCGCAGATGACAGCTTTTCCCTGCTGCACTCCATCATACGGACAGTATTCTGATGTGTCCGGGCAATCAGCCGTGACAGAAACAGATTGACGATCAACACGCTTATGCTGATGGCAGTCAATGTCAGGCTTTGTTTCAGCATTAAAATAATACAGAGTGTTGTTGTCCCCGTATTTACGGCAAGAGGAATGATAAAATTCACCAGTGAAGCTGTCAGGCTTTCCGGCATATCCATTCGGACAAATACATCACTTGCCATTCTTTGAGAGAAAAACTCAATCGGCAGCTGCATCATTTTCCACATATAAGTGGAACAGCCGATAATCGACAGCTTGCCTTTTACTTTGATGCTGTAAATCGTTTGAATCCATGCTGCCGTGAGCTGCAATACTGCGAGAATCACCAATGCAGCCGTAAAACCGAGCAATAACTTACTGTTATTGCCGTCTGACAGATTGTCTATAAAAAATCCCGACAGGACAGGGGATAACACGGCAAAAAGTGCAAGAATGACGGAAGCAATCGTCATAACAGTAATATCCGGATTGCCGGTTTTGATTTGTTTTTTTACAGCCTGAAAAACGCTTTGCTGTTTTCCGTCAGGCTGAAAGTCCTCTCCCGGAACGATATTGATTGTTATACCCGAAAAGGCACGGTCAAATTCTTCTTCATCGACTTTGACAGCACCTTTTGCAGGATCATTAATATAGGCATACTTTCCCTTAAAGCCGTTCAGCACGACAAAATGATCTAAATTCCAATGGATGATACAGGGAAATATACCTTTTTTTCTGATGCTTTCGGGACTTCGCCTGTATTTGCCGACTTCAAAGCCGTATGCTCTTGCAGCTTTGACAATATTGACTGCACTCGATCCGTCACGGGACACACCGCAGTCTGTCCGTGCAGTTTCAAGTGTGATCCATTTTCCGTAATACGCTGCCACCATTGCCAACGAAGCTGCTCCACATTCGAGGGCTTCCAACTGCAAAATCACGGGTGATTTTGCAATCCCTTTTGTGACAGGACTTTTTATCTTTGCACTTCTCATAGTCTTATACTCCAAATAACAGTTCATACGGGCGAGAGGACTTAACGACCACACTGACAGAATAATTGCCATCGGATACCAATACTTCGGCATAGCCGACAGTCATTCCAAAATCATTTTTATCTGTTTCGGAGATAGTTTCGTCTTTACCGTTAATGGTAAATCTCATTCCATTATTCAATTGATATTTTTCGTTATTTGTAAGCATGACCGTTGCCTGACCGTCTTCAACAACAGCATAGCCGCCGGTCGTTATATCAATGTTTCCAATCAGGCTCCAGATAAAAATCCCTGTCAAAAGAGAGAGAATTGCACCAAGCAGCAGCCAGACCATAGGCTTTGATACACGCAGATAATCTGTAAGCTGATCGGGCTGTGATATTCTGTCAAGTGATTTTTTTCTAAATAATAAAGGCTCTTTATCCATATGATCAACCCCAAAACAAAAGATACTAAATTGTGTAATTTCTGACAATAATTCCGTAATGTCTTACTGTCCATTTTTATTTTACCAAAATTTTACCACAACATCATTGCTGTGTCAATTTACAAAAATGAGTTCCGAATCAAAAACAGCTTAACTCCACAAGTCAGAATATCATCAAGACGGATATGTATGGTAATCCAACAATATTTTGGCAATAAAAAAGAGAGCAATTTTGAAATTTTGCTCTCGAAATACATTACCGAAATATGCAAAAAAAGCCTGATAATACTGCATTTTTTGTGTTTCTGAAAATACACATTTTTTTTACGTCACCGCATGACATTTTGCCGTTTCATTTCATACTGCAACACATTCTTAAAAAAACCGCTTAAATACTGCATTTTTAATGTTTCATAAAAACTCTTTTTGAAATATCGCCTTCTCTTTGCCATGTCACCTCCTTGTCACCTCCCCGTGACATGATACTTTTGTGCTGTTTTTATGTCGTATCACTTACTATAAAAATGGCTTAAACACTGGTTTTTTACATTATTGTCCAATATACATATAGCACTTTTATACTATATTGACGTTATTTTTTAAAAATTGGATTTTTTTACCAATGTCACCTCCCCCGTGTCATTTTATACTGCAGCAAAATCTTAAAAAAACAGCTTGATAAAGCCATTTTTTGACTAACTGCCCAAAGCAGATTTTTTATTTACCAATTATTGGTATTTATTTTATACTGCGGCTCAATCCTTGAAACCTGCATAAACACTGGACTTTTAGGCAATCGTGTCATTTTACACTGCAATTGTGTCATTTTATACTGGAATCGTGTCATTTTATACTGCAAAAAAAATTGTAAACTTTTTATGAACAAAATTTATCGCCTGAAACCCGCATAAAAAGCGGACTTTTGCTCGCCCGTTTCGTGAATTTTAGTCACAGTAAACTTTTTTCACATCCTAATAGATTATCAATAGATAATCTATTGATAATTAACGGCATCCGCCGGTTTTATGCTATAATATCCACATACATTTACAAGCCGAAAACTCAAATACAAAAAAGGAGAGAACTGCAATGAACGAAAGTAAACTCAAGCAAAACATACTTGCACACTCAACCCAATTCTTTTTACGGGATAAAAAAAATAAAGGTTATATCTGTCCAATTTGTGGAAGTGGCTCAGGCAAGAACGGTACCGGCATAACAACCAAAGATGGCATACATTTTACCTGCTGGGTAGGATGCTTTACCAACAAGGATATTTTTGATATTATTGGCTTGCAATACGCTCTTTCCTCTTTTGGGGAAAAATTTCAAAAAACTGTCGAGCTTTTCGGGCAATCTCAGATTACAGATACAAAAGAACAAAAATCTATTCTGCCACAAGATAACGAAACAGACTACACCGATTTCTTTTTACAGGCTCATCAACACATAAATGAAACAACATATCACCGTGGAATAAGTACAGATACCCTGAACCGTTTCAATATCGGCTACATTGCTGACTGGAAGCATCCAAAAGCCCCTAAAATGAAATCCAGTCCACGTCTGATTATTCCTACGGGTAAATATAGCTATCTGGCAAGGTATGCAGAAAAAGGAGATTATATCAATTACAGGGGGATTGTCGAAAACAAAAGTAAAGTCGGTCACACTCAAATTTTCAATGCACAGGCTCTCCAAAATGCAGATCAACCCATTTTCGTCGTTGAAGGAGAGATAGATGCACTATCAATCATAGATGTGGGAGGCGAATCAATAGGACTCGGAAGTATCAGTAATACCAAAAAACTGATTTCTCTTTTAGAGGAGAGTAAACCTGTTCAGCCTTTGATAATATCCATGGACAATGATAGAGATTCCAAAACTAAAGAAAGAGTATTTCAAATAGGACAACATCTATGCAATGATATCAAACGACTGGGTATCAATTGCTGTATCAGAATGATCACGGACAAATACAAGGATGTCAATGAATTTTTTATGACTGACAAGGAAAATTTCTCTCTTACAGTGAACAGCATCATCAGCCAAGTGGAAACATCTTTTTCGGAAACACGGGAAACTGAACAGGATATATTGCAATACAAATCAGCACTTTATGCTGTACGGAAACTTAGACAAAAAATAAAAGACAGCAAGCAGGAATTTTTTCCTACAGGCTTTGAAAGTCTGGATAAGATTCTTGACGGAGGATTGTATTCGGGTTTGTATTGTATTGGTGCAGTGAGTGCATTGGGAAAAACTACATTTTGTCTGCAAATGGCTGAAAACATTGCACAAGCAGGTCATGATGTTCTTATATTTTCATTGGAAACTTCAGAAGATGAACTTATAGCAAAGGGTATCAGTCGTTTAACCTGCATCTTTTCTTTACAGGAATATGGAAATACGGAGTATGCTAAAACTACGAGAGGAATTTTGACGGGTTCACGTTATGAAAGTTATGACAAAACAGAGATGAATGTTATCCAAAAAGCAATATCCGAGTATGAAAAATATGGAGAACATATCTATGTTATGAAAAACATTCAAAATATAAAAATATATTCAAACTTTTATTAAAAAATGTTTTTCTTTGTTGTTCAATGCAGTTTAAGCCACATTTACTA
>CACZZB010000087.1 GCA_902785555.1 uncultured Ruminococcus sp.
CTTTTCATTCATACCGTAATATTCCGCAATTTTTGAAGTCGTATCACCGTAAAAATAACGCCTTATAAACACTTTTCTGTGTTTTTCGTTCTGACTTTTAAGGAAACGGCTGATGGCTTCCGACAGACTGTCAGCATATATATCTTCGCCTGACGGTACACATTCGGCTATTTCATCTATCGAAACGGTGAATTTCGGATTTCTTTTTTCTGCGGAATTATACTGCAGTTTTTTGATGGCAATATTTCTTACAATACAGCACAAATATGTTTTCAGGTCTTTCGGAATATTCGGCGGGATATTATTCCATATCTCGTAATATGC
This sequence comes from uncultured Ruminococcus sp., assembly GCA_902785555.1. GTDB lineage: Bacteria > Bacillota > Clostridia > Oscillospirales > Acutalibacteraceae > UBA1213. The sequence goes on from CACZZB010000087.1 coordinate 325, forward strand.
CGAATTAACGCATTCTTCCACGTCTTCACGCTGTGAAAGAATATTTCTGGCTATGTAAAAACATATCCTGTCATATTTCTGCTTTATTTCGGAAATTGCCGTTTCATCTCTTTGACGGAACAATTCAATTATTGATGCATCATCCATATTTCATAAGCCTCCTCTTATGAGGTATTGAGGTCCTCTATCTATATAGTCCGATTTTAGGCACAAAATATTTCACTCTGAAAAAATTTTATTTTGAATGAACCGATTTACTTTTAGGAGTATCATCTAATGAATGAAAATAAAATTTGAGAGGAGAAATTCAAAAAAAGCAGTTACACGGAGAATATCATTTTTTCCGTGTAACTGCCTTATTTTTTAACTGTAAATGAGCAAATTTGAAAGGTTGCACAAATAAAATGTCACGAAATAACTTTCAGACAAAATTCGTATAGATAGTTTCTTCATATTCAGGCTTTTCGATACCGCTGTCGGCTGCCGCCTTCTGTGCTTTGAGAAGATATGCTATATTTTGTCCGAGAGTACGCATAGTCTGTAAACCTTCCTCGTCCTTTCGCACATCATCAGGAGTATATCCATGCACCTGATTCCAGTACTGTGAGCTGACAATGTGCATATTCAGCATAGAGAAATACATATTGAGCCTTTCAAATGCTGCTGTTGCACCGCCTCTGCGGCAGGATACTATTGATGCCGATAACTTTCCCTTGAGCTTTGAAGCGGGAGTGCTGAACATCAGTCTGTCGAGGAAAGATGTCAGGCGACCATTCGGACCACCGTAATAAACAGGCGAACCCACAACAAGTGCGTCAAATTCATCCATAGTACAGCTTATCACCATCCAACATATGAAAGCTGAATGGTCTGCCCTTAGGCTGCATACCATCTGTTGTGAGAAAATAAAATACCTTCGCCTTGTCTAAAAATTCATTTACTTTTGCTGCATTTGACATAATTGTGTCCTCCTTTTATTAAAGAAATTCGTTCAGTGTTTTATTATTATTTTAACTGCCGCAATCAAAAATTGCAATACCTATCATGAAAATCTGATATCCGTGATGCATACCATTACTTCACATACAACGCCGCACGGAATGTCACATTCGGATAATGGTCGTTTTCCGGCAGCGGATCCACTATAGCAGCCGGGTAGGAGTTGCCATAACAGGCTTCGCCTATCAGATTATAACCTTTATCTTTGAAAAGATATGGCTTTTAACCTTTCTGTATGATATAATCAAAATATCATTATGCGTATAGTAGGATGATTATTTAAAAAGGGGGGATTGAGAGGTGCGAAAAAACTATATAGACAATTTAAGATGGGGTGCTATTATTGTTTTGATCATCTATCATGCTGCAATGGCTTGGAATACATGGAGCGAACCCAATTATATCTTTTTTGAAAGCAATCAAATTATCAGTAGTATTGTTGTAATTTTTAGTCCGTTTCTTATGCCTTTGTTGTTTGTTTTAGCAGGAATAAGCACAAAGTATGCATTGAAAAAAAGAACTCCCAGACAATATCTTTTGGAAAGAGTCAAGAAACTTCTGATACCGTTTTTATTTGGAACCTTGACCATAATGCCGGCTATGACTTATTTGGCTGATTGTTATAATTATAAATATACAGGCTCTTTTCTACAGCATTATAAGGTCTTTTTTACTAAATACACCGATTTAACCGGAGCAGACGGTGGCTTTTCTATGGGGCATTTTTGGTTTTTAATTTTTCTTTTTGTAATTTCAGTCCTTTTTATTATCATTCTTAAAGTACAAAAGAGAATTAAATTAAAACATAAAATATGTAATATTCCGATCACATTCATATATCTGTTGGGCATACCCTTGACCCTTTTTCATGAACTTCTTTCCATAGGCGGTAAGAGTATTATTGAATACCTGTATTTGTTCATGATTGGATATTATATTCTATCTGATGACGATGTGATAAAAAAGATATCAACCCATAGATGGCTTATCCTTAGTGTCGGTATAGTCGCTATCTTTACGAATACATATCTGTTTCTATGGGCAGATCAGACGATTCCTGCAATACCCATTATCAACACTATCACAAGATCAGTGTCCGAATGGTTTATGTTACTTGCAGTGATGGGGATATCAAACAGATACTTTTATAAAGCGTCGAATATAACCACATATATGTCACAAAGATCGTTTATGTTTTATGTATTGCATTATATTTGGATTGTTTTGTTTCAATATCTGATGAGTGGACTTATTATCGACAATACATTTTTACTGTTTATCGTGCCTGTGTTTGTATCCTATATAGTAACATTCTTATCTTGTGAAGTATGTATAAGAAGTCATGTGCTTTGTTTTATTATGGGGACAAAAAACATCAGGAAAACTTCTGATGTAACTTAATAATTCGGGACTGTCACACGGCAGTCCTTTTCATTTGCCTGTTTTACGCTGCACAAACATTTTCGGCACTTGGGTGCTTAATTTATCATCCTTTGACAACCTTTCCGTTACGAAAGGTAAAGCTGCACATGGTCATACTTTCCTCAGATTCCGAACAAATCCTCGGCATTTTTATGTGCAATCATGTTTTTCGTTTCGTTGTCAAGGGGATAATCCTCTAAAAATGTTTTGACTCTTATGTCATTGACACCATAACAGTAATCCTGCACCCAGAGAATATGTTCCTTAGGGAAGGTTCTGAGTACAAAATCAAAATCATCCGCCGACCAGATACCTGACGGATTTGTATAAACATGGTTTTCAAAGTAGTATCTGATGTTATGCGAAAGTCCGGTCAACTGTACGGAGAGATGTTCATCCATTCTGTCAAAATAAAATGGCAGCATTTCTCCCCAATGTCCTACGATCATTTTGAGCTTCGGCAGCTTGTCAAAAATCCCTGAAAGGATAAACCTCATAAGATGCATTGCCGTATCATAGTGCCATCCTATTCCGAAACCGGAAAAGACATTAGTTGTTCTTGCATTCCAGCTTCCGGAATAGTAGTAATCCCTGAGTTCCTTTGATACTATCGTGTCTGTCCATCATTCTTCTCCTATCTTCAATAGCTTTTGCAATAGAGCAATGAGCTGCTCTTTTTCATTTTCATCCAAACCGGCAGTCAGCCTTTTTTCAATCGAGTCACCAACGCTTTGAAGCTCATCTTCCATGCTTTTTGCTTTATCTGTCAGAGCCACAAGCTTTCCCCGTGCATCAAGAGGATTGGGAATACGGGTAACAAAACCCTTTGTTTCCAGTGCATCTACAAGTCCCAGTGTCGTAGGGTGCGTCATGGAATACTGCCTTTCCAGATCTACTACCCGTGCAGTTCCGGACTGCCGTGAATACAGGTATTTCAGAACCTTATACTGTGATGAAGTAAGACCGTATTTCGCAAGAATAGGGTTTGATATCTTATCAAACTCCAGTGCCGCTTTTTTAATAAGTATTGCAACCTTATCTATGTTCATAATATATAGCCTCCTAAAAACTGTAGCATCCTACCAATATTATATAGTAGGATGCTACCATTGTCAATAGAGCTATTCGATTTTACATTTTGTTCATATCTTTTTTCTTTGTGCTGATGCTCATCTGAAATTTATCAGATTACTCTGATATTTGATTTCTCCCGAAAGCACACCATTATAAAACTGCTGTTTCCAGTCAATATATTTCAGGCAAGACTGCAATTCGGCTATTCTTTTCTCAAGCTCGGCATATTTAGCGTCAAGCATTTTCTGCCGCTTGGGAATAGTAGCTTCTCCCTGCAGGCATAAATCAAGATAATCCTTCATCTCCTGTATGGACATTCCGCAGTTTTTCAGACAGACTAAATCCTTGATCCATTTCAGATTGTGCTCGTCAAAGATGCGTCTGTTGTTGCGGTCACGCTGAACATTAGGAATCAGACCTTCATTACAGTAATATTTCAATGTCTGATAGGTCAGACCTGTTTCATTGCAAACTTCCATCATTGTGTACATAATATCTTCCTCCGATTTGTATGATATTTTTTCTTAAAACCTATTGACCGATAGTAACTATCGGTTGTTATAATACTATTATAAATCAATACTTTTTAACATCCGGCATTTTGGAAATACCGTAAAATAGAATCTTCTGACAAACTGTATTGATCTCTGTTAAAGAACATACATCCTGATGCTCATACCAATAATTGAAATTATGCAGCATCGCAGAAGTTATAAATGATTCCATATATTTTCGCTCCATTTCAGATACACCGAGATCAAGCTTGCTTGAGATGTTGTGTTTAACTTCTGAAAAGAAGTCTTGCCTGAATTGACTGCTGCTGTCATTAAGTAATCTATATATTTTGTCGAAGTATTTCATAAGTATGGGGACAGTCAGTTCAGTATATACAGGCAATGACAGATCTGTCTTTTCAAAGACAGGTTCAATTTCTGTTCTGAGCGAATCGAGCAAGTCCTTTTCAAACTCCTCCAATACCATATAAACATCCTGATAGTATCTATAAAAACTGCTTCTGTGAATCTTTGCTCCTTCTGAAATTTGTGCAACCGTGATTTTATCTATCGGTTTATTTCTGAATAGTATCCAAAAGGAATCCAGTATTCTTTTTCGGGTGGCATCGGTTATTTCTGGTTGTTTATTCATATTTACCTCCGATCATAAGACATTTTGAAAAGAATTGTTTCTTGATGAATAAGACAATATGTCTTATAATTAAATCATACAACAGACTCTGCTTATTTTCAAGAAGTTTTTATATTGGAGGTTAAATTATGAAATGGTTTTGCAGACATTGGTATGAGGCAGGACTTATTCCTGCTTTAGCATCACTGATTTTCCTGATAGTCGGATGGAGTAATTTACAAGTGCTTCAAAGGGTCAGTCTGATAAACTTTATCGGGATTTTACTTCATCAGTTTGAGGAATATGGTTTTCCTGGAGGAGTGCCTGTGTTTATGAATAAATATATGCGCAGCGGGACGGATCGTTATCCCCTGAATCAGTTTTCCGCAATGCTGACAAATGTATTGATAGCTTATACCTGTTACTTGCTGCCAGTGTTCTTTCCGGATGTTATCTGGTTAGGACTTGCTCCGATTCTTTTCGGATGTGTTTTTCAGGTAATGCTTCATCTTGTTGTCTTTTTAATAAAGTTTCATCACTTTTACAATTCCGGTCTTGCTGCTGTTCTTTGCATCCATGTACCGTGCGGTATATTCTACATATATCAGACTGCATCACAAGGTTTATTAACAGGCAGTCAGTGGCTATTTACCGTGATTTATTTGGTAAGTATGATCCTTTTTACAATATCGTGCGGACAGATATTTTTTTCAAAAAAGGACAGCAAATATCCTTTTGATAAAAAAGAAATCGAAGCCGGTGAGAAATTCGCAAAAAGGCTTGGTGTTACAAATAAGAAATAATGAGAACCAAGTCATCCATGCATACCTTGAGTTTTTTTCTAATGAAACTTAAACACTCACTTTTGATAGCAAATATCAAAAGCTTGCCAAACAATATACAATTTTAAGTTTCGATGCATTAAAACGAAAATGAACAGCAGAAAGCTTTGTACAATATCTGTTCAAGCCTGCTGCTGTTTCCATTAGTGTAGCAATGCGAAATCTAAATGATCTCAATAACAAAAAGGCGATAAGCATATCTTTTATTCCACAATCGTTCCATTCCAGCCGTCAGCCATTGATGTATGCTCGTGGAGTACCTTCCATTCTCCGTTCTGCTTTTCAAAGTAATCGGTCTGACGCATCATAAACGATGGATTTGCACTGCCGTCCTTATTAACGGTATCCCATTTCTGTACAGAGCATACAAGTGCATTGTCACCGTTTACAAAGGTCCTCATATCCAGTATCTCGACATCACAGAACTGCAGATTGCCGAAGGCTTCATCGAATACTTTTTTTGCATTTTCAACTCCCACAGAAGCATAAGGGGCAGCATCAAACCATATGGTGTCATTCGTCCAATGCTTTGTACTTTCTGCACCCGAAAAAGATGCGGCAATTTCCTTTACGATGCTTTCTACGATTTGCTTGTCAGTCATTTTAATATACTCAGTTGAGCATATCAAACAGGGAAAACTGACTGTATGCTTCCGGCATTTCATTGATGTACCAGAAACACTCCTCAGGGGTATGTAATATTCCATATTTCTCACAGGTGGAATGAAAAAGTTTCATCATCCTGTTGTTATCCGGACTGTTGACCTCATAGGAATTTCCGTATCTTTTCTGATATTCACAGCGAAGTCCTGGGAAATGTCTGTCAAGTGCATTATAATAATATTCTCTGTCACCGTTTCGCAGGGTCATTCCGATTCCGAAACAAACAATTCCTTTCACCCCTGTATCAATACAGTAATCGAGAAGAGTCCGTTTTAAGAAATTCTTTCATCATCGCAATATATGGACTGCAAAGTATCGAAAAGACAAACAAATCAATGATAAATATTCAAGAAAGCAACCCGAACTCTTACACCGTTTTTTGGGAGAAGTTTGGGTTGCTTGTGCATTTTCTTAATCAAGACTGACTGTTATATCATAGCTGAACGGTACATATTCCCATGTTACAATAACAATATCACCGTTTATCATACTTGCCTGCTGATTTTCTGCAAGTTTACCGTAAGCCTTTTCTGCCTTCTGAAGAATGTTCAGACCGTCAGACCAGAATTCATCTTCGGGAATTTCTCTCAGCTTTTCAAATTCCTCTGCCGTATATATCACTTCATCTACATGACAAATGCAGGCATTATCTTCATATATCTTAAAAGTTGTACCTTTGATTTCTTCATCTTCAAAGTATACTGTTGCCTTAACAGTGCCGTTGTCCTCAAATGAATAGCCGATATAGTACGGAAGATTTTCTTCATAACTATGTGTAGAAAAAATATACATATCATCTGTGCTGTCCACGAATGAACCGCCGTCATTTTTAGTGATGGTAAGGTCAACGGACTTTTTATCCTCTGCAACGCTTTCTACAACGGCATTCAGTTTTTCTTTGCCATAACCGTAAATACTGCCAATGCGGATACAACTGCGATAATTACTTTCTTAACTGACTTTTTCATAATAATCAACCTCACATTTATATTTTTTCTGTTTTTGTGCTTTCACTATTATAAACGCAAGGTTTTTCCGAAAAGGTTCGAAAGTTTTAAAAATTTTCTGTATTTATCTTCAATTTCCAACTTTGTCTGATAAACGGTTCAACATAAGCTTCATTATCATTCAAGCATAAACCAATCAATTTTGCAAGCCTTTGTTTTTCTTTGGAAGCCCTTTGCCCGACAGGCAGTTTGCGAACATATCCTGCTATGGATACGGATTTCTGTTCGTATTTTTCAAAATCCAAATGCTTATTTGTGCTTTTGGAAAGAGTTGAACGGGCTTTTCCGCCTATTGATGAAAATTTCACTTTTGCTTGTTTATCGTCCGTGAAATTTCTGTAAGCATCTTCTGTCGGCAAAATACCCATTTCTTTATTAGGACACACATATGCCGCATACAGCCAAAGAGATATGTTTTTCAGACATTTATGCAATTCGGTTGCATATCCGTCAAGATAATCGAATGGAGAAAAAAATGCACCATTGGAAGTATTATATCTGATAGTAATATCCCCTCCATGCGTAGTAAACTTGCAAAGCAGATGAATATTGTTATTATAGAATATTTCTTTCATCAGAACTTTTTCAAGATAAAAGCTGTCGGAAAATTCAATCAAAAGTCCGTTAGCTGACAGTGTGCGATGTCTTGCTTTCAGCATATCGGACGTTGGAACGTTTTCATTTGTTCTGATAATTCTTATATCGTTGCGTGGCAGATATGGAACAGATGGCAGCATATCATAAGTAAATTCATTTATATACGGAATCAAAGAATTGATGTTATTGATAAATCCACCTGAAACAGCGTGTTTTTATTCAAATTCTTCATACTTATAGCCGTACTTATTCAAAGCCTTTTTGAAAACAGCAATTCCTTCTGTACCGTTACTGAAAACTTATAAAAAGTTATAAAAACAACTTTTATGTTTCATTCCTTGTTCACCGTGTCCATTTTCAATATAAATCTACTCATGTTTGATATAACACTCCAAAGGCGTAAATTCCCCACTAACGTATGGGTACATATCAACGACACTTGTTTTGGCTATGCCGTTAATTCATAATATCTCATCAGATTAACACTTGCCTGATAATCTCTGTCAATAGTGTTTCCGCAATTATCGCAATGATATACTCTATCGGATAATTTCAGATTTTTCTTGATACTTCCACAACAAATACATTTTTTGCTTGACGGATAATATCTGTCTGCCGTGATAAATTCAATATTATTCCATTGACATTTATACTGTATCTGTCTGTAAAATTCATAGAAACACTGTTCCTGTACAGCTTTGGCAAGGTGTTTGTTCTTCATCATGCCTTTGACATTCAAATCTTCCATTACAATAAACTTTGTCTGTCGGCTTACTATTTCGGAAGTGGCTTTATGAATATGGTCATGACGAATATTTGTCAATCTGTGATTGATTTTTAAAAGTTGTTTTTCACTTTTTATAATATTGCGTGTTTTACAGTAACATACTCCTTTCTTATTTTTTGAATATTTTTTAGATATTCTGCGTTGCAATCTACGCTTT
>CACZZB010000088.1 GCA_902785555.1 uncultured Ruminococcus sp.
GGTAATCTCTACCTCTTCAAAGTATTCTGTTATTCCGTTATTTTTCATAACTCCTATTATACCATACTTTCTCCATTTTTCAAAATTGATTTCCGTGATGATGAGAACATAAAAAAAGCGTGACAAATCGTTTATCATATAGTATAATGATTTTATTATTGTAATGGAGTGATAGAAAAAATGGAAATAAACAAAGCTTTTGAGATAATAACAGGAAAAGTTGAACGACTTCTTTTGGCAAAGGGATATAAGAAACAGGATGTAGCCGAATCCGACAAGGAGCTTACTGCACTGTATACAAGTGACAGCATAGCTTACAGTATGGTTTATTATTTTGATAAAAAGAGAGTTCTTCTGCGTTCATGCGGTATGGAAGACGGTGAACCCGATAACGCATGGAAAACCATAGCAACATGGCTTTTTGACCCCGAAGCGGATACACAGAGAGATGCAGAAAATATCGGTGAAGATTTTGCAGACACAATAAGAGGACCTAAACAGACCGCTGTTCAGAAGCAGAAGAAAAATAAAAAAGATAACGGAGAACATACAAGTGACCCGTTGTTTTTCGCAAACAGAATGGTAGGATATTTTCCCGAACTGCGTGACGAGATAGCTTATGAAAAGGCACACTATGAGAGTTTCAGAGGAATAACCTTTGCGGAAGAAAAAATTATGCCCAAATTCAGGAGTTATATAAATACTCTCAATAAAGGTGCAATGGAGAAGTTTTCAAAGTCATTGTCTGAATTATATGATGCAGGTGACCTTGATGTAAAGGGAATAATCACATATATTCTTTTGAATTCGATAGATGATGACGATAAATTTGAAAAGGTGACAGAGTTCTTTACACCCGAGAATAAGAAAATTGCAAATGAGTCAAGAAAACTCCGTGGAAAGAAGATAAAGCCCGAAAAGCCTAAAAAACCGAGCAAACTTATGTCACAGACTCTTAATGATATGTAAAGATAAATATATCCCGTTTGATTTGTATATATCGGACGGGATATTTTGTTTATACGATTGACAAAGCATTGTCAAAATATTAAAATGAATATATGAAATATAATTGAAAAAAGGGGAGGAGCGTCTTGCCTACACTTAAAAACGGTGAATTGATACCGATACTGGATTCAAATGAAAAAGCAAGGATATTGAATTACATAGCCGAGGGCGGTCAGGGAGAAGTATACAGAGTTTTATTCAATAATAAAGAGTATGCCCTTAAATGGTACAGCAAAATTCCGATGTCAGATGCTTTTTATAATAACCTTGCACACAATGTCAAAATGGGCAAGCCTAATGATAATTTTTTGTGGGCAGTCGCCCTTACTCAGAAGATAAAAAATAAATTCGGCTATATAATGCCGTTAAGACCGTCAAATTACAAGGAATACGGAGAATTTTTACTCGGAGATGTAAGGTTCGGGTCATGGGATATGCTTTTTAAAGCGGCTTTGAATCTTGCGGAAAGTTTCCGTATACTTCACAGCAGAGGTTACAGCTATCAGGATTTGAATGAGGGAAGTTTTTTTATAGACCCCGATACGGGAAATGTTCTTATATGCGATAACGATAATGTTGCACCGTACGGTGTGAATCTTGGTGTAAAGGGTATGCCGAAGTATATGGCTCCCGAAGTTGTCCTTGACAAGTCAAGACCGAATACTCATACAGACAGGTTTTCACTTGCTGTTATCCTTTTCAGATTATTCTATATAGACCATCCCCTTGAAGGGCAGTATACGATAAAATTTCCTCTTACCGACCAAGTCGGAGCAAAGCTTTTCGGAGAAGATCCCGTATTTGTCTATGACCCGAAAAATAATATCAACAGACCCGACCCCAACGCTCATCCAAATGTGATAAGCCGCTGGAATATGTTTCCACCTGACCTTAATGCGGCATTCACAAAGGCTTTCACAGACGGCTTGAAGGATATTGACAGCCGTATCACGGAATTGCAGTGGATAGAAGTTCTTGTGCGTGCAAGAGGTATGCTTGTGAAAATAAACGGCAGAGAACAGTTTGTCAACGCATATCATCCCGAAACTCTCCCGAAAGAGTGCAGGATATTGCGTACAGAGGAAAATATAATTGCATTGGCACCCGACAGCGTATTGTATCAGTGTCAGACAGATAAATTCAGCGAGGATTACAGTACACCATCGGGGCTTGTCAGGGCAAGTCAGCGTGATAAAAATGTATATGGTTTGGGTAATCTCACAAATAATACATGGACACTTATCATACCAAACAAAGAACCTGTTTCGATACAGCCAAAAGGCTTTGTACCATTAATTCCGGGGATTATAATTGATTTCGGCAACATAAAAGCAAAAGTGTTTTAACGAGGGTGGAGTGTGGAAAATTGAGAATTGAGCTTAAAGATGTAGCAAATGCAAGAGAGCTTGGCGGATATAAGACTGCTGACGGCAGAACGGTTAAAAATAAAGTTCTTTTGAGAATGGGCAGACTTGATGATATGTCATGTGAAGATGAATATATTTTGAGAAATACATATCATGTCAGTGATGTGATAGATTTCCGTATGGATATGGAGATAGTCAAAAGGAATATCCCTGACGGTACAGTTTACCATCATGTGAATATCATAGATGACAGCAAACTCGGGAAAAAAGCCGATAAAGGCGGATTATTCGAGATGAGTCCCGATGAATTCCTGCAATTCATTGAAACAGCGGAAAATCTTGGCATATTCGGTGAGAATATGTATATAACTTTTCTTGAAAACGAAGTCGGTCAAAGTGGTTACAGGGAATTTTTCAAAATTCTCCTTGAATCAAAAGGTGCTGTATTATGGCACTGCACGAGCGGCAAGGACAGAACGGGATTGGCTGCAATGCTGATACTTTCAGCGTTGGGCGTTGATGAAGATACTATTCTTAAAGATTATCTTTTGACCAATGAATATAATTACGAAAGAATACAGAAAACAAGAAAGTGTTTTTTTGAAAAGACGAATGATGAAATTATCGCTGAAAAGGCTGTTTTACTAATGGACGGAGTAAGCGAAAAACCTATGTTAAATTCTTTAAGGCATTTGAAAGAAAATTATGGTTCGATTATGGGATATATAAATAATATTCTTGAAATATCCGACAAAGAAATTGAATTTTTAAGAGAAAAATTTTTGGTTTGAAAGGACAGGTGGATAAATAATGGCAGATTTCAGCTTGGATTTGGATTCATTTGATTTCGGTGACTTTGACAGCCTTGAAACAGGAGTGGATGTAAAGCAGCAGCCTGCACCTACGCCTGACGTGGCTAATATAGTTACGAATCTCAAAAAAAGAGCAATGGTCGTATTTTTCGTGATAGACATATCGGGAAGCATGAAAGGTGCAAGGATAGGTGCGGTAAATGATGCTATCAGAAATGTTATCCCCGAACTGCGTAAGCGTGAAAAGGGAAATACATCAGCGGAAATAAAAGTCGCTGTATTGGAATTTTCCACAAAGGCAAATTGGAGGACTTTAAGTCCTGAGCCTGTTTCAACCTACAAATACAATGACATTGAACAGGTATACGGAGGCACTAACTACGGTACAGCTTTTGAGGCACTCAATGAAAAACTCTCGAACAGACAGTTCCTGAGTTCAACGGCAGGTGCATATACTCCCCTCATAATCTTTATGACAGACGGAAAACCTTCTGATATGGGACTTTATCCCGAACAGCTCAGGATTCTTAAACAAAATAAGTGGTTCAAACATTCCACCCGTGCAGGAATTGCGATTGAAGAAGGTGCATTGAGTCCCGAATGTAAAAGAGTTCTGCTTGAATTCACGGAGAATGAAAGCAATATATATGAAGCGAAAAATACTGTAATATTGGCTAAACAAATAGAACTTGTAACACTGACGGGTGTTGATTTGGTCACACAGCAGGGTTCTATACAGAACAGCAGTACATCTGTCGACACAACGGTAGTCCATACACCGCCTGTACAAAATACACCCAAAGTGAATTTAAACCGTCCGTCATCATCACAGACTACACCGCCCCCTCAGCCCACAGCAAGTCCCACATTACCGATAGCGGATATAGATTGGGAAAACGACTTTAATTTCTGACAGAAAGAGGTGTTTTATATGAGTACAAGAGAAATGGCATACAGTATTTTTGAACAGTTGAGCGAAGAACAATTAAAGGGATTTATTGCTATGTTCCGTGATATATATCCTGTTAAAGATGAAGAACTGACTGAAAAGCAGCGTGCATTAAAAGAGTTGAACGGACTTATTCGTCATATTCCCAATCTTGATGATGAAAAAGAACTTGCAGAATACAGAGAGGAGAAATACGGACAATGAGAATATTGATAGATACAAATGTTCTTATAGACTATATTTCAAAAAGAGAGCCATATTTCTTTAATGCCGAGCAAATTATTACTCTTTGTGCCAATGAAAAAATATATGGCTGTATTGCCGCACATTCGGTTATGGATGCAATTTATATTACAAGAAAAGAATATTCTATTGATGAAAGAAAAAATATTTTGAAAAAAATATGTCTTATATTGGATGTGGTAGGAGTTGATAAATATAAAATCATAAATTCTTTGTCTAATGATAAATTTACCGATATTGAGGACTGCTTGCAAATGGAATGTGCAAAGGAATTTTTCGCTGACTATATTGTTACAAGAAATATCAAGGATTTTAAAAACAGTGTTATCAAGCCCACTATGCCCGATGAATTTTTGAAAATGGTTTGATTGGGAAAACGACTTTAATTTCTGATAAGGGTTGGTTGAAAAATGGAACTGAAAAAACTTGACTGTAAATTGACAGTATGCAAGGTTGCATCAGTCAGCGATATAAATTTGTCAGATGACTTTTATTTCATAGGCAGAACTTATGAGGAGATTTCTGTTGTGTGTGAAACGGGCAAAACTCCCTGTAACATTACTGCAAGAGAAGACGGCTGGAAAGGCTTTTATATCACGGGAACGCTTGATTTTTCGCTGACGGGGATATTGTCAAAATTATCTGGAATACTTGCAGAAAATAAAATAGGTATCTTTGCCGTATCCACATACAATACGGATTATATTCTTGTGAAAGAAGAAAATTTTGAACGTGCATTAAGTATTTTAGCTGAAAACGGATATAAAATTAAGGATTGGTGAGGTGACGGAGTTTGAAAGATTATACAGCGATAAATGCACATCATATCGGAAATATGCACATACAGAAAAATCTGCCGTGTGAGGATTTTTCCATGTCCTATGAAGATGATAATATGGCAGTTGCAGTTATAAGTGACGGTCACGGTGACAAAAACTGTTTCAGAAGCGGAAAGGGTGCACAAATTGCCTGTGAAACGGCTGTTGAACTGTGCAGGAAGTTTTATGAAACGTCAGAGAGCATGGTCGGTGAATACGGTGTAAGTGCCTTGGAAAATGTCCTTAAAGGACTTGAAGCCGAAATCGTAAAAGTATGGAAACAGAGTGTTCTGAAAGATTTTGAAGAAAATCCGTTTACAGACGAGGAAATCGAAACAGCGTCAGAAAAAATGCAGGATATATACCGCTCGGGAAAGAAAATTGAAAAAGCATACGGCTGTACACTGATACTTGCCGTGATGACAGAAAAATATTGGTACGGTCTTCAGATAGGTGACGGAAAATGCGTTTCGGCGTATGATGAAGGAGTATTTGTTGAGCCTGTCCCGCAGGATGAAAATTGCGTGGCGAATTATTCGACTTCACTTTGCGGAGAAAATGCCGAAGTTGATTTTATGCACTATTACAGTGATATTATGCCGAAAGCCGTATTTGTATTTTCGGACGGTGTAGAGGAGAGCTTTGACAGAGCAGGCTTGTATAACTGTCTGTATTCGGTAGATGTATGGCTCGAACAGGGAAAAACTATCGCACTTGACAGTATAAACAATCTTCTACCGAAGATAAGCGAGGGCGGAAGCGGTGATGATGTCAGTATATCGGCGATACTGTCATCCGAAAAGGTACTTATGCCTCCGAAGAAAACTCCCGAACAGGTTGACGATTTAGTGAAAGCGTATGAGAATAATCTTGAAAAGTGCAATGAGGACTTGGAAAATATTTATCACGAATTGGATGTTCTTAATACCGAATTAAAATCGGCAAAAGAAAAGATATCTGAGATTGAAGAAAAGATAATACACAAACAGGCAGATATCGAGAATTATGAGGAAGCACAGAGCAAAGCCTATGCAAATATGGAGAAAGCTAAAAAATATAAAGTATCGGCAAATAAATTCTGGGAAGTAAAGTTGAAACAGCTTGGAATAATAGGTGAAGATTAAGGATTTTTATACAGAAAATGATATTTATATGTTGAAATTGCTGTAAACCTATGATAAAATAAAAAAGTCTTTTTGTATAAATGAATGGAAAGGAGAATAATTTTATTTTATGTGGGGGCAATTTTTGGAGAGTGTCGAAAAAATCAATGACATTCTTAACGGGATAGTATGGGGATGGCCTGTAATTATCCTGATTTTGGGTACGGGAATTTTGCTTACGGTAAGGACAAAGTTCTTACAGATAACTCATTTCGGTGAATCGCTCAATACAACGATAATTCCTGCATTGAAAAGCCTTTTTAAGAAAAAGGATAAAGATACCCGTGTGAAGTCGGTGTCACAGTTTGAAGCATTTTCAACGGCAATTTCGGGAACTGTCGGAACGGGAAACATAGTCGGAGTAGTATCGGCTATACTGACAGGAGGTCCGGGAGCGGTATTCTGGATGTGGATATCGGCATTTTTCGGAATGGTGACAAATTATTTCGAAAATGTACTGGGACTGTATTTCAGAAAGAAAGACAAGGACGGAAATTTATCGGGCGGAGCATTTTATTACATAGCATACGGTCTGAAATGGAGGAATATTAAGTAACAGAATACATTGACATTAGCGATAAAACGTGTTAAAATGTACTTGGATATATAAAATATATGATGTGCGGTCGTCTAAAAACCGAAGATACCTAAAAATTTAAAAAGCCATGGTATTAGTTTGTGCTGACTTAACAGCAGGCGGAGCTGTGGGAAATCCATATCGGCTGAAATATTACGGTATAAGGTGTAGGGTAAGACCTTAACGGGTACAGCGAGTCGTGGCAGGTAACGAAAAATAACAAAAAATTTAATGAAAGGAGAAGCTATATTAAGTAACTCTGTATCTAATCATTATAAAACGAATTTACAGAGATGTACCGTAGGCTATACGGGAATTTACGCCTGTGGAGTGTCACACAAACGATGGTAGCTTTGGCAAAGTCGGATACGATGAAACAGGAATTTTCTCAA
>CACZZB010000089.1 GCA_902785555.1 uncultured Ruminococcus sp.
ACAATACCCTACTGTTTTACCTGTCTGACTTTTTACATTCAAAAGTGCGTTTAAATCGTTTTCTGAATAATAACGATAACCATTCGGACTTTTGTGATTGGGTTTTAGTTTGCCTGACTTATCCCAATTTCTTAAAGTTTGTGCAGAAACACCCAATATTTTACTTACTTCATGGATTGTATAATATTTCATGACTTTCACCTCGCTATATACTATTATAATATACAAATTATAAAAGTCAACATATTTTTATAACTTTTTATAAAATCGTTTTAACTGTTAAAAGCCTCTTTTTCTGCTTCGTGCATATTCATAAACAAGCAAGTCCAAATTAGGAAAAGGATCATCTATTGTAAGTATTTTTCCCTCTGTGGTTATGCCTGCAATAAGCTGATTATGATTGAACGGCTGCGGTCTTAAAAATTCGGTCTGTTCCGACAGCAAATCCATATAGGCAAGGAAAATCTGTCTGTGTTCTTCAAAAATATGATATGCCTCTGCAAATATCGACATAAACATAAAGAAATCCTGCAAAAGATTATCTTTCTTGATTTGCCTTGCAATATCCCTCAGATATTTATACAGTTGGTCACAAAGTTTATCAGGCTGCAATTTTGCAAACTCTATAACATTCCTGTACTTTTCAGAGAAAAATTTAAAACCTACTTCATCGCATATAATATACACTTCTGCTGCAAGTTCGGAGAACGGAATATCATTTACGATTCTGATAACGTCACCTGCGGTATTTGCAACACGCTTTCTTATAACATAACTCGGATCATCAGCATATTTTTTATCAATACGTCTGTGGCTTGCATCTATTATTTTCTTCACTTCTTCATTTGTCATTTTTTTCTTTCCTTTCACAAAAAATAAAAAGAGTGACACACCTATAAAAGATGTATCACGCTATATATTGCATACAAAAAAGGATACAGTTATCCTGTCTGTCCGTCTGTCTGATTTTGGCAGTTCTAAGCACTTTTGTCAACCCTTTTTTGAAAAAATTTTAATTTCATCTTATTATACAATATGAGCTTTTGATTTTCAATAATATGCACAAAAATTATTGACAGAAATTCCGAAAATATAATTTTATTGTTGAATTGAAATGAAAATAATGTTATCATAATTATCAGAAAAACAGGATTTTATATCTGAAATCATGCACGATATAGAATGGGATAATGATATGTTCCGCAAAGGTGACAAACCCACTGTATTGATAGACTATCCAATTCATGTCATGGATTATGAAGTGATAGACATATTCAATTGGCAGGATAAGGCTAATCAGATGTATTCTCAAATATCGTACTGTCAGCATGACGCATTTTTGCCTATCCGTGTAAAAGGGCGTAATACAGGAAAACCTCAATGGGGAAAGTTGGAAATCCTGGAAGACGGCGAATGGGTGGATTATGAGCCGTAAAAGATATGAAAAAGGTCGTGAATTTGTCAATGGAAAATAAAAAGTTAAATCAAAGAAAACATATCATACTTGGTTGGATAAGAATAGTAATAGGTCTGCTGATATTCTCATTCGGAGTACATCTGACGATATATGCAAATATCGGTCTTGCCCCCTGGGATTGTCTTGGAATGGGTATCGCAAAACATACACCGCTGAATTATTGAGTGTCATGACATTGGTTGCCGTAACGGTTCTGTTCATTGATATTATCATGAAAGAGAAAATCGGTTTCGGAACGGTCATAGATGCACTTTTGACAGGCAACTTTGTGCAGATGTTCAATAATATCAATCCGTTTCCCGAAAACAATAATTTATGGCTTGGTATAGCCGTAATGCTTGTCGGATTTGTATTCATGGCAATCGGAATGGGCGGATATATAGACGAAGAAAAGCGTGGATATATGTGGGCAGAAACTGATATCTACGAAGTAGACCTACAGAAAAAATCAATGAATGAAGTATTAGAATACATTTCTGAAATAAGAAGAAAATACGCTGATTACGACTTATATCCCGAATTCTATATAGGCTAAATTCTGATTTACGCAAATAAACAACAGTATTGATTTTCTGCTTTCCGTTGAATTATGGGCATATATCTTAATCCAAAAAACAAGTTATTTGCTTTGCCAATTAGTTCAGATATATATGTTAATAAAACTGAATTGCTTGCATATACCAATAAATTCATAGGAAAAGAAAGACCGTTGATTGGATCAAGCCGTCCGATGTACAATCAACACGAACAGGTTTCAAAATGATATGACAACTTTATATTGTCTTCCTGTTCCCATTTTTGGTACAACTTTTCTCGTTTCTATTTTACTTATTCGGCTTCGTTATGTCAAGTTTTATTGTACACCATAAGTTTATCATATTTACTTTTTAATCTCAACAGACTCTATTATCAAAATAATAGTTGCAAAAAAAAATAATATCTGTTATAATAAACTCGTTATTCGAGAAAATCGTTCTTCTAAATAAAGATTGATAGGGGGCGATGTTTTGGTAGAATATATTTTTTTGAAGAACGATTAGTCTTGTTTAACTTTCAATATAGGTTAGTTTCAACTAATCTTATCATACAGAAAGGGGTTGAGTTTTTTTATGACCAAAATAAAAAAGATATGTTCGGTATTTTTATGTTTTGCTATGATTTTGGGTTTGTTTCCTTTAACCGTAATGGCGGCAGAGTATACTTCTTGCAAGTCCGGTACAGTTTCATGGCAGATGATAAAAGATAATCCGAATACATATTACTGGATGGATTCAGAGGATGAATATTGTGTTTTAACTGCCACCAAATCCAACAAAAAATACTATGTTACACTGTACAGAACCAAAAAGGGTGATGAATTACGCTATCTGAAACAGGACAAAGATGATGATTCGGGCAGCGAAAAAGAATGGGACAGTGCAAAGGCTGTTTATACGGGCGGTGTACTGTATCAAAAGAAAACGTCCGGTGGTACAACTGTAGCTGACGGCACCTACACAGCTACCAGTTCCAGTTCTTACAAAAAGGACGGAGAAACTTATAAGGCTGCCGTTAAAGTAACCGTTTCGGGCGGAAAAATCACATCACTTACTGCAACCGGTCCAACATCTTCTTCCGATAACAAGTCGTATTTCAACAAGGCTTTGAGTGGTATTCAATCTAAGCTGATTGGACAGACCGCTACAACAACTGTCGGTGATAATGTTGACACGGTTTCCAAGGCAACCAATTCCTCTAAATTGATTAAAGAAGCTATTAATCTTGCTATGCAGAATGCACCGTCCGGCGGTGGAAGTGATACTCCTGTATCTGCTGAATTGGCTGACGGTACTTATACCGCCACAAGCAGCAGCACTTACAAAAAAGACGGTGAAACTTATAGTGCTACTGTGAAAATCACCATTTCGGGCGGAAAAATCACATCACTGACTGCAACAGGTCCGACATCTTCTTCCGATAACAAGTCGTATTTTAACAAGGCTTTGAGCGGCATTCAATCCAAACTGGTTGGACAGACTGCCACCAAAGATTCCGGCAATAACGTTGATACTGTTTCAAAAGCAACCAATTCTTCAAAACTTATCAAAGAAGCCATTACGCTTGCTTTGGAAAAAGCACCGTCAAGCAGCGGTGAAACGCCTAAAACTTACACTGTTACATGGAAAAATTATAATGGTACTACTCTTGAAACTGACAAGAATGTAACAGAAGGTACAAAACCAAGTTATAATAGTGCTGCTCCCACAAGATTATCTGATGGTCAGTATGACTATACCTTTGCCGGCTGGGCTACCAGTTCTTATCAGACTTCCGGAACAGCTGTCAGCAATTTGCCTGTTGTCAGCAGCAATGTGACCTATTATGCCGCTTTCTCAAAAACCGCTCTCATTACAATGACGGACGGTTTATACGGTGATAATACTGCCACTGTTTACAAGTACAATTATCTTCCTGTTATCACTGTTACCGTTAAAAACAATACCGTGACTGCTGTAACAGGTGATGCCGATACCAATAATGTCAATCTGGAATTTTTAATGAGGCTCTCGATGGATTACGCTTACGTTTGATTGGTCAGCCGGTTTCAGCGGCACTCGCTCTCAAGGAAGATACTGATGCTGTCTCAGGGGCAACTTTCGCAAGCAATGCCATTATTGCTGATATCAAGTCGGCTTTGGCTCAGTCGCCCAAAGGCAGCTGCACTGTCATTTGGAAAAACTATGATGGTACTGTTCTTAAAAGCGATACTGTCGCTTATGGTTCGGCAACCGTTATATATGACGACACTCCCACCAGGCTAGAAGATAGTCTGTATACCTATACTTTTAAGGGATGGACTCCAAAAATCAGTAAATTGGTAACGGAAAATGCTGTTTATACAGCAGAATACATCTCCGAAGAAAAAGAAGAACCTGAACCCATTATTTCAGATGGTCTATATGGTGACAATACCGTAAAAGTTTACAAATATAATTACAGTCCTGTGGTAACGGTTACTGTGAGGAATGGTACGGTTGTATCTATGACAAGCGGTGCTGATACCAATGATATGAATCTTGTTTTCTTAAAAGAGGCATTAGAGGGACTGGAATCACGTATTGTCGGAAAATCTGTTTCATTTGCACTGTCTCTTGATGAAGATGCCGATGCGATTTCAGGTGCAACTTATGCAAGCAATGCCATCATTTCCGACATAAAATCTGCTCTTGCACAATCGCCTAAAGGCAATTTTACTGTTGTATGGAAAAATGATGACGGTACTGTGTTAAAAACAAATACCGCATCTTATGGCTCTGAAACAGTACCATACGGTACTCCCGAAAAAGATGAAACGGATGATTATATCTACACGTTTAAGGGCTGGAATCCGACTGTCAGAAAATTCGTGACAGATGATGCGGTTTATACTGCCGTATACAATACCGAAGAAAAAGAACAGCCTGTAAAAGTTTTTACTGACGGAAAATATATTGACGGAACGGGAGTTGTTCCTTTCGGCTATCATCTCTTTGTGAAACTTACCGTTGCCAATGGTTCTGTTATCAATGTCAATGTTGCTTCCGAAGATGTAGGCAGTCACACCTATTATCTCAATACAGCAAGAACATGGATTAAAAATCAGATTGAAGGAAAAACAGCCGATGCCAAACTTCTTGACAGTGTAGATACTGTATCGGGTGCTACGGCTACCAAAAAAGTAATTCTTGAATCCATAACAAGAGCACTGAATGCCGAAAGTACCGTTTCATGGACAGATGACAGCGGCAATCTTCTTGATACCGCCAAGGTATCTGACAATACCATGCCGCAGTATGACGGTGATGAACCGTCAAAAGCAGGATATAACTTTATCGGCTGGACTCCGGATATACACACTGTCAGCGGTGACGAAACATATAAAGCCGCTTTTCAGGAAAAAACCGTAGAATATACCGTCACTTATGATTCCGTATCCGACAGCTATACCTATCAGGCAGGCGATACCGTCACCGTTACACTGAAAGTTCCCCAAAAGGACGGCTATAATTTTGACGGCTGGTCACTGAACGGAACAAAATTAACTGACAATACTTTTATTATGCCTGCTCAAAACGTAGTTTTGAAAGCCATTTGGAAAGAATGGTACAATGAGGGTATTTACGGTGATGACAGCATTACCGAAAATGTACTTGATACATATCAATTGATTGTTTCTGTCAGTGTAAATGATAACAATCAAATTATTGATGTTATTGCTGATACGAACGAGGACAAAAAAGTACTAAAAGATTTCGGTTTCTATGAGGCTTTGGAATATGTCAATCAGAAACTGATGTATGAGGATATTTCAGCGGAAAATCTTGAAAGAGTTTATTATGCCGCCAATCTCGATTTGGGCAGTGATGCTCCTATCTTTGCTTCTGATATTGTAGCAGGTGTGATTGAGGCTCTGAAAAATAATCCTAAAGACAATTATACACTTACCGTTCAGAATGGTGACGGTACTGTTGAAACAACATATCCAAATATCCGTTACGGTACCCGTACTGAAGATATTCTGAAAATACCCGAAAAACAGTCCAATGAAAAGTATACTTATACATTCAAAGGCTGGAAAGAAAATATCAGTACTTTCGTTACTGATGATGCTGTTTATACGGCACAGTTCAGCGAAAAACTCAATCGTTTTATCGTGACTTGGAAAAATCATGATGGTACTGTTCTCAAAAAGGAAATTGCCGAATATGGTGTGATACCGGTATACAACGGCAGCACTCCGGAAAAGGCTTCTACGGAATATTATGACTATGTTTTCACAGGCTGGGACAAGGAAATTTCTGAAGTAACTCAAAATGTGGAATATACAGCCGTATTTGAACAGAAAATCGCCAAGGAACTGACCAATGAATCCGTCATTCTGACATCTTCTCCGAAGCTTGGCGGAACAGTCAATATCAAGGCTCTTGCCGGTGGCGGTGAAGGAGGATATTCTTATGCCGTCTATTATAAGAGAGCTTCCGATTCCACCTGGGCGACCTGCTCCTCCTGGACAGACAAAACAGAATTTTCTGTTGTTCCGACTGCCGCTGTTAAATATGACATTTGTGTGAAAGTACGGGATGTCAGCGGTAAAATCGTCAAGAAATATTTTGATATTGATATAGAAAATACATTTGAAAATGCTTCTTCTGTCAGTGCGGAAACAGTCCGTTTGGGCAACACCATTCAGGTTACCGCTGCTGCCAAAGGAGGTCTTGGCAATTACCAATATTCTGTTTACTACAAGAGCGAAAGTGCTTCTCAATGGACAACAGTTTCTTCCTGGACAGATAAAACAGAGTTTACAATTACTCCAAAATCTGTCACCAAATATAACATCTGTGTCAAAGTCAAAGACAAAAACGGTGTGACTGTGAAAAAATATTTTGACGTGAATGTTACCGATTCCTTTGTCAATACATCCGTTATCAGTGCCGAAAGCATGAACCTTGGTGACAGTATCAATATTACCGCATCGGCTGAGGGCGGTTTTGGTGACTATTCATATTCCGTTTATTACAAGAGCGAAGGTGTTTCACAATGGACAACTTTCTCCTCTTGGACAAACAAAACAGAATTTACAATCACTCCAAAATCAGTTGCAAAATATAATCTCTGTGTCAAAGTAAAGGATAAAAATGGTGCAATTGCGAAAAAGTACTTTAACCTCTTGTGCCAGTAAAAATATAAATCAAAAAACAAGATGTTTGATACAAGCCAAAGGTTGCTGAGAATAAAACAGTTTGTTTATAAGCAAAGC
>CACZZB010000090.1 GCA_902785555.1 uncultured Ruminococcus sp.
TCGAGATTTTCGGCAGTTGATGTCTTTCGCCAATATGATTTGAATGTTTTTCTTTTCATTGCCTGCATCACAGAATAAGGATTATAAACAGAATGATAATTTCCAAATGTATAGCCGTCATACCACTCTTTGGCTTTGTGAAAATCCATTTGATATTTCTGACAAAGATTCTTGACTTCATCTTCTGTAAATCCCGCATAAGGAGCAAACTCGTATGTTTCAAGTACGGAGTATTCGTCAAAATCGGAAACTGCAGATTCAAAACCGTCTTTTTTGATAGGCAAAATTCCCGTCATATAAGCTGCGGCAACGGCTTTAGATGTAAAATTGCCGTTCTTGAACCATTCTCTGAGCAAATTCAAATATGCTTTTTGTGTTTGTTCATCATCCTTTGCTTCACGGATAACGGCATCCCATTCGTCAATGATAAATACAAATTTCATTCCGCTTACTTCCGTATATGCGATCATGCAGTCTGACAAGCCTGTTTTATCCTTTAATTCCGGGTACTCGGATATCAATTCGGAATGTATCGAATCTGCAATTTTATTGACAACTTTTTTGATACCGCCGTCTTGTCTTGTAACATCGGATATGAAGCCTGCAATATCAAGATAGATCACGTTATATTTGTTGAGATGTTCTGTATAGCAGTCTGTCCTGCTGATTTCTTTATCGTCAAACAAATTGTGAGAATTGCAGGTGTGGTCATAATAAGCACACAGCATTTGAGCCGCATAAGATTTACCGAAACGGCGAGGACGGCTGATACATATGAGATTGTTAGCTGTATTTATTCGGCTGTTGATGATGCCAATCATTCCTGTTTTGTCAATATATCCGCTTTTGGCTATGCGTTCAAATCCACCATTGCCGGGATTAAGATATTACGGTGATTCATCAAATGCTGTGACGGCTGCAACGGAGTAAGACTGACTTGTTCTTGACTTATGATTCTTATTATGATATTCTTGAAACCGATAACAAAGCAACAAACTGGTAGAAGGAGCTGGCACAAAGTTTGTGCCTTGTAAGGAATATGGAATTTGAAAGAATTTTTACCCGTGTAAGTAATGAGAGTGTAAGGTATTTTGGAATGAATGATCATGAAGATGATTATATTTTCTATTGCAGTCTGAACATTGAGGGAGTTCCTGAAAACATAAGCGAGAATGAAAAGGAAAAAATATATGACAATCCCGAACTTGCCGTAAAAATCGGCAGGATTGACGGCTGGATGATTCTTGGTCGTACAATGTTTGAGCATGATATTGACCTTTATAAAGAATGTGATGCGATAAGCGGCAGTTTAGAGTTCGTATGTTCTGCTTTAATGGAAAATGATGGACCGATTGCAGCAAATTACATGACCGATATGTTTTATGTAGATGAAATCGAAATAAACGAAGAATATTATTCGGAAGATTTATTCAGTGAAATTATTGATGAATTGCCGGACAGTCTTTTTACACATTATCATGTCTGGTGTGAAATGTTGATATACTATCCTAGACCGTTGCCGTATGAAGATAAGTTGGAAGAATTGGAAAAGGAACTTGCGGTAAGGGCATATTCCGATGTGATTGACCGTAATTTCAATGGAAATGTATCTGACGAACCTCATCTTATCATGAGCAGGGATCAGTTCAACATTATTGCAGGCAGACGCAGAGATGGTCAGTCATATCCCGAAGTCGCAAAAGATACGACTTTGTGGGAAAGGTATGAAGAATGTGGCTTTGAGGAATGGCTTAATACTCGTGTGATGTATAAAATGATTGATTAAAAAATAAACAGGAAGATTTGTTTTCCGGAAAATTCAACAAAAAATTTCATTGACAAATCAAATGACGTATCATATAATAAACACAGTCAATATTTATATCATTTGCATTAGGCAAGTGTGTCCAACCCGGCTTTGGACGGTCTTACATTCGGCACCATATCAGCATTGAGCTGAGGTGTCTGCGGCACGGCATTTTCAAGTGTCAGTGCAACATTAGCTGTCATTCTGTAATGGCAGTTACGGCAGAGGGTGTCTCTGCGATTTAGAATTGAAATTTTAATACGGGATAACTATATTCAAACGGCTGTTAAGGCATACAAAGGTGCTTTAACAGCCGTTTTTTGCGTTCTGTAAAATGGAGTGACAACGGATTTGTATATTCGGTGTTACTCTTTTTTAATAAAAAATTTTTTTACAAAGGAGTTTTTTTAAATGGCAAATGAACTGAACAAGGTTGAGGGCTTCAATCCCCTTGACTATGCAAGGCAGATAACCGATGCAAACGGCAATACGAGTCTTTATCTCGATGTGCAGTATCGCAAAATGTGGTTTCGTCTTGCAAATCCTAACGGAAAAATCGTTAAGAAAATCTGTAACTTTGACGGAAATTTAGCTGTCGTTGAGGCAAAAGTCTATCTCGACAAGAATGACAGCGAGGAAAATTTCGTCAGCAATGCTTTTGCACAGAGATTTGCTGATCCGTCGAACGTGGAATACGGCAGCAGATACCTTAAAAGTGCGGAAACTGCGGCAGTCGGCAGAGCTTTGGCTGATGCAGGATACGGTTTACAGTTTTGTGCCGAACCTGATATGCTGCTTGTCGATTCACCGCAGAACTTTCCGCAAATGCCGTCACCGCCCACAATGAACAATGCAGCCCCACCACCAACAATGAACAGCACTGCACCGCCCTACAATGCCCCGAACAACACACCGCAGTACAATATGCCCATGTCAAATGGAAATCAGTATGGAGTACCTGCAAACAATGGCTATGGTCAGCCGTACAACGCACCGTATCAGAACAATATGCAGTATGCGACACCCTCTGCACCTGCATATAATGAAAATATGCCTGCCGAAGAACTTGCAAGGCAAATGTCCTATGAAGATGCCGTAAAGCTGATTTATCCCTGCAACGGAAATCACAAGGGGCAAACTCTCGGACAGATTGCGATTGAAGATTTCAGTTGCATCGAATGGATTGTAAATAATCTTTCTCAACCGAAATATAACCTGATAAGAGCAGGTGCAATCGTTATCCGCAATAAACATACAGGGAGAGCATAAATCATGTACACATATCTGTTAAATTTAACTTTTTATGCCGGTTCGGACGCTCCAGAAGATACTGACAGGGATTTGTTTATTATGAAAACCTCTGAAATGTACTCAAAAGAGCAGATGGAAGATATATTACAAAAAGTCAATTCCCTGCTTGGTTCTTATGATGAAAATAAGGATTTTCCGTACAGTTACGAGGAAGGTATCAACAGCGATACACTGACAAAAGGTGTGGGGCATTATACCCATTCGGAAATTGAAAAAGCAGATAATTTCAGCGGTCACATTGACGGCATTTACACCATCGAACAGTGGCAGTAACAATTACAAAGACCTTCCGCAGTTTTTAAATGCTGCGAGAGGATTTTATTTTAGAGGAAAGTTGAAAATGGATAATACATTTGAAATTTACGAAGTATTGTATTATTTCGATAGGTAAGGGGGATTTTGAGTGGATTTTCCTTTTGACATCTATGATGTTGCCGATAAAATCGGTCTTGTGCTGAAACGGCAGCATAATAAATCTGCCGATTATAACTGTCCTTTTTGTGACGGTATAGGCAAGCTGAATTTGAATGTCGAGTACAATGCCTATCGCTGCAACAAATGCGGTGCTTACGGCGGTATGCTGGATTTATTTTGTAAATGCACGAATGTTCCGGACAGGAAAACGGCTTATCGTTTCCTTAATGCAACCAGCAGTGATGATTTTTCCATTCAAAATCGTGAACAGCGTCAGGCGACTGTCAGTTCAATAAAAGAAGTTCCGAAAGCTGATATTGAAAGGCTTGATTTTTGCTATCGTGCCATGCTTGACGAGTTGGAATTTGATACTCCGCACAAGTGGAATTTGCTTGACAGGGGGCTTTCTGAAGAAGTGATACAGGAAAATTTATACAAATCCGTTCCTGTGGATACATACAATATTCTTGTGGACAAACTTCTTGAAAAAGATTGTGATTTGATAGGAGTACCGGGATTCTTCACCGATGTAAATGAAGAAATCAGGGTGAATATCCATAATCATATGTGCGGATTTTTCGTGCCTGTATTCAACGAAAAAAGGCAGATTCAAGGTATGCAGATAAGACTTGATACAATGGATACAAAAAGAAAGTATATGTGGTTTTCAAGTGCAGAGAAAATGAACGGCTGTTTATCAAAAAGTCCCGTGCAGATAAGCGGTGATGTTTTTGGCGGTAATGCCATTTACGTCACCGAAGGTGCATTGAAAGGGCAGATTGCACACTTTTTATCGGGCAAGCCGTTTGCTGCAACGGCAGGCGTTAATCAGCAGAAAGAACTTGAAACGCTGTTCCAGCGACTTCAAAGGGAAAGCCAATGCAAGATTATAGTTGATGCGTTTGACATGGACGACGATACAAATGAACACGTCAGACGGGGACATCAAAGTTTAGCGTGGCTTGCCGATAAATACGGCTTTATCCCGAAAAGAATTGTCTGGGACAGGCGATACAAAGGAATAGATGATTACTTGTTATCAATGAAAAATAATGGAGGTATTTGAAAATGACGGTCAATGAATTGATTTTTAATTTCAGGATCAACGTAGAAAACGGCGGTGTTTTTATCATTGAAAAAAGTGGCAGTTTTCTCAAGGTTACAAAAGCTATGCTTGATGAAATCGGTGAGGAAGAAATTAAGGGACATACCGAATTTGATGGAAAAGTTTTTGTGCATATCAGCAGAAACATAAAAGAATTGACAATATGTGAGGTAAAATAAAATGAATATAGCATATCTCTTTTTTGAGGCAAAACAACTGATTGATAACTTTTGTGTTTCGACATACGGTGAACACGCTGATTTCAGTGACCTGAAAAAAATCGGTATTGCACACACCACAACGGAAGATGAACGTTTTCCGATACAGGTTTATGTCAATCTGATTGAAAAACAGGTTGTAACACAGGTAGGAAATGAAATTGCAAGTTTCAGGCATTACAAAAGTCTTGAAGATATGATAGATAATTGCCTGTCTGACCTCAATTTCAATGAACTTACAGAACACGAAAATATTGAGGCCTTTGATTTTTAATTGATTGAAATACTTGATAAGAAAGCACTTTTCACCAACAGCAGAATTCCGGATTATGTATTGCCTGACGGTTTGCATAAATATGAACTTCGTGGCGGTGATACGGAGGATTTTTACACGGTTGAAAAGAGTGTTCTCGTCAATCATTCCGGCACGATATTGATGTGTGAACCGTTGGAGTTTGGAAAGAACGATTATATTGAACTTGATGAAAATACGGCACCAAACTTTCTTGGAATTGATATGTCTGTTTCGGAGTTCTGTACAAGCAGTGAAAATAAGGGGAATTTCTGCCCGTATTGTACAATGGTGAACGGAAGTTTTTATACAGACGTTTTCAAATCCCCCGACAGCGACATGGAAATCACTCTGTCGGTTGGAGAAAATAAAGTACAGATAAATGTACAGCTTGCCGATGGAAGAACGGGCATACTTACAACGCAGGCGAAATACTGCCCGTATTGCGGTAAAAATATTAAAAATGAGGAGTCTTAAAGAATGAATATTCAACAGATAAAGTGTCTGATTGCAGACGAAAAGACAAAAATCGGTGAGGGGGAGCTTTTCAGCTCCCCTTCATACCGAAATTATCTGCAAAATATTGCCGATAATGTTTCGGGAAAGTACGGCAGAGGGGCATTTGTCCAGACGGAATATGCACCCGATATTGACGATACAGCCAGCACGGACAATTTCACGATAAAAATAAACACCGCCAATATCCTTGCAAGGTCATTCAGGAAAATGTCGCACAAAAATCTGTCAAATATAGGACTTATCGGGCATGAATGCGGGCATATCCTGTTTACAGATTTTAGCATTGCCAAGAGATTTCAGCAGGCTGTTTTGAATGGGAAATTTTACCCGAAAAAGCCTGCTGCAAAGGATTTCAGAAGTAAAACATATAAAAACAATCTTGCCGAAATTCTGAAAGTGTTTGATGAACAAAATCCGGTAAAGCTGAAAGTCATTTCAAAAATAGCCCTGTATCTGTCAAATGTTGTTGAGGACGGCTATATTGAAAGACTGATGAAAGCAAAGTTTCCGGGCAGTATCTCGATAGGCATACAGCTTAACAACATCAGACAGACCGAAATAATGCCCTCGCTGAAAGACATGATTGACCACGGCTATAAGCCGATAAGCATTATGGCAAACCTGCTTTTGCAGTATGTAAAAACGGGCAGGATCGAAAATCAGGATGATATCAAAAATGAATATACAGATGTGCTTTATGACTGCATACAGACGCTTGATTTTGCTATTGATGAAAGGAATCCAAAAGAAAGAATATCGGCTGTAAATCACCTTTTGGTGTATTGCTGGCAGTTCATAAGTTCGATATTTGATGAAATCAATGAATCCGAAGACGAAGGTGAAAATCCAAATGGAGATACTTCAGGCAAAAATCCGTCAAATGACAGTGCGGATTCAACTGAAAACGATACTGCTGATGAAATTATGAATCAGTTGGATAGTGAACTTTGTGAGTCTTCTGAAATGGCGGAAAATATGTCTGCAAAGAATATTGAGATTGAAGAAACCGAAATTTCAGAGAATGAACAGGAACGCATGAAACATGAACAGACGGCGATTGAAAACATGATTTCGGAAGATGACGGCTTGACTACTTTCAATAACGATTATATCTCAAAAGTGACTGATAACGAACTTGAAAATATCGTCAACAGCTTTGCAGAGTGGAAAGTTTTTGCGGCAGTGGAAGACAGTCTTGCAGATGGTTTGACAGAGGATGTAAAACAAATTGATTTCGGAAATATCCACAGAAATGTCCATATCATCATTAACAGGCAAAAATATCTGAACGGAAATGAAATCGAACTTTATAACAAGGCTATGATTGAACTCCGTCCCGTTTCAAAAACGCTGCAAAAATGTGTTCTGAACGTCATCAAGCAAAGACAGCGTGGCTTCACGGAAAGAGGTTTGTACATGGGCAGCCGCATAGATCATACGGCATTTTATCGAAATGACGGAAAAATCTTCACGAAGCGTAATCGCCCGAATGATGAAATTGATTTGTCGGTGGGAGTCTTGGTCGATATGTCCGGCTCCATGTCGGGTGAACGTATCAAAATGGCACAGGCTATGGCATTGATTGTTTACGATTTCTGTAAATCTCTGAATATTCCGGTAACGGTGTACGGACACGATTCCGATTACAGAAATGTCAATTTGTATTCTTTTGCAGAATTTGATAGTATTGACGGGAATGACAAATACAGGCTGATGAATATTTATGCCGGTAGCAGCAACAGAGATGGTTGTGCAGTAAGATATGTTGCGGAAAAACTCGTTAAGAGAAATGAAGAAACCAAGCTGTTTATCATTGTATCGGACGGACAGCCAGCGGCTGAAAATTATTGCGGTACAGGTGCAGAACAGGATTTGAGGAATATCCGCAAAGAGTATGTTGCAAAGGGCATAACATTCATTGCGGCAGCGATTGGAAGTGACAAAGAGGCTATCAAGCGTTGTTATGGGGAACAATGTTTTCTTGATATAACGGACTTAAAGACATTTCCTCTTACCATTGCAAAGCTTATCGCAAAATATGCCATAGAATGACAAACGGGTGTGTTATTGATGTTTCAATAATGCACCCATTCTTTCAAAAAATATGTTGTTGTTATGTTTGGAATGTGCTAAAATATAGATAGTATATGCAAAGGATTGATGAATATGAAAAAGTATTTTATGCCGGTAGGTAATACAGATTTTGGAGAAATAAGAAAATCCGGACTGTATTACATTGATAAAACAATGCTGATAGATCAGCTTG
>CACZZB010000091.1 GCA_902785555.1 uncultured Ruminococcus sp.
TAATGGCTAACCGCTAATCTATTCCCCTTTCGTAATATTTACTCTGCCATCATCGCTTGGCTGTCGCATAGGCTTCGTATCTTCTCTGATTTTAACATAAAAGTTGGATTTTGTCAATTTTTCAATAACGGTTTTCACCTCTCTTTCTGTTTAAAAATTATAAAAGTCAACATATTTTTATAGTTTTTTATAAAATAGTTTTAACTGTTAAAAGCCCCGTCAGTTTTTTATGATTATAACATAAAATCTTTGCTTTTGCAATACAATTATCTATTCAAAAACCATACTCCGAAATTAAGATATGCCGCAAACATCAGCCATATAATATAAAATATCTGTAAAAGTCCTGCAATTTTATTTACACGGTAAAACAGGACTGTCATTATGAATACCGCCAAAAGAAGTATCAGAAGCCATATAAAAGATACAAAATACAGTCTGAATCCAAAAAACAAAACACACCACCAAAAATTCAGTGTAAGCTGTACAGTGTATATAAACAACGCTTTCGGAGAATCCGCATTGTCGGAATCATATATTATAGCCGCACCTATCGACATCAATAAAAATAAAACCGACCATACTATCGGAAATAAATATCCCGGAGGTGACAAAGGCGGCTGAACCGCACTTTCAAATCTTGGGATACCTATGTATGTAACTATCCCTCCCAATGCCGCAAAAAGAAATGTTATCAAAAACGAATATAAAAACGATTTCCATTTCAGTACCACATTATCACCCGTTCATAATATTTTATATATTTATATTCAGATAATAAAACTTTATGACATAATAAAACAGACGGTATGCCAATTTTTTTGACATACCGCCTTATTTTTTTATTTGCTTACAGTATTATGCAATAATCATTTGACTTCAACTGTAAAATATTCTTTTACTATCGTTCCGTCAGCATCTTTTACCTTTGCACATACATCATAAGTTGCTGCATTTGCAGGCTTTATGGTAACTGTGTCATTCTCTGCAAAATCCTGTTTTGTAGTCCACTTTGCCTGAGCACTCTGCTTGTAGAATACAGCATAGGTATACGGAGATTTTCCGCCCGTTGCAGCACATTTCACTGTTACAGTCTGACCCTTTGCAATGCTCGCTGCAGATATAGTCGAATGATTTGCAAGTTTTTCTCCTGCCGTAACATTTAATTCAAAGAATTTCTTGACGATAGTTCCATCACTGTCTTTAACCTTTACGCATACATCATACTGTACTGCACTTGCAGGCTTGAATGAAACAGTTGTATTTGTCGAGAAATTCTGTGCAGTAGCCCATTTTGTATCAGTCTTTTTCTTATAAACTACCTGATACTGATAAGAACCCGCACCGCCTGCTGCCTTTGCATTTACGGTAACACTGTTGCCAAGCTCAATACTTTCTGCCGAGATAGCGGAATCATTTGTAAGAGCCGCTTTTACATCAACCGTAAAGAATTTCTTCTCGATAGTTCCCGAAATATCCTTTACCTTGACGCAGACATCATACTTTACTGCATTTGCAGGCTTGATATCAACACTTGCATTAGCCTTGAAATCCTGCTTTGTTGTCCACTTGCTGTCGGAGGCTTTCTTGTAGAGGACTGCATAAGTATATCCGCCCATGCCGTCAGCAGCTGCAGCTGTTACTTTGAAAGTATTTCCAAGTACAATACTTTCAGCTGATATAGTTGAATTATTCTTGAGTTTGTCATTAACAATTACATTCAAATATTCAGCCGCAACAGTACCGTCTTTGTCTTTTACTTTGACACATATCTGATAATCTCCATAGCTTTTCGGAGTAGCCTTTGCAGTTGTATTTGAGCTGTAATCAGCTATCTTTGTCCAATTCTTCTGGGTAAATTTCTTATAGAAATATGCGTACTGATAATCACCTTTACCGCCTGACGCACTGCCTGTTATCGTCACGGTATCGCCTATTACGATATTATCGGAACTCAATGTTGAATTGTTTACAAGAATACCGACAGTATTTACTTCAAAAGTCTTTTCTGCCGTACTTCCTTTGCCGTCCTTCACAGTCACACGAATATCATATTTTCCTGTTTCAACAGGCTTGAATATAGCCACGGTGTCATCCGAATAGTCCGAAAGAACTGTCCATTCCTGACCTGATGAAAGTTTATATTCATATTGATATGTCTTTTCACCCGAACCGCCCTTTGATTTTCCGTTGATGACAGCCATTTCACCGAGTGTGATAAAGTCAGATGATACAGTTGAAGTATTTTCAATGAGAGCATTTACTTTCACATTGAAATTCTTCTCCGCAACATTTCCTGCTGTATCCTTGACCTTTACATTGATGATATAATCTGCTGCATTTGAAGGTTTAACTGTAACAGTGCTGTTTTCTGCATAATTTTGTTTTACTACCCAATTTGTATCAGAAGTCTTTTTGTAGGATACTGCATAGGTATAGCCGCCCATTCCGTCTGCCGCACCTGCATTTACCGTGAATGTATCACCGAAAACTATTGTATCATTTTCGACAGAAGATATATTTTTCAGAACATCATATACAGATACTGAAACATATTCTTTTGCAATTGTTCCGTTTTGGTCTTTCGCTTTTGTGCAGATAATATAATTTCCTGATTTGTCGAATGAAAGCTCAAAGGATGTTTTATTTCCGAAATTGGAAACTGTTGTCCATGATGATGCCCCTGCTGCTTTCATATAACAAGCGTATGTGTAGTCACTCATACCGCCTGCCGCTGAAACATTAACAGTCACCTTTCCATTGACCATTATTTTTTCGGCACTTATAGCTGTGGTATTGGCAAGAGTATCTGTAACTGTTACATTCAAGGTCTTGCTCACAGTTGTACCGCTGCTGTCCTTTGCTGTCACACGAATATTATATGTGCCTGCGGCTGATGGCTTGAATACAGTTGAATCTGCTGTTGAGTAGTCTGAAAGAACTGTCCACACACTTGCTGAGGAAAGTTTATATTCATACTTGTAAGTTGTTCCTCCGAGACCGCCTGTTGATTTTCCGTTTACTGTAACGGCATTTCCAAGAGTGGTCTTTGTCGCTGATACAGTTGAAGTATTAGCGAGATTTGCATTGACCTTCACAGTGAATATTCTTTCCGCTGTATAGCCGTCTTTGTCCGTGACAGTTGCTTTTATTTCATAAGTGCCTGCTGTTGCTGTCGTGAAGTTAGCTGTTGCTGTCGTGCCTTTTGCAAGGAGAGATGTCCACTTATCTGCACCTGAAAGCCTGTAATCTACTGCATATTTATAAGTGCCTGTACCGTCAAGAGCCTTCACTGTAACCGTTGATGCTGCATTGACGAGGATATTATCCGAGGATATTTCCGATACATTCGACAATGCAGGATTCACCGTTACAAGACAAGAAGCTGTCTTTCCGTTTACGGTAGTTGCAGTAATTTTGACTGTACCTGCGGAAACTGCCGTAATTGTACCGTCTGCGGCAACTTTTGCCACTTTTGCATTTTCGCTTGTGAACGTAACTGTCTTGTCAAAAGTGGCTTCTGTCTTGATAGTTGGAATAAGTTTGAAAGTCCTGTCGACAGCCGTTGTAACTGCTGTCTTATTGAGAGTTATCTCATCAGAAAGACGGTGGAATGTATAGTTATGATAGTTTGCATATTGTTCGGCATGAGTACCTGCATAGCCCTCTATCACAAAATCTTCGCTGATATTTTCAAAGTTATTTTCATACATACGGGTAATATTTGCAGGAACTTCAAGAGCTTTCAGACTTGTACAGCCGTAAAGATTGGCGTTGAATTCACTCAAATCGTTATTTATAACAATTTTTGTAAGTTTGGAGCAGTTGATAAACGCATTTTCGTTGACATATTTAACGCCTGACGGAATTACAAATTCACCGCTTGTACCGTTAAATACATGATAAAGCTCTGTTTTTTCACGGTTATAAACGGCACCGTTTTCTATTGTATAATTGCCGTTATTCGGGAAATAGATATTTTCAAGAGCATAGCTGTCGTTGAATATATCAAAGTTGATGGTATCCGTATAGCTTGACGAGAAATTAACTGCTGTAAGTTTTGAACAGTTTTTGAAAGCACCATCCCAGCATGAAACAACGAATTTCGGAACATTCAATACACCCTCATAAGCAGGCGGTACAAATACAACCGATTCATTGTTATAAACAACTCCGTCTATTGACTTGTAGTTGACATTGTTTTCATCAACATTGACTGTTTTCAGATTCGGGCATATATTGAAATGAGCATTATAATACCACCACCAACTGAAATCGAAGTTTGCACCTATATTAAGCGTTGTAATGGAATTGCAGTTGATGAAAGCATTATCTCTCATGCGGTCGTGGTTATAGATACTATCGGGAACGGTAAATGTCTTTACTGCTTTCGGAACACAAAGGAGATAATCGTTATCGTCTTTTCTTATCAAAGCACCGTTGACTGCCTTGTAGGTTTCATTATCCTGTGCAACAGTGAATTTTGTCAGTGCTGTGCAGTTGTCGAAAGAATCTTCATATATCTCATTTACTGATGCAGGGAGATTTACCTGTGTGACCTTTTTGCAGTTATAGAAAGCACCGTAAATCGTTTCGATACCATCGGGTATTGTAACAGCACCGCTTTTTGCATTCGGAACATAGTGCATTTCCGTCATGTCTTTATTATAAAGAATACCGTTGACTGTGCAGTAATCCGATTCACTTTCCTGTGCCATATTAATTGCTGTGAGAGAGTCAAGTGTAGTAAGGTTTTCAAAATTCATCAGCCAGCGTACAGATTTCGGAATATTGAGAGATGTCAGTTTAGTTGAATTATTGAAAGCCGACCAGTGAAGTTCCCGGACTGTATCGGGAATTGTATATGCACCTGTCTTTGCAGGAGGACAGCAGTACAGGACATACGGGTATTTATTGCCGTCATCATCTGTTTCTGCACCAAACAGTACACCGTCTTTTGACATATAACGTTCATTTTCTGACGGAACGGAAATAGATGCAAGTGATGACATGGAAGTTAAATCTACTGTTGTGAAATCATAGAGTGACTTGCTGAAAGTAAGGGAAGTTATCTTTGTACAGCCTGTAAGTGAACCACTGTCGATATATTCTACACCTTCGGGAATTACCAAAGCACCTGCTTTTCCTCTGGGGCAGTATATCATTTCCGTACCCTCTTTGTTATAGACGATACCGTCTATTGACTTATAATTCGGGTGATTTGCGGCAACAGTGATATTTTCAAGATTTTTACTGCCGTCAAATAAATAACCGAAATCAATTTGTCCCATGCTTGCGGGAATGGTGACGGATTTAAGACCTGTATTTTCTCCGAAAATATTTTTGTTGAAAGATACAGTGCCTTCGGGAATAACAACATTTTCATTCTGTGCTACTGTGCCTTTATAATTATAGAGGACATTTCCAAAATAAACTGCACCATCGGGCTTTTCGGCATACCATTTTGATGTTTCAAAAACATGGTAGTCAAAAGTGATATAATTTTCGGGGATATTGTGGAAATTCACAAGGCTCGAACAGCCTGCAAAGACATTGTCTCCGATATGAGAGAGAGCTGCACCGAAATATACATCTGTAAGAGAAGTACAGTTGTTAAAGCTTTCCCACGCTATTTCACGAACATTTGCACCCATTGTTACAGTTTTAAGATTTGTACAACCGGAAAAAGCCCTGTTCCATATTTCCTGCACATTGTCGGGGATAACAATATTTTCAAGACTTGTACATTCGCAAAAAAATCCGTCAGGTATAACAGATACTTTGCTGTTGAACGTAAAGTCTTTCAGATGATAGTTTCTTTCAAAGCACCAACCGCTTATTTCCTCAACCGTTTCGGGCAATGTAAAGCTCTCCAGTGCTGTATATGAAAACGACTGTCTGATATATTTCAATTTAGAGTTTGCACCGATATTGACTTTTTTCAGGTTACGGCAATAGTTGAAAGCATAATTGCCTATTTCTTCAATACTATCGGGGATAGTTATTTCTTCAAGGGAATTACAGTCCTGGAACATACAATCTGCAATGCGTGTCATTTTGGGTGACAAGGTAACAGACGAAAGATTTCTGTCATGCTGGAACTGATAAGTACCTGCTTCTTCAAGAGTAGAGGGCAATTTAATTTCCCTGAGTGAATAGCAGAACTCAAATACAGCATCTTCAAGAACTTTCAGACCTTCGGGGAGAGTAACGGTTTTCAGCTTTTCGCAATACTGGAAAGCTCTTTCATTGATTCTTACAACGCCTGACGGTATCACAACAGACTGCAAAGACTGTCTGCTGTTTTCAAAAGCATATCTGCCTATAATTGTGACCTGTTTTCCGTCTATCTTTGACGGGATAGTTACATTTTTTTCTTCACCGTTGTAACGGGTGATGGTCACGGTGTCATCTTCATTGACTTCGTACTCATAATCACCGTATTCTTCGGCATTTACTGAGATACTTGTACCGATGACCTGACTTACGGGAGCAGCCATGCCTGTACCGGCAGCCATTGTAATTATCATTGATGCAGCGATTATTCTGCACAATATTTTACTGGACTTTTTCATGTCAAAAATTACCTCCGTTAAAAATAAATTTACTAATATTATAACACCAAGGTCAAAATATTTCAACACATTTATAGAATAATAACAACTCCTCCGATTTTTTATAAAAACAAAAACCGGAGGAGTTTAATTAGCTTTTCAATATATTATTAATCGAAATCAAACGGCTGTACCTCACCACATCCGCAGGTACCGACATATTTCGGCATTATCTTGCCGCAGTTCGGACAAGTCCATGTATCTGAACGCTGCTCGAGAGGTGTTACTTCAACATCCAATTTCTTTTTGCCTGTGCATGGTCGGGTGTTGCTGCCGCTCTGTTGGTTCTCGTTGAAGTTCTCTGCTGTGCAGGCTGTCTTGTCGCAGTCTTTGCAGGAGCTCTGTCATAGGTCATAGGAGCTGTAGGGGCTGCAGGTTCATCAAAATCGAATGGCTGTACCTCACCGCATCCGCAAGTACCAACGTATTTCGGCATTATCTTGCCACAGTTCGGACAAGTCCATGTATCTGAACGTTTTTCAAGAGGAGTTACTTCAACATCCAATTTCTTTTTGCCAAATGCAGAAGTTGTTTCCTTAACCTTTGAATACTCTGTTGATACAGGATTTACCTGTGCATGGTCGGGTGTTGCTGCCGCTCTGTTGGTTCTCGTTGAAGTTCTCGGCTGTGCAGGCTGTCTTGTTGCAGTCTGTGCAGGAGCTCTGTCATAGGTCATTGGAGCTGCAGGGGCTGCTGGTTCATCAAAGTCAAACGGCTGTACCTCACCGCATCCGCAAGTACCGACATATTTCGGCATTATCTTGCCGCAGTTCGGACAAGTCCATGTATCTGAA
>CACZZB010000092.1 GCA_902785555.1 uncultured Ruminococcus sp.
TGTAAATAAAATAGTGACTTTGTTTTGAAACAACACCGTTTTTCTCAATGGTACAATAAATTACGCCAATTCCATGTAAGTCTTTCCATGCTGATTTATGATGATACATTCTCTTGTTTCTAAATGCCTTGCTCATTTTTTATTTCATTTTTTATTTTTTTCCCTGTTCCGCATTGTAGTTCAAATTCGGCGGCACAGAAGAAAAAAAAGGAGGAAAAGAAAATAAAAGAAGGGGCGAACCTCCAAAAACGTCAATTTTCTTAGTGTTTATCGAGTTTTTCGGGGTTTTGGGGACTGTTGGGATTTGTGGTAAGACATTGTAGGGATTTGTGGTAGGACTTTGTAGGGATTTGTGGTAGGACATTGTACTTTACAGCTACAAAGATTTTTTGATTATGTTCTTGACTTTTATGTCTTTTTAGAATACAATGTTATTGTATTATATAACTACAATAACGGAGGTTGAATTTATGAACAATAATCCCACATCAACTCCCAAGAAAACGGTTTACTATTCATCGGAAAAAAGCACAACTATTGTCGATGAAAACGGAGTTGTAAAAGAAGAAAATCAAGAAAAAACTGTTAAGTCGAGGTTACCCAAAGAACCACCATTCGTCAAGCTGTATTTAGACTGCCTGTCGAAATTTAAAGATGTGCAGTTCAGTTTTAATCCTATTTTGCTTGAATTTCTGAAAAGAGCAAGCTATGCAGACGAAATAACGGAAAGTTGTGGTGGTGGACAGGTACTCTATCTCAACAAAAGGCTTAAACAGAATATTGCAACAAAATGCAACGTAAGTCTTAATAGAGTTGAACACGCTATAACGGAATTTGTCAAAAAAGGCTATATGTTGAGAATAGATGTCGGAACATATCAGTTTAGTGCAGACTTATTTGGCAAAGGTGAATGGGCAGATATTTATAAGATTAGAAATATACAAGCAAATTTTGATTTCGCAACAGGAAATGTTATTGCTCATATCGTTAGAGATGAAGAAAAAGAGATGAACAACGCAACTGATGAAGTGGCAAGTCAAAGTAACGAAGAAATTGAAAAGCTGAAAAATAAAGGTGCTTAAAAATGATAAATCGAGAAAAGATACAACAGGCAAGACGTGCGGATTTGGTAGCCTACTTGATAGCCAAAGGCGAAGATTTGAAACGTGTTGGCAAAAACTTCACGATTGAAAAACACGATAGCTTGTACATCAAAAGCAATATGTTTGTGTGGTATTCACGAAACCAAAAAGGCAACCCTATTGACTTCTTGATGTGCTATTACAATATGCCGTTTCAGCAAGCAGTCGAGGAACTTACAAGCACAATGCTAAATGACGTTCAGATACCCTCATATGAGCCGTCAGAGCCGTCTGTACGGGCAGATAACGAGAAAAGAATATTGGGATACCTTTGCAAAAAAAGATGTCTGGAAAGCCGTATAATCTTCTCTCTGATAAAGCAAAAAAAGTTATATCAAGACACCAACGGTAACTGCAACTTTGTCATAACTGATTGGGACGAACAACCAATAGGAGAAGAAATCGTAGGCACAGGCGATACCCGATTTAAACTAATATCAACTCACAGCGGATATGGATTTCACACAATTTATGGTGATCCAAGCGATATTTTGTATTTTGAAAGTGCTATTGATTTGTTGAGTTGCTATCAAATCTATCAAGACAAATTTACACATCATCTTTTTGTCAGTATGGGCGGTCTAAACAGTAGTGTTGTACACGAATTACACAGATTAAAGCCAAATTTGAAACACTGGTTATGTGTGGATAATGACACTGCTGGCATAAACTTCATTGCCGAAATGAAACAAGAAATCAGAGGACTTCACACGTTCCAACCGCCTAAAACCTATAAAGATTGGAATGAATATTTATGCGGAGCAGGGAAAAAAACAAATTGAAACAAACCTGTTGCTTTACAGGACATAGGAAAATATCCGCAAAAATGCTTGATACCGTTTCTGAAAGGCTGAAAGAGGTTGTTAATTCGGCTATTCAGAGCGGTTATCGGTGTTTCATCACTGGCGGTGCTATTGGTTTTGATACATTGTCGGCTCAAACCGTTCTGAATGCCAAACAGGAGCATAGGAGAAAGAAAATCAAGTTGATCCTTGCTATTCCTTGTCCCGAACAAGCTGACGGTTGGGAACAAGCCGATATTGATGTGTATGAACACATAAAGATACTTGCTGATAGTGTTGTATATGTATCAACACATAACAAAAAAGGCTGTATGCACAAGAGAAATCGCTATATGGTTGACAATAGCAGTTTGTGCATTGCATATATGACACGTCAATCGGGCGGTACAGCATACACTGTTAAATATGCACAGGAAAACAACAAAAAATCTGCAATATCGCTGAAAATTGGAGGTTATGACGTGGGAAACAGCAATAAAACATTGAGTGCTGCGAGTAAGGCAAAACAAGATGAATTTTACACGCAGTTATCAGACATAGAGAACGAATTAAAACACTACAAAGAACATTTCAAGGGAAAAGTAGTATTTTGTAATTGTGATGATCCATATGAAAGCAATTTTTTCAAGTATTTTGCTATGAATTTCAACCATTTAGGATTGAAAAAACTAATTTGTACTTGTTACGCAACTTCTCCCATTATGTACAAACAACTTACTTTGTTCGGAGAAGAAGAAGAATTATGCGAAGAAATAACAAACAAGAAACCGTATAAAATCGAAATTACCGAAGTCAAGGACTTGAACGGTGACGGTGCTGTCGATTTGCAGGACATAGAACTGTTGCTCAAATCCGTTGACGGCAAGCCTGAACTGCTCAAAGGTGATGGTGACTTCCGTTCCGATGAATGCGTTGAGTTGCTCAAACAGGCTGATGTAGTGGTAACAA
The DNA here is from genome assembly GCA_902785555.1 of uncultured Ruminococcus sp. GTDB lineage: Bacteria > Bacillota > Clostridia > Oscillospirales > Acutalibacteraceae > UBA1213. Next base: position 2,894 of record CACZZB010000092.1, read on the forward strand.
ATCCTCCGTTCAGTTTATTCAGAGAATATGTTGCACAACTTATCGAGTACAATAAAAAATTCGTTATCATAGGGAATAAAAACGCTATAACATACAAAGAAATCTTCCCATTACTGAAAAAAAATAAAATGTGGATAGGATATAAAGCAATGGGGGGGAGTTTATGGTTTACCACTCCCGATGGATTTGGCAAAAAAAGTGATAAAATCGTTGACGGTATCAAACTCACAGAAGTGCCTTGCTGTTGGTACACTAATCTTGACATACAAAAAAGGCACGAAAACCTGATACTTTACCGAAACTACAATTCCGAAGAATATCCCACCTATGACAATTACAACGCTATCGAGGTCAGCAAGGTATCTGAAATTCCCGAAGATTATTACGGCGTTATGGGTGTTCCAATAACTTTTATGGACAAATACAACCCTGAACAGTTTGAAATAATAGGCTTACTTCAATCAAGCAATGAACAACAAGCAGGAATACCAATATTGAGAACATACAATGATTTTAAAGAAATGCGACAGGATATGACTTACACAGGCTCATCGGGAGGAAAGGCGAACGGAAATCCCGTACTCAAAGGCAAATCAGCAAAAGGAAACTTTCTGTACAATCCCGAAACAAACGAGTATGTACATTCAGCCTACGCAAGAATAACAATCAAACGGAAGAAGTGAAAAAGTATGGATATAGAATTAAGGCAAATAACCGTCAGAGATGTTGCTAACGGCTATGTAGATAGTGCAGAGAACGGTGTTGTAGGCTATGGTGGTAGGCTGAATATAAGACCAGCATTTCAGCGTGAATTTGTTTACAAGGACAAGCAGAGGAACGCTGTAATAGACACCATAACGCACAACTTCCCCCTCAACGTGATGTATTGGTGTGAGAACGATGACGGCAGTTATGAACTGCTTGACGGACAGCAGAGAACAGTCAGCATTTGTCAATACATCAACGGTGATTTCTCCATCAACAACAGATTTTTCCATAATCTGACCAACACGGAGAAAGAACAAATACTCAATTACAAACTGATGATTTACATTTGCAACGGCAACGATAAAGAAAAACTTGATTGGTTTATGACAATCAATATCGGTAGTGAGGAATTGACCAAACAGGAACTCCGAAACGCAATCTATACAGGCGAATGGTTGACGGACGCTAAACGATATTTCAGCAAAAACGGTTGTGTTGCTTACAAGATCGGCAGTAAATTGTTGTCGGGAGCGTTAATCAGACAAGACTATTTACAAACCGCTATTGATTGGAAAGCCTTAACGGAGGGCAAGACAATCGAGGTTTATATGGCTGAACATCAACACGATAGTAACGCAACGGATTTGTGGATATACTTTCAAAACGTGATAAATTGGGTAAATAGCATATTTCCGCATTATCGCCCGAAGATGAAAGGTCTGAATTGGGGAAAACTTTATCACCTTTACCACAACAACAGTTACAATCCGAAAGACCTTGAAAAAAGAACAATCGAATTGATCCAAGATGATGATGTAACCAACCAAAGCGGTATCTATGAATATTTGCTGTCGGGTAACGAAAAAACGCTGAATATCAGAGCATTCAGCGACAATATGAAACAATCCGCATATGAACGACAAGGCGGTTTATGTGCTATCTGTCATCAACAATTCAGCATTGATGAAATGGAGGGTGACCACATAGATCCGTGGCATTCTGGAGGAAAAACAACCGCAGAAAACTGTCAGATGTTGTGTAAACCTTGTAATCGCAGAAAATCGGGAAAATAGCAAAAGGAAGTGGCGATATTGCATAGACAAAAGATGACTTACGCCCTTAAAGACGGAGAACTAATTGACATATCAAGTGTTGACAGGGGATTGAAATGCGGTTGTGTATGTCCATCTTGTAATCAGCCTCTTATTGCTAAAAAGGGAGAAAAGATGGTACAACATTTTGCACATAAATCAACTGATGAATGCGAATATGGGTATGAAACATCATTACATCTGTTGGCAAAAGAAATTATTTCAAAATCTAAAAAATTTACTATTCCAAGTGTATATGTCGAATTTCATAGTTACAAAGAGAAAGAATACATATCACAATCAAAAGAAATTACCGTTGACAGAATTGAATTAGAAAAGTCTTTTGGAGGTATAATACCCGATATTGTAATATATTGTGGTGAAAAAAAGTTTTTTGTTGAAATATTCGTAACACATAAAATTGATGAAGAAAAACTGAACAAAATAAAATCGGCAGGCATTTCAACAATAGAGATAGATTTAAGTAAAATGGATCGTGAAATTACTGATAACGAATTGTCAGAAATGCTATTGAAAGATAGCAAAGAGAAAAGATGGATATATAATGCGGTATCCGAATATTATCAGAAGCAATTTTTGCGTTATGCTGAAAAAATCCCTACTGTTGAACACGGTTTAGCAACGCATTCATCATATTGCCCTATCGGTCAACGAGTTTGGAGAGGTAAAACCTATGCGAATGTTATGGATGATTGCATATATTGTCCGTTCTGCATTTCATACGAAGAAGATGAGGAAAGCGATGAGCCTTACACTTACTACCTGCTATGCACAGGAAAAAGCGGAATATCAAGCATAGATGATATAAAAAATATGCGGAACAGGGAAAAAAATAAATATTAGTGAGGATTACCGTGAGCTGACAAGGGCAGGGAAATTTTATTTTTTTCCCTGCTCCGTTCTTTATTTTTGGATCTGCTGATAGACATAGAGTGTGGCATAGCAATCAGCAAGGCTATTGTGTGCATTTTCGGGGTGACTATCCCAATTATAATTGTAATAGTCAGTCGCAGTGATTAACTTCTGCCATTTGTAATCCCCAAAGTAATCACTCCATTCCCCATAAATTTCGGCAAAAATTGTCATTACGTCTATGAATTTAGTATTTTCAGATAAAATAAGACCGTTGTAGTAGAGGAAAGACAAGTCGAAATGGGTGTTGTACCCGATGATTGTTTCTGCATTATACACAATCTTGTTAATTTCCTTGATTTTTTCTGATATTTTGGGTGAATTTTCTACCATTTGTGGACTTATACCGTTTACAAGTTCAGCGGATGTCCAAGATGTAACTTTGGGCTTAAAATAACTGTTAAACAGCACATTTCCCTCAATATCTATGATTGAAACTTGCAATAGTTCATCTTGTTTAGGATCAAGTCCTGTCGTTTCGGTATCAATTACAATGCCTTTGTGTTTAATTTTGCTTTCGATTTCGGGAATAGTTCTTTTGACATATTCCTGTCGTTCGATTTTCGCAAGACGTTTTTCTCTCAATCGTTGACGTTCCTCTCTTGCTTTTTGGTTCTTGCGTTCTCGTTCAGGCTTAAAGAAACTACTTTCAAGTTGTTCATCGGTGGCTTTGGTTACTTCATCAATACTGTAATAGGTGTAATGATGACTACAAAAGCGATTTGTCCATAACTCTATACCTTGTGCCGTATCGTTGGGCAGAAAGCCTTGTAATGCCCATTGCCTTGCTGTTTTATGATTTGGATATTTACTTGAATTATACACTTTCAAAGCGAATTTCTCCTTTTTACTTGCGTGTTACATATATAACACGCTGTATTTTTATGTGTTACATATCAAAAACGGTGCTTTTCCTTAACGTGTTATATACGTGTTACATCGTGTTATGCACGTGTTCTATTATCTTCTTCTACGTCCTTGCCCTTGTGAGCGGTTTTGGGATTGCTTATTGTCATTATCTTCCTCAAACTGCTTTTTAATTTTTTCAGTATCTTTGAATAACTTTTCGTGATTTTCAAGTCCACGTTGATATTCTTCTATTTTCCATTGTCGGATCAAGTATTCTGAATTCAGGAGAGAACTGTATTTTTCTTTCAATTCATCAACCGCTTTTGAAAATATTTCTAA
>CACZZB010000093.1 GCA_902785555.1 uncultured Ruminococcus sp.
CATCTTCTGTATGCCTCCTATAGTTTTGGGTCAATTATAGAATAGCATATTTGGGGTGGAGTTTCATTATTTTTTATTTTCTACTGGCACAACGAGTTATATTATGGCGTATTTGCTTTCGGGACAAAAGGTTTTGGCTGTCAATGATAAAAAGCTGAAAAGTGTGACAGAACTGGTTTCTCATATGAAATCTCTGCTGGATTCATCAGAGCAAGAATTTGAAGATTTTTGTCATAGTATGATAGATTGTGACGACAATTTAGACGCACAGCTTGAAGCATGGCTTATCGCATTAGGAAAACAAAAAGAAATAGGCATATGGCGTAAAAGTTTGAGCAATTAGGAAGGGAAAAAGTTAATGGAACTGATTATAGCAATAATAATATTGTTAATCATGGCAGCAAAAGAAGAGCCAGCTATAATAGGAAAAATTTTAATCGTGTTGTTAGTTTTAATTACATTAGCTGGTAATATATTTTTATTATCCGGAAATACAGAACAAGGATTTATGATTTTAACTGCCGTAATTGTAGATATAGCATTGCTTTTATTTGCATTATATCACATATCAAAAAAAATAGAAGCAAATTTTAAGGAAAAAGAAAAAAAGAGAATAGAAAGTGTTGAAAAACAAATAAGCGAAATAAAAGCAAAATTTGAGCCTAAAACATTTTCTTTCAAAATAAATGAATCCGAATCACAAATGACATTTGATACCAAGTATATCAATACAGAAATCAACAGATGTGTAAAAGAATATAAGGACAGCATACATGATACTGTAACAGAACTTGCAACAATAGATAACAAGCTAAAGGATATATTGTCATATTATTCTTATTCCACTCCTGATGAAAGATTAGAATATCTTTCTGCAAATATGAATGAATTAAATGAACTCAAGAAAAAGAGTGATTCATTACATACAATGATAGATGGAAGGAAAATCGTATTACTAAATGAGGATCGAAATATAATTGGATGTATCAGAGACGCATTTTATAAGCTAAAAAAAAGCCAAAAATGCTCTTTGGATAACATTTCGATAAATGATTTAGTATACAGTATAAAGCCATCAGACTTAAATATGTTCTCATATAAGTATGAACCCTTGATACTGCATTTTCATGAATACTACTATTGTTTTTTCAGTAATGTAATTTTAGTGTTTGATAGTGAAGGAAAATATATAAATGCTTTAGATCCCTCATTCTTATGCTTATCAGTAAAAAGGCAAACTGTGTTATTTACACCGTATAGCAATATCGTTGGTAGTGATTCATGTTGTATTCGTAATGGTCAAATCCAGAAAAGAGATAATTACACATATAGTGATAATGTGGTTTATGGTACAGTCAGTTTCAATTTATCAGAAAAAATCAGCTATAAATTTAGTTCTTACGAAGCAATTTTAGCTCTTGAAGCTGCTGCAACTAAGTATGTAAAAAAATATAATAAGAGGGATACATTACCTGACTTTTTGGCTTTGATGCAAATGGTGGATTCGGACAGTCAGGCAATGAAGAATATTTCAGAGAAGTACAAAGCAAATAACAAAAACTACTTTTGTCAAATCTCTTGAATCTAAGCAAAAAAGAAATGGACAAGTGGCGTAAAAACCTTAACAAATAAGAAAGGGGCAGCCTATGCAAAACATGATACCTCCGGAAGGCATTGTTTTAATTATACTTGGATGTATATTTTTGATAATATGTTTAATACGTTTTATATACAAGAAAATAAAAGCATATCAAAAATACTTTGAAGAAATTGAAAGAGAAATTGAAAGAGATAAGGAGCAAAAAGAAAGAAAAAGGATACATAATGTCAAGTCAAAAATAAGTAAAATAAAAGCGGAATATATGCCCAAACAGCTTCCAAAATATCGATCAAAATCGCATATAAAATTCGATAGCTTATATATAAACACAGCATTCAATCAAACTGTAGAAGAATATAAAAACATAATATCTCCTTTTTTACAAGAATGTTCAATAATAGATAATAAAATAAGGAGTATATTATCATATGAGTCTGACCCTGATGACACATTAAGGTATCTTTCTGAAAAAATAGAGGAATTGCAAATTTTAAAAGAACAAAGTGATTTTCTTCATACACAAATAGAACAAAAACGAATTTTATTATTATATGAATATCCAGATAAAATAAAGTGTGTAGAAAATGCTTTTTTAAAATTACAAAAAAGCGAAAAATACTATTCAAAAGATAAATCTGATATTAGAACATGGATTAATAGTGGTATAATTATACCCGACACCCAAAACATTGAGCAGATAGGATTTCCTTTTTGGGAATTGGATTGTCAGGATGTTATAAAATTCGACACTGTTACAAGTCAACTCAATGTTCCTAAAGTCAGGCATAGTACTGCACTTCCGTATGAACTCACTATTTTTAGATATCAATACGATCCATTTGTGTTAAAATTCCATTCTCATTACTATTGTTTTTTTAGTAATGTAATTTTAGTATTTGATAATGAAGGTATCTATGTAAGTGCATTAGATCCCTCGATTTTGAAGTTATTAATAACAAAAGAATCAAGATGTATTGATATGTCTAATGGTCATAGAAAGGTATACCATAAAGTTAGTTTTCATTTATCAGAAAAAATTGATTTTGAATTTACTTCTAATGAAACACTTTTAGCTTTTGAAGAAGTTTCCACAAAATATATTAATACTGAAAGAGATACATTACTTGACTTTTTAGCTTTAATGCGAATGGTGGACTCAGAAAATCAAGTAATGGAAGATATTTTAAATAGATATAAGGAAAACACAAAGAACTGTTTTTGTAAAATCATTTAAAAGCAAAGGAAAGGGTTATTATGTCAGGACCAAAATCATCAAGATATACATTAACCGCTGAACAGCGGCGAATATTAGAGAAACAGAGACGTATTGAAGCAGCAAAAGCTGTAGCCAATGAAACGATAAAAAGAAGTATTGCTAATTTAAGACGTTTATGTGCTTTGTCACAGCAAGATAATGAACTTGCCGGAGAAGCTATTGCACGTTTAGGTAATGACAGCGGCTATTCAAAAAAGGTTGAAGAACTGCATTGCCTTGTAAAAGAATCTGAAATGGCTGCTTCAAATACCGATACAACAAACTTATCAAGTTTGGAATCAACTGCAAAATCAATATCTGAAAACGTCAAAAGAACTGAACAAATCAAAAGAGAAATACAGAAGATAGTATCTCTTAATGAAAAAAATTTGAGGGCAGACATTGCTAAAACTTTCAATGAAAATTTTTCTGTTTCTTTTGCAGACATTGAGCCGAAAGCGGTTGATTCTTCAAAAATGCTTATCCACAGGAAATCGGAAATATCCGACAAAATTCGTGATGTCAAAAAAAATGGCATTATTTCAAACGAATTATATGCCGAATTAGAAAAGGCTGAAATACTTACAGAAGATATTTATGATTTACAGTTCTTGAAAAATCATATTTCAATTACTGTAAATCCTTTATTGAAACGATGTGCAGAATATGAAGAACTCTATCAAGCACATCATGAAGAATATGAAGCACTTTATTCCGAATACACAGCTTTATGCGGGTTGTATCATTATGTGGTGCAGGAATATCCTTTTTCGGTGGAATCAATGTCGATATTAAAAGAAGAAATCGAGAGAATTAAAATAACAGCAGAACAGCAATCCGAAAAAGCCTATATTCAGCAAGCTCTTGATGAAGTGATGAAAGATATGGGATATTGTGTTCTTGGCAGCCGTGAGGTTACGAAAAGAAACGGTACAAAATTTCATAGTGAGCTTTATACTTTTGGTGAGGGTACAGCAGTCAATGTTACCTATTCGCCTGATGGAAGAATTGCTATGGAACTTGGCGGTCTTGATAACATTGACAGAATTCCCAATGATACCGAAAGTGCTGTATTATGTGGAGAAATGCAAGATTTCTGTGATGATTTCAAGGAAATAGAAAAACGTCTGCTTGCAAAGGGTGTCATTGTAGCAGAGCATATTTCTATGTTTCCGCCTGATGTAGCATATGCACAAATTATCAATACGTCAGATTATGATATGCAACTGCAAACATCAAGTTTTAATACTGAATCTCACCGTGGAAAAGCAGCAGAAAAAAAGAAAATGAAGGTGGAATAAGACATGAATAAGTATAAAATTTGTCCCGAATGTAATAAAAAAAATGAACCTTATGTGATAGAATGTATCTATTGTGAGGCGGATTTAACCGGTGTCAAAATTACTGATGAAGAAACCGAAAATACAGAACAAAATAATACAAATGTGCAAACGCCTGTGGTAATGAAGATGATACGCCTGTGTGATTGCGGTAATAAAAATCCTGCAAATGCAAGAAAATGTTCTATTTGTAATGAAGATATTTCCGACATAACACCGATACCTGATACGAAAGAAACACAAACCCTTTCTTTCATACTCAACAGCATGGACGGACAATATGCCTACACTATATCAAAAAATGAAATCATTATTGGCAGAGAAAATGTTATGAGTGATTACCTGATAAATAAAAAGTATGTAGGTCGTTCACAGGCAAAACTTACAATCAATAATAATGAACTGTGGATTGAAAATCTCATCGGTACAAATCCTACATTTGTTAATAATAAAAAAATAACTGAAAAAACCAAATTATCTGATGGAGATGAGATAGGTTTAGGCGGCATAGTAATAAATGGTAGCAGACAGGAACAGGCAGCATATTTTCTGGTGAGGATAGGTTCATGTATATAGCAAGAATTTTGTATCCGGTAGAGGTACTCGGACCGGGTAAACGAATCGGAATATGGTTCTGTGGTTGTCCAAGAAGATGTAAAGGCTGCAGTAATCCGGAATTATGGGAATTTCAGGAACGATACAAAGTTGAGTTTTCCGTTATAAAAAATTTGATGTTACAAATCAGCAGTCAGCATCGTGTAGACGGATTTACACTGACAGGAGGTGATCCTTTATATCAGTTTGAAGCATTCCGACAAATCGTAGATTTTGTGTCAGACATCAGTAATGATATTTTAGAACCTGTTTAGTATCTGGACAAAAAGTAATACAATGTGATATAATGGAGTAAAAAACGAAAGAAGTATCAAAAATGCGAAAAAATTATCCGAGTGATAACAAAAGAACAATTTGAAATCATAAGAAAAGATTTAGAACAGGCAACCAAAAAAACACATCCTCGCAAATACGATTTATACGATATTTTTTGTGCCATACTGTACTTGATAAAAGAAGGCTGTTCATGGAGGGCTATACCGCATGACTTTCCAAAATGGGAAAATATACGCTATCATTATGACATATGGTCAAAAGAAGATAATGACGGAATAAGCCTTCTTGACCGGGTACTGCGTAAATTGGTTGAAGCTGAAAGAGAAAAACAAGGCAGAGATCCACATACGATCATGTTGATTGTTGATTCCAAAACGATTCAGAACTCCGATACGGCTGAAACTAAAGGATATGATGCCGCTAAAAAAAATCAGGTATAAAGCTGCATATAGGGGTAGATATTCTTGGTCTGCCTCATATGATCATGATGACAACAGCGAATACAACTGACCGTACAGGTGCAATTTGGATGATAGAGTATTATTCCGAACAAACCAGGAATTTGAAATTTATCAAGAAAATCATTGCAGATGGCGGTTACACGGGAGATAACTTTGCCGATGCAGTAAAGCAATTGTGCAATGCCAAAGTTGAAATTGTCAAACGTAATGAACTTCATACTTTTGCTGTACTGCCAAAACGTTGGATAGTAGAACGTTCTTTTGCATGGTTGGATAAATACCGCAGACTTTGGAAAAACTGCGAACGCAATTTGCAAACTTCTTTTCAAATGGTTACTTTGGCTTTTATCCGTTTGATTTTAAATAGATGCTAAACAGGTTCTTTTGGCTTTTATCCGTTTGCTTTTAAATAGATACTAAACAGGTTCTTATAGTTCTCTGCTTTTTTCAGCAGTGGTTTGACAATAAGAGAATCAAAAGTTTTAAAATGCTGTGCAGATAAGATTCTGTCCAGCATAAGAACAGCATTTTTAGCCTCATTGATAATATCAGATGACAGATTATTATCTCCGATTATAGTCAAAAGACAGTCATACATTGATTTTTTTCTTTTACGAAGTTCATCATCAGTATCCTCATCGAGCATTTCAAATGAATAAACTCCATTCAGATCATCAATTATACTATCTTGTATTTTTTGTATATCACCTTCATCATTTCTTTTAAGATAACTCAATTCATCAAATTCTGTTTCCGTACTTTCAAGGTCTTTAATGATACTGCTCTGTATAACAGAAATGTTTTGCTTATCCTGAAAGATAATATTGTCATATTCCGCTTTCAATTCTTCGGCACGAACCTTTAGCTTCTGTAAGCGTTTTAATACAGAACGTTTTTGTGCATATATTTCTTCGGAAATAGTATACTTCACAGATATACTTGGCATATTACCTGTCAGTTCAGAACGTATGCTATTGATTTCATCATTGATTTTTTTCTGAAAATCCCGTATCTTTTCTACTTGCTCTTCACCTTCTGATGTTCTTTTCATAAACAATTGCACATTATTCATTTGTTTTTCAAAGTCTCCCGAGTGTGCATCAAGTTCCTTAATGATTTCATTAATTCTTCCGGCACAAGCTACAGACTGATTTTCGCACCTTATCTGACCAATAACGATTTCCAGTGCCCGTCCAGTCAAAGCATATACAGAAATTTTAGATCCACTCATCTTCATTTGCTCCTTTTACTCATTCACAGAGGCTTTCCATTTTTCAATTTCCTCGCTCTTTCCAAGAGACAAAAGCCAGGTTTCAAGCTGTATATCAAGATTTCCATCGTAACCAACCAATCTGTGACATATTTCTTCAAATCTTTTGAATGATTCCTCCGATACCTTTCTTAAATATGCTGCAAGTTCTCCCACAGTACGAAATTGATTTCCATCCAGCAGAAACAGCTTTTGTCCCGATAATGAATATGCCATAAGATAATATGTGCGTTTAAAATCAGTACCTTTATTTCTTTCAAGTTCATAGGAATCCTCTATTGCATTTGCAACCTTCTTTAATTTCTCATTTTTGGGATAGAGCATCTGTACATATTGAGACAATACTTTCTCAGACAGGATACTCGAATAATATGAAAAACATGAAGTATCATTATCCCAAAGCATCTCCAAAGCCTCTCTGCCAAATGCCGGCAAATTCTCATAAGCTTTTCCCATCCATACAAAACTTTTTAACCTTGGGTTGATCTGATAAAGCAGTTTCCAGAAAATAATATCATCTCTTCCATTTTCTCTTGCCGCTGTATCCTCTGCTGCCTGGCACTTCCTTGCTATTTCCATATTCCATTTTCTGAAATATCTTGTAATATTGCCTCTGAAAAGCTGTTTTTTTCCATCCTCCCAATGCTCTGCCAATGCACCAACGAGAAGATCAGGATTTGTATAGGTTTTTCCTTGAAAATCATAACCCGGAACAGAACCATTTCCGGAATTTCCGATTCCTTCACCCGTAATGACAAGACTTTCTCCGTCAATCCAGCTTTTTACCTCTTCATAAGTCCATCTTCTGTTTGGATTATTTTTATTATTCCGGTTACTGATATCATAATAGGTCAATGCAGTAATAAAATCTTTTAACCGGTCTGACATTTTTTCAGGGTAAGGAATATGCTGTACGGAAATGAACTGTTCTATTTCCTCCGGCTGCATATTGGCATAAGGAGTATAGCCGCAAAACAATTCATACAATGTAATTCCAAACGAATAATAATCAGATTCCTTTAAAAACAAGTTTTTGAACGTTTCGGGAGCAGAATATTCCGGTGTCATGCCGGTTTTTGTTACAAGAATGGTATTCCCGTCAGAAACGGAAGAACTGATTCCGAAATCAATGATTGATACGGATTTTCCATCGCTGTTCAGCATAATATTTGATGGTTTAAGGTCTTTGTGAATGATTCCGGCATCATGGATAGCCTTTAATCCCTCGTTGATTGCCAGGATAATTATATCAGTAAGCTCTTCTTCGGTAAATGCATGTCCTTGTAAGCTTCCCTTTTCATAATAAGGGATAATTTCAACAGGATAGCCATTATAGCTTCCGGTAGTATAAATTTTAGCAACATAAGGTGAATTGATTTTCATCAGAGCATCAACCACATCCTGTTTAACAGCAAACTTACGTCTGTATATTTTTGCGACATAAAGATTGGAGCCATCGGAACACAAATATAAGTCAGCTTCACCGGAGGCAACCTCCATTTGATTTTTTATCTTATATTTTCCACACACCAATGTTCCCTCAGTAATATTGACTGAACCCGATGAACTCAGATTGTTCTGAAGATTATACTCTTCAACGATATCTCTGTTTATCACAGTCGCATTTGAATTTTGCAAAACAGGATTTATTATGGTACCGTCATTTTTTTCAGCAATATAGCTGTTTATTACAGTAGCATTTGATTGTAAGTCCTGATTGATAACAGTACGATTTTTCATTTTACACCTCTGTAATTCATTTTCATTTGAAACAGTTTATTCTATATTCTTAAGGAAGTCTGTGTTAAAGGCATCAGGATATTTGAAGGTTTTATCAATATCCCCGAATTTCACAGTAATGCGACTGCCTTCAATCATTTTAACAATACCTTCACCGAAAGTTTTATGATTAACCTTTCCACCAACTTTAGCAAGAAGAATTTGCTGCTTGTCAGGAATCCCTGATTCATCGACATATTTTGTTATTATACCATTTTCAAAAGCATGTGGATATACAAATATACTTTCAGTCGTTGAGAACCTTATACGAACATATTTATTATCATTAAGAAAGTCAGTTATCAAACCATTTCCGTAACGACTATGTATAACGTGTGCACCCGGACGAACCCACGAAAGATCTGTTTTTTCAGCTTTCTGTTGTTGCTTTGTCAATTCAATTTCACATTTACCGAATTCTTTTTTGGTTTTTTCAAGAGAATTTCCTTTATTCACTATAGTTTTTGAAACAGATTTTGCCTTTACGGATTGTTTTTCAATTCTTCTGCTTTCCGTTGAGAACGCAATCTTTCAAGTTCAGCCTCTTTGTCAGCTTCTTCCTTACGTTTTAATTCTTCAATGCGTTTGACTTTTTCATCACATTTCTTTATGGCATCGTTGATAAAGCTTATCAGCCTCTTTCCCTCTGTTTCAGGATTTTTATACCATTCAGCAGACCATACCCTGTACAAATTCCACCCCATCTTCTCAAGTACCGAACTTCTTAACCTGTCACGGTCTCTTACAGTTCTTGCAGAAATGTAGGAAAAGCCATCACATTCTATTCCTGCTGCGAACTGTTCCACTAATTCAGATGGATGCCTCACAGCAATATCTATCTTATATTTTGAACAACCAACATATTGATGAACTGTATAGCCATGCTTTTTGATATAGTCAGCAATCACATTGACAAAATCATCCTGTCTGACGTGACTGCTTTCATTGGCAAGAGCCACATCTGTATTCATAGCAAATTCAATATATGACTTGAGCATTTTGATTCCATCAGATTTTGTCCTGCTCAAATCAATATCTGACGGCATAATGGAACCTACAAGTTTTACATTGACCTTTGCCCTTGTTATTGCAACATTAAGTCTTCTTTCTCCTCCGGATAAACCCAAAGGACCGAATCTCATAGACATAGGACGATTATTTTTCTTTTGTTCCATCGTTTTAGCATAGCCAATGCTAAAAATAATTGTGTCACGTTCATCGCCCTGAACATTTTCGAGATTTTTAACGAAGAATTCGTCTTCCGTTCCCTCCGCAAAAAATGATTCATATTCAGGATTTGTTTCACGAAAACGCTGTATTTCAGATGAAATGATTTGCTGTTGTTTTTCACTGAATGCAATGATTCCCAATGACCTCTTCGGATGTTTTTCGATGTGTTCCTTAACAAGCTCTGCTATTCGTTTAGCCTCCACTGCATTATGATTTTTAGGAGAAGGTTCATAGTAACCGTTTTCTACATAAATATACTCTACTCCCGTATCAGGCTCACTTTCATTACTGCTTGGAAATGTTATCAATTCATTTTTATATATCTGCTGATTGGAAAAGGCAATCAAATGTTCATGTTTACTTCTGTAATGCCAAAGAAGTGTTCTGTTTGGCAAAATATTAGCAGTTTCTTCAAGAATCGAATCATACACTTCCTCTTCATAACCTTCATCATCGTCATATCCGTTACCGCCGTTGCTTGTACTTGCTGTAAAAAAGTTTGTAGGAGGCAATTGTTTTGTATCACCCGCAACAATAACCTGCTTACCTCTCATAATAGCTCCGATAGCATCCTGAGGAAATATCTGGGATGCCTCATCAAAAATAACCATATCAAATTGATAGGAATTTGCATCTAAAAAATATGAAACAGAAAGAGGTGACATCATCAGACATGGCTTCAATGTCAAAAGAAGTTCAGGAATACTTTTAAACAGTTTACGCAAGGGCATATGCCGAGTTTTTTTACTCAGTTCATGACGAAGTATGCTCAATTCAGAACCTGCTTTAGCAATTTCATCTGTCTTTGGGTAGGAAGAGATGATATTTTTCCTTATTCTTTTCTGAGCAATTGTGTATTGATAACAGTCAAGTTTTTTGAAACGCTCCAAATGCTGCTCATGTACTCGTCTGCGGAAGTTTTGTATTATCGGAATCCTGTTGATCTGCTCTGAAAGCCATTGGATATAAAATCCTTTTTCAAATGCATCACTTACATCAGCTATCTGATTATCCATAGCCACGATTTTTTCTGTAAAATCATCTAATCCATAACTATCGCATTCTGCTTTCGTTTCAATATAATCAATCCATTTGACAAGCTGATCGAAACCATTGATACATTTATCATAACGCTCTGCTACATCAGATAATTTTTGCACGGAAAAATTAATAGCTTTAAACTGTGCAGAAAACGCATCGATCTTTATTTCTGTCTCATCAACAATTTTTTCAAGTTCCGATACCTTCGTTTCGGTTATCTGTGTTTTTGCTGTTCCGCTGCAAGTAATCTTCTTTATATGATATGGAACATCTCCAAATATTGAAATAAGCTTTTCTGCTGTATTCAAGCCTCGTGATATATTTTCCCAGCTGCTCTCTGTTCCAATATAGGCATCACCAAATGTACTACAAAGAGTCTTATCTTGTTCTTTAAACCATGATATTTCATCATTAAACTTCATAAGATATGAAATCAGATTGCTTATATCTTGATAGTCCAATACAGAATCTCTTTTAAGAGATGAAAGTTTACTTATATACTGACGTTGGTTGTCACAACAACCCAAAAAATCATTTATCTGAGGAATAACAAAGTCTGACATACCACTTTCATCATGAAAATCTGCAATAAAATGACTCTCATACAATGTATTTCCTATCGAATCTAAAGCCTTATCAGACAGCATTTCCGAAATTTGTCTTGCTTTGCCCGACAGCTGCATATTTTCGGTAATATTAATCAAAACACTAATCGTATCTTCAGACACAGTAAAATAAGGAAATGTTTCCGTAATTTCAACAGCATTATCCAAACTCTGTTTTATCGCCGCAAAATCAGTTTCTGTACCATAATACCTGCCTTCAAAAGTAGAAGATAATTGATTTTCATAATCTTTAAACCATTTCTTTTCAGACTTTGCCTTGCTTACTGTTTGGAGAACAGAAAGCAATTTTGAGGATTCAAATGATAAATCAGTATTTTTACTGCACAACTGCAGTGTATTCATATCTTCCAGATAATGCTTTCTGCGTATAAAAAATGAGGAAGTATAGGTTATATTAAAACGATTCAAAATTTGTTTGACTTCAACATCAAATATCAGCATTGTCCAGTTACTAAGCACTTGCTTTTGCAATGAACAGATATCTGTATATTTACGATGTACTTCAGCAATAAACGAAATATGCTCAACAATGTTGTTTGACCTTATTATCAGACGTTTAACAGCATTCCATTCTGTATTATTATCTCTGTACTGTTCTCCAAGTAAAGAACGCAGTGCTGTATCATTTTCTTCAAACCATTTTTTCCGATTCTGATAATTCTTGCTCTTCTGCAAAGCATTAACAGCAGCGGAGTATTCCAATATAGTTCCTGATTTTTTGCTATGAACTGCCAAAATCTGAATATCTTTTATATAACGGGCTCTTTTAGCATAAAATGAAGCATTATATTCGTCTTTAAAATGTGTACAGATTTCTTTTGCATCAATATCAAAAACAGATTCACAATAATTACACAGTATTTTTTTC
Organism: uncultured Ruminococcus sp.; assembly: GCA_902785555.1. Lineage (GTDB taxonomy): Bacteria > Bacillota > Clostridia > Oscillospirales > Acutalibacteraceae > UBA1213. The sequence goes on from CACZZB010000093.1 coordinate 12,362, forward strand.
TTTAACACTTTCAATTCAGCAATACGCTTAGCAGCATTTTTTATAACAGACAGATTATTTACTATACTCTCTGCTTTTTGAAGAATATCCTTTATCTTATTCCAATCTGTTTTTTCATTTTGATATGTATCTTCACCAGTTTCCAAGTTTTTAAAAAGTAAAAGTGCTTATAGAGCAAAAGAAGCAAAAGAGAATACATTTTTTGAGGATATACAGTTAGTCTCGAAAGCGG